>CAZBCT010000043.1:0-23345 GCA_964490485.1 uncultured Candidatus Brocadia sp. | reverse complement strand
TTTGGGTATGAATGCATGTATGCCAATTATAGCAAATGCTTCGCCCCTACACGGCACGGCGAACATCGCCATTATTGGAATTTTTCAAAAAACTAAATTGTTACCTCTTGTCTAATATTGAGCTACTCAGTTACATAGTGTGTTCCTCCTATATTCAAGGATAGTCCGTCAGTGAGATCTTCTTTCTGAATCTTCCAGGCGAAATCTAACAGGGATTGCCACCACGGATTTAACCGGTGAGTCTCCTATCCGTCCAGGTTGAAATCTCCAACGTTTGACTGCCTTTAAAGCCGCCTGATCAAGGAGTGGATAGCTACTACTCTGTGCAATTTCAACCTGAACCGGTATGCCTTTTTGATCCATCTCCACCCTGAGTATCACGAGTCCCTCCTGACGCATTCGTTTTGCAAGCTGCGGATATTCCGGTGGTTGATTCCGGAAATAACCGGGTGTGTTTTTCGTTCCGATCGTCCCTTGAGAAGGACGCTGCATAGGCTTAACTGTTTCTTGTTGTTTTTCTCTTGTTGAAGGAGTGGATTTAGCTGTATTTACCTCTGGCTGCACCGGTGTTACCGGTTCTTCCCGCGGCACAGGCTTAACAAATTCCTGCTGTCTCTCCGTCACAGATGTACTGGATTGAGTTGCATTTACGTTTGGCTGGGGCAGTGTTGGCAATTCTTCCGGCGGGACAGGCTTAACTCGCTCCTGCTGTTCCTCCGCTGCAGAGGTAAGGGATTGAACAGCCTCCGTGTTTGACTGTGGCACGGCAGCTACCAGATCTACGTCAATGCTCCCATAGTCTGATGGAACGCTATGCTGAACGGGCTTAACAAAATTCTTCCCGCCAATAAGAAATATGATACCATAAATGAATAGCGCAAGGATAAATCCTTTAATCATGCCAAAATTGCCGGATTTGATCTTATGGTAGTTGTTGAATCTATCAGTTATCATTTTTGCAAAGGGTCTCCCTGCTTTGTCTGAATGGCAACTTTTGTGATCCCCGAAGACCTTACCTCGTCAAGGATTTGAACTGCATTACCAAAATAGACTTCCTTGTCCCCGTTAATAAAAACCTTCATGTCGGGATTTTCTATCTTTAATTGTTTCAAGCGTTGAGGTAAAAGCCCTGGAGCCAATTTTTCCTGATTCAGGTATATATCTCCTGACTTGGTAATGGTAATGGTAATGGTTACTGCTATTTCTCGCTCCTGTGGGGTACCGGTAGCGGCAGAGGGCAAATTCACGTGAATGCCCTGATTCTTGACCATTGAAAGAGAAACCATTACAAAGGTCGCCAAAAGAAAAAATATAACATCAATAAGCGGAATGATCTCTATCCTTGCCTTCCGTCTGGTTGCTGGTAGTGGTATCTTCATAAATTTTTGTCCTGCTTTAATAGCAAAAGTTCGAGATGCGTGGTGGCTTCCTCAATTTCATGCCGGGCTTCTTCAAGACGTGCATTGAGATAATTAAAAGGAATAAGCGCGACAATGGCAGTGATTAGACCGTATGCAGTGGCAATTAAGGCCTCGGCAATGCCACCGGTGATAACCGTAGGCGCATCAAGCTCCCTGCCTCCCAAAAGACCAAAAGCCTGTATCATGCCGATCACCGTGCCAAAAAGACCCAGGAGAGGCGCAAGGGTAATAATGGTGTCAAGCACCGGAAGCCCACGGTTAAAACGCTTAAGTTCCTTATTCGCAGCCTGCAAAAGGGCGTTTGAGAAGGCTTTGTGGCGGTGGCGAAGACCGTAAACAAGGGTGACGACAACAAAATCATTGCATCCTTCTCCTGCCTGAATCGCCTCTTCAATTTTTCCTTTCTCAACTTCGGAGAATATTTTATCTGCCGTTTCCGGATATCTTGACCTTTTTTCACGGATAAGAAATGCAATCCGCTCTATAATTACGGTTAGAGCCGCCAAAGATGCAACGAGGATAGGCCACATGACAGGTCCTCCTCGTAAAAATAGATGAAACATGTTTTCCTCCTTTTTAAATTAAAACCGGAAAGTCAGCGCGGCACGTACCGCAATGGGTTCAACCGATTTAAAGTGAATGTCATTATGCGGAGCGACCTCCTCTTTCAAGCGCGATGGGTAATAATAATCAATCTCATGATCCCTGTTGTCGAGGAGGTTGAAACCCTCGACACTGAGAGTCCAATTTTTGTTGAAATTGTAGCCCACCTTCGCGCTCAGCAGACTGGTGGCCTCGGAGCGGATACTATTGTCTTCCGTAAGAGGACGAGGACCAAAATAACGCAAGCGTAATTCACTGAAAAGGCCACGCTCGCCTGGCTGATGGAACGCAATTCCCGTGGATATAACGCTATCAATTGCACCAGGAACGTGTCTGCCCTGCACTCCTTCACCCTCAACAGTTTCACGAAACTCAGCGTGCGAAAACGAGAAATCGGCATCCAGGGAGAGCCATTCTATGGGTGCATAGTAATTTGTCCACTCGACACCATAACGCCTGGTCGGTGCACTGGCTTCTGTGCTACCAGCGTCTCCGGAAAAAATCAGCTCAGAATCAATATCCAGCAACCACAGCGCTAACGCGCTTTGCAATCCCTTAACAATAGTTGTGCGCACACCGATTTCCGCCCCTTTTGTACGCACCAAAGGATCTGCAGATTCCACAAAATCTCCTGTCTTTGGATCGACATGTTGTGTCATGCCGCGTCCAGAATTGCTGTGGAAACCGAAGCCACCGCTCAGGTAATACTCCGTTTTTGCCCACGGACCGAAGATGAGCGACCCTTTTGGACTAACGATCGCATCATCTCGTGTGCCGGAGTTAGCAGGCAAATCACTATCCACATCAAAGTAGTAATAATCCATTCGCAATCCAAAAACCGTGCGGAATTTGTCCGCCCATTGAACCTTGTTCTCAACATAGGGGGAGAGGCTCGCCTCCCACACATCATCTTTACGGGTTGTGCCGGAAATCGTTTTGCCGTCATAATCAACCTTATCCGTGCGATGACGATCAACGGTTTGGAACAGACCGTTTTTAATCGAATCGTTGCGTATTTGCAGGCCAACAGTGTTTTCCATATCACGGCTGAAAATATCACTGTACCAGGTATGGCTAGCCTTTAACCCGCCGACTCCCCGCTTGTCTTCCTGTTCAAACTGATCGCCCTGGGGGCTGTCGAGAAAATACGTGAAATTAGAAAATAAATTCAGGTCATAGTAGAATCCATAGAGCAATACCTTTGTGGCAGAATCCGCATCAGCACGATGCCACTCAGCAGAAAGACTATGACGTTGTGAATCACCACCATCGCTTGTATCCAGAGAATCAAAGCGGTCAAAGCCAGGAATTACATCCATGGCGCGTTGGGCAATTTGATCGGTCGCGTTCCAGTCTCCCACATACGACATGGATGTTATGCTATAGCCCCACACTGGTGTGCCCTGACTGTAACTCAATGCGCCATTTATTTTTTTGTAATCGTCTGGCTTGGACCATGGCCCGTCATTATGGAACAATTCAACTGCATACAGAAGATTCCCGCTTCCGATATGATGTGATGAGGCATACAGGCTACGCGCATACCCGAAACTGCCGACCTCCACCTGTGCTATACTGTGCGGAAGAAAACTGACATATTGAATGTCGGCTGCGCCTGCGGAGGAAAAATCTCCGTAGTCTGCATAATAAGGTCCTTTTCGGAAATCTACACGCTCAATCAGTTCAGGGATCATGAAATTTAAGTCAGTATAGCCCTGGCCATGTCCATGAGTGGGCAGATTTACCGGGACGCCGTTGACCGATGTGGCAAAGTCCGTTCCGTGGTCAAGGTTAAAGCCGCGCAGAAAGAACTGATTCGCTTTGCCAGCGCCACTGTGTTGGGCGACGATAACGCCGGGAACTGTCTCCAGCACCTCACCAGGACGCGATAAGGTGCGCCATTCCAACTCGTCCATTCCTCTGGTACCTTGCGATGCCGTGCTTGCGATGCCAAGCAAACTATCCATGTTTCCATAAACCAATACTTCCGGCAAAAGAAGCACATTGGTTGAAGAAGACGTTGCACTCGTGGAGTCTTGGGCGATCTCTGGTGAATTGCCGGTATTATTACCACTTAATTCTGATTGCTCAGCAGAATCTACACCTGCTACATCTGACGTCGAAGAACTGGCTTCAACTTGCTCTTCAGCCACACCCTGTTCTGCCGATTGTTTTGGTATTCTATCGTTGGTCTCTGCTTCCTTTTCCTCTGAACCCGTTGAAAGATGTTCCGTTGAAACAGGTGCTTCTGTTTCTCCAGTTAAAGCGATTTTACAATAAAAGTTAGGCGCCAATGTAATTACCAACAAAACGAAGATATACCTCATTTGTATCCATTCTCCCTCGAAATAAGACATGATAAAACGATGTTCAAACAGGTCTCCTGGCTGCCGGGTCATCCTACGTCCTGTGCCTTCCCGGAAAGCCGTTTAATCAGTTTAAGCCGTTTAAACGGCTTGCCAGTGGCATCGTGCAGTGCTCGTCACCGGTTACAGTTGCGGGGCAGCTCCCGTTTCTACGGGATTCCCTGGATATTTGAACAATGATAAATCTCAGAACATTCAGCCAGGCACGGATAAACACAGTTTATCCGTGCCACCCTTTTTACGCGTAAAATTTCTCTGTGGTTAAACAAAAAAGCCCATTCCTTCGCATAAAGAAGAAACGGGCTTTTACAGCATCAATAGTAATGCTTCACCTCCTTTACTCCGAAGAAGTATTTCCAGCACACATTACAGGCAGGTCTTCTGACTTGCGGGTCATCCTACTTATTGCGCCTTCCCGGAAGGTCGTTTCAGCAGTTTAAACTGTTGAAACGGCTTTCCAGTGGTTCTTGCAACGTTCGTCACCGAATACAGCGGCGGTACCGTTCCCTTTTCTCCTTATTTCTGACACAAGAAGTAACGTATTGATTACCATCAGAAATTTTTTGGAGATGGGATTCCCTTTTCGTCTCAATGTACCCATTGGGACACCTGTAACAATTAATTTTAGTCGCTATCTTAAAAACCTACATAACGTACTCCTTTGTTTGAAGATCGTCCGAAGGAAACCAGTTTCTCGTCTTTTTACAAAGGTAAACCAGAAACAACATGGTGGGTACTTCAATCAACACCCCAACTACTGTGGCAAGTGAGGAACCTGATGCAAGGCCAAAAAGCATCGTAGAAGTTGCAATCGCTACCTCAAAGTTATTACTTGCACCGATCATGGCGGAAGGCGCCGCATTTTCATAAGAAAATTTTAATACCTTAGCAAGACTGTAGGTTATCCAGAAAACAAGATTTGTATGGATGAATAATGGTACTGCTATCCAGAGTATCGTAATGGGCTTTATCAGAATAATTTCTCCTTTGAAGGAAAAGAGAAGAATCAGGGTAACAAGCAAGGCGACAATTGAAACCGGTGTCATGAAGTGTAAGAATTTTTCTTCGAACCATGCCTTGCCTTTCAGGTTAATGAGCCATTTTCTCGAAAAATATCCTGCAACAAGGGGCAGTGCAACATACATTACAATCGAGAGGACGAGCGCCTTCCAGGGAACAGGAATCCGCCCAACACCCAGCAAAAATCCCCCGAGCAGCCCGTAGAGCACAAGCATTGAGAGTGAGTTTATCGCAACCATTACCAGGGTATGCCCGTCATTACCTCTTGCCAGATAACCCCAGACAAGCACCATAGCAGTGCAGGGGGCAATTCCCAGAAGGATACAACCCGCAAGATAACTCCGCCATAAGGAGACAAGGAGCATCTTGCCATTGTGATGCAGTACGACTATTCCTGCGCCATGCCTGGACCCGATATCCCAATCAGCGCCCAGGGGGAGTTTTACAAAATCGTATGCGTGTGCACCTATAAAATCCTTAAAAAGAAATCCCAGAAAAAACAAGGCAATGCCATACATGGCGAATGGTCCAATTGCCCAGTTTGCAAAAAGTGTTAGTCCAACCGGTTTCACTGACTTGCCTGCCTTCAGGACCTCGGCAAAATCAATTTTCACCATGATAGGGTACATCATAAAGAAAAGACACACAGCGATGGGGATGGAAACAACCGGCGCCTCATTTACGTAAATGGCAAGCCCGTCCAGATACCGTGCGACACCAGGCACAGCCGTGCCTACACCTATCCCTGCAATGATGCAGAGAATTACCCATACCGTCAGGTATTTTTCAAAGACATTGAGCTTTCTCTCGGCTTTTTTACTGTGCATGGTTGTCAAGATATGGGTGGATTAAGTCGTTATTTTTTACGCCGTATCCACCTTCAATATTGTATGATATGGTGGATTCGCTTCGCTTAATCCACCCTACCGATACAATTAAATTATTGCATTATGGAATATACAAGATCCATCTTCATGTTTTCGCGGACGATATTGGCCAATTCATTATAGTGATGTTCTTTCGTTCTCTTGAAACCTACATGACATTCATGTAACGGTTTTAATCCCTTTTTTGACCTGAGATAATTCGTGAGATTCGATCTGAATTCGTCGTTATCGAAGATACCGTGTATATAGGTACCCAGCACATTGCCATCGGCAGAAACACAGCCATCTAGGATATTTACCATCTTTCCTGCTCGTTCTGTAATCCTTGCAAATGGCCTGACAAAATTATGGCCGTTGAACGTCGTCTCTCCCATATGAATCTCGTATCCCGATAACTCATCACAAACATGAAAGAAATTTTCATGTTCAAGCATGCGTGCCTTTACCTGATAGGTCTGTTTTTCTCTGGCAAAGGTAGTGACTATATCTAATAAACCTAAACCCTGAATACCATCGTTTGGTGATTCTACATGATAGGGATCGTTAATCTGCCTTCCTAACATCTGATATCCCCCACAGATACCGACTATCATCATCCCATGCCTTGAAAGCTTTAAAATCTCTTTAGAAATATCTCTTTCTCCCAAAAAGATTAAATCCCCTATAGTATTTTTTGTACCCGGGATAATAAGCAAGTCCGGGTTACCAATATTTTCAGCCTTATCCACAAATCTCACACTCACGTCTTTCTCATGGGTAAATATATTGAAATCGGTAAAATTTGATATACGGGGTAATTTGATTACCACAATATCTATGAAAGGGGTCAGGGGGCGGGGGTCAGGGATCAGGTACTTGTCTCCCGTATTCCGACCCCTGACCCCCGACCCCTGATCCCTTTCATTGACGCCCGAATACTCAAGTGAAACAGAATCTTCATCATCGATGCTGAGATCGTGAATATAAGGAATTACTCCCACAACCGGTTTGTTAATACGGCCTTCCAGCATGTCTAACCCGGGTTTTAAAATGCCTTTATCTCCCCGGAATTTATTAAACACAATGCCCTTTACCCGCGCTCTCTCATCCGATGTTAATAATGCTAATGTCCCAACAATCCATGCAAAGGCGCCGCCACGGTCTATATCAGTGACTAATAAGACAGGAGCGGATGCCAATTCTGCCATACCCATATTGACGATGTCCCCATCCTTGAGGTTTATCTCGGCAGGGCTGCCTGCTCCCTCAATAACAATAACATCGAATTGGTCCCTTAGTTTATCGTAAGCTTCTTTTATAATGGAAACAAATTCACCCTTTTTCTGGTAATACTCCCTGGCCGTCATGTTCCCGATCGGTTTACCCATAATAACGACCTGTGAACCAGTGTCACCGGTGGGTTTCAGAAGTATGGGGTTCATCTCTACCATGGGTTCGATTCCCGCCGCCTCCGCCTGAGCTGCCTGCGCCCGTCCCATTTCCTTCCCGTCCTTTGTCACAAAGGAATTCAAAGCCATATTCTGGGCTTTAAATGGCGCGACCCGGTAACCGTCCTGTTTCAGGATACGGCAGAGGGCGCAGACCAAAATGCTCTTGCCCACATGCGAACCCGTACCTTGTATCATGATGGATCTGTTTTTCATGAATTAACAGTAACCACAGATTTCACAGATTACACAGATAAATAATAAAAAATATTTCCAACATTGAGGAAACCCTATTTTCTTTATCGTTCGTTACCCACCGTGTACTGACAGTCCGTTATTACGCTTTTCAATGCATCAACAAGTCTCATGTTTTCTTCCCGTGTTCGCACCGCTACGCGAAAATACGTATTGTTAAGCCCGGTAAAGTTGGAACAATCACGAATGGCGATGCCGCGGCCCAGCAGCTCCTTGCGTAACCAGGAGGAAGTTACGCCGTCACTCCTGATTTTGATAAAAATATAATTCGCCGTTGGTTTGTAAGGCACAAGGCCGCCGATCCCGGATAATTCGCTGAATAGATACGATTGTTCACGGAAGATCAATTCCCTGCTTTTCAAAACAAATTCTCTGTCTTCCAGTGCAACCATGGCGGCATGTTGAGCAAAGGTATTTACCGACCATGGTTCCTTATATTCCATCAATTTTTTTGCTACATCCGGCCTGGCCACAAGATACCCTATTCTTAAGCCAGGGAAGCCGTAAAATTTTGTAAGCGACCTGACCACAATCAAATTGCCCGTGGTGCCTGTCTCGCCGATAACACTGTATCTTTCTGGCTCATCAACAAAGTCGATAAATGCCTCATCCACGACGAATATGATATGGGGATGTTGTTGTGCCATGTGGAGAACAACGGCCTTTTCAACCAGGCGCCCTGTCGGGTTATTCGGATTGCAGAAGAAGACCATATCTGCTTTTTTGTCAGGAAAATCGCTTGCTGAATAGGTGAAGCAAAAATTGTTTTCCTCTTTCAGGATAGTGTTAAGCACTTCCGTGTGGCTGGATTTCAACGCTTCAGCAAATTCACTGAAGGTGGGCTGAAAAACAATTCCTTTCTTCGGTCTTAGTGCGCGAGGTATTAAGTAAAACAATTCTGTAGAGCCGTTTCCTACAATGATTTCATCCTCAGGATGTCCAATCTTCCGTGAAATACCTTTTCTCAGATCAATGCAATCAATATCGGGATAATGCAGAATGTCATCAAAATTATCCTGTATAACTCTCCTGACTTTTTCCGGGTATCCCAGGGGATTAATATTTGCGCTAAAGTCGAGGATGCCATTATTTCCCTGCGTAAGAATATGTTTTATGTTCCCGCCATGACCTTTAAACATGATCTTTTAGTAAATATTTTCCTTTGTAAATACCCCATTGAGCCTGTGCATCAGAAATCTTCTCGCTTCTCCCACCGTAAGGGGCAAGCTGTCCATATGAAGATTATCTTCATCCCTTAAGATTTGCATTAACTGGGCAATCTGAGGAAGTTCCAAACAGGCGTGCCGTATTTCTTCGATATTTGAAAAGACATCTTCCGGGGTACCTGTCTTCAGGATATTGCCGTGATACATAATTGCCAAACGATCCATATACACGGGAACTAAATCTACGGTGTTGGTTGCCATAATGATGGTAATACTGTGTCTGCCGTTCAACTCTTTCAGCAGATTCATGATGGCGGTAACACCGGCCGGATCAAGACCGCAGGTAGGTTCATCCAGCACAAGTATTTCGGGTTTCATTGCAAGGACTCCTGCAATGCAAACTCGCTTCTTTTGCCCAAAACTCAAGGCATCTATGGTCTTGTTGGCATAAAGCCCCATATCGACCAGAGACAACGCTTCATCCACCCTGGAAGCAATCTCATTCCTTAACAAACCAAGATTCATAGGGCCGAAGGCTACATCTTCCCAAACTGTCGGTGCAAACAACTGGTCATTTGGGTCCTGGAATACGAATCCCACTTTTTGAAATATGGTTTTCGGTGGATAGTGGGCAAAAGGCTTTTGCTCCAACGCGATTTCTCCGTCCGCCGGCCTTAGTAAACCATTGAGGTGTTTCAACAGGGTTGTCTTTCCTGACCCATTAGGGCCGAGGATGGCCAAAAATTCACCTCTTTTGATATCGAGAGAAACACCCCTTAATGCATACGTTCCGTCATGATACCGGTATTGGATATTTCTGACCTGCAGGATCATCAGAGACATAGACCTCCTGTGTAAATAAGAATGGGTATGATAAGAACCATTCCTATGAAAAAGATATATTCTTTTTTCTTCCATGGTGACAGGGTAACCGTTAATATGCGGCCGCCTTCATATCCTCTGACATACATTGCTTCATAAGTCCGTTCTGCCCTGTCAAACGCACGTATAATAAGGACTCCGCACAACATGCCTAATGATGGTATCATTTTTTTCCATGAGGTATGACCCAGGCGCGATTTTTGGGCAATCCACATGGTAGCCACTTCATCTACGAACAGAAAAATATACCGGTACATAAATGCCATCAGTTCGACAATGGTGTTTGGTACACGAAACCATGTAAGACCGGCACACAGCCGACTTATCGTAGTCGTAAAGGAAAAGGTAATTACCAATGAAATACCCCCTAGTACCTTGCTGCCGGTATGAAGTCCGTCGAAGAACCCTTCTTCTCTGAAGGCGAGTTTGTATCCCAGGATTGAAACCGAAAACCACACCCGTTCTCCCTCGTGCAGACTCTTCATGAGTAAGATAAGAATTGCAAATATCAGGGGCAGAGACATGCTTCGAAGGATTGCTATGAAAGGGATTTTTATAGAAAAGAGGGAGATAAAAGATACAGAAAAAAAGAACAATGGAACAGATACGTTCTGCGCCCATAGATTTATGGAAAGTAGTGACATGACGTAAAGCATTTTTAATCTTACGTCAATCCTTGTTAGCCAATTATTTTGGCGGGCATATACATCTGAAAATGTGTGGTGTAAGAAATCCATAGGTCTTTTTCATCTTGAATTTATTTTCGTGCCGTTTAACTTTTCACAAATGGATCCTGGTTATCTATTTCTCATAGAAAAGTCTTCGCACATTAAATCCAATGACAAATCCCCCAATAACCCCGGCAAGGGTAAATACAAAAAGAAGCAGATCTCCCTGATCAGTATTAATATAAGGGTCACGCGGTGGACGGCCGTATTTCGATGCATATTTACCTACAATGCTTACATCAATACCCGTCCATGCCCCTTCTTCATGTGTTTGTATTGCTGGTGCGTCAGTTTTGTGAATAGTTTCTTCTGCAAATGAAAATACCGAAGCGGAAAGAAATACCGATATGACAAGGGTAATAAAAAGGATGATAGCTAACTTACGTCCCGATGGATTTTGTGTCATCTCTGATTACTCCAAGGTTGAACAAAATGCCCGGACGTCGTTTGTAGATAAAGACCATCACAAATCCCACTACTGCACCTTCAACAATGCAGAGGACGCCCTGTGAGGTCATCATAAAAACCCCAAAGATTTCTGCCGCAGCTTTAAAGAAAGATCCACCTTTGTTGATTACGAGAAGTCCCAGCTCAATGGACGTGCCTAAATAGGTAAATAAGTCAGAAATCGTACCGGCAAGGAATCCGCACCAAAACAGTGGCAATTTACATCGCTGTGCTATTTTAAAGGCAAAATAACCTGAAAACGACCCCAGGATGCCCATAGAGAATATATTTCCACCGAGCGTAGTCAATCCACCATGGGCAAGGAATAATGCCTGGATGAGTAAGGCAATGCCTGCTACCAGCACACTGACAAAAGGTCCCAGCAACACAGCGCTCATGCCCGTGCCACAGGGATGGGAAGTAGCCATTCCATTCAGGGCAATAACCGGAATGGGAAAACAGGAAAATACAAATACCGCCGCTCCCAGCATGCCCACCAAAGGCAGATAACTTGGCACAGCCCTTTTCTTTCGTTTTATATGATATATTCCAATTCCCACAAAGGGGGCCGATACGGCAAACCATACAGCAACCCACTTAGGGGGCAAAATCCCCTCGGTTATATGCATTGCATATGCCCTATTTGCTGCTGCAAAAAATAACACAAATACCAAAATAAATACGGTTGCTATTCTGGACAACGTATCCCCTTTATCAAAACAAAAAAACCCATGTCTCCGATAGAGAAGACATGGGTTTTGGGAAAACTTTCCAACCACAGAATTCTATGTGCCGCAGATAAAATATTTAGCTGAATTGCTGAAAAAGGCACTGAGAAATCAGGAAGATTAAGAGACAATTTCGTTTACTCTTTCCTGAAGTCCCGGAGTTGGTTACCGGGAGTTACCTGGCACAACACATCTTCTGCCTTCTCAGGGTAATTTGCGCATCTGTGCTTGTGAGTATCCTTCACCTTCTTTACCATCGAAGACTACGTGAAGCAACTACAGGCAGGTCTTCTGGCTTCCGGATCATCCTACTGGCCACACCTTCCCAGAAAGCCGCTTGAACAGTTTAAGCAGCTTTTCCAGTGGCATTGTGGCGTTCGTTCCCGGTTACAGCGGCGGGTCCGCTCCTTGTCTCACATGTCTGCGAAACATGGATTCCCTTTTATCGCCCGCATTTTTGCGGGCAAATTACCTGTAATCGATTTTATTGAAAAAGAACTATTGTACTAGAAACATGGCGATTCTACTTCAACTAACCGGTAGTTGTCAACCGAATTGTTTTTTTATTGAAAGGTACCTGATAAACAATGCATACTTGCCCATTTTTTCTTTGATTCTCCATCATAAGAAATATACAATACCGCCTGATGTTCATTTGAGATTTCGGCTTTTAGGCAATTTTCTCGGTAAAGGGGGATATGATTCATATGAGAGTAAAGAGGACCGTTCATCCGTTTTTTCTTCTTACGGCAATGATTGTCATTATCATGGGATCAGGCTGTGCTATGTTTAAGAAAAGACCTCTTCTGGTGCCGAAGGAAACCGGAGATACCCTTGTAGAAATTACCGATCCCACGCAATTCCCTCAATTTCAAGACGACTACAGCAGGGACTCCCTCTTGCAATCGATTGATAACAGTCTTGACTATTTTAAGAAAGTCAAAGCGAATCCGTATGGTTTTCATATGACAGATTTTTCTCATGAAAATCTGGAAAATTCCTTAAAATTCTTTCGGGAAGGTTTTCTGCGTTGCAGAGACACTGCGGAGACTAACGATTTTATCGTAAAAAACTTCAGGGTGTTTCAGGCCATAGGAAAAGATTATGAAGGCCAGGTGCATTTTACCGGTTATGGAACTCCCATCTACGATGGAAGTCTTACGCCAACCGGAGAATTCCGTTATCCCATTTATAAAATACCGTCAGACTTCAGAAAACCTTATTATACACGGCGTGAGATAGAGGAGCGTAACCTCTTAAAAGGACTTGAAATTGCCTATCTCAAATCCAAGCTGGACGCTTATCTTATCCATGTTCAGGGGTCAGGACAACTCAGATTACCATCGGGAGAGATGGTTTATGTGGGATACGGAGCAGATTCTGGTCACAAATACAACAGTATCGGACGCATGTTAGTTATGGATGGAAAGATTCCTGAAGAGGAATTAACTCTTTCTACACTTATCAGTTATTTTGGACAACATCCCAACGAGCTGGATTATTATCTCAGGAAAAACGATCGTTTTATCTTTTTCAAGAGGGTGAATTACTCTACGCCTTATGGTTCCATAGGGGTACCCGTCACCGCGATGAGGAGTATTGCTACTGACAAGAAAGTCTTTCCGGCGGGCGGTCTTGCCTTTGCTGTTATTGAACCTAGGAAGGCAAAGAAGACCTGGAAGTTTTGGGAAAAGGGGAAGAGTGGGACAAGAAAATCCTTTTTTGTCCTGGACCAGGATACCGGTAGTGCGATCCAATCGCCGGCCAGAGCTGATGTATATTTCGGAATTGGAGATCAGCCAATGTATGAGGCGGGGAACTTAAATACCTATGGGCAACTCTACTATTTCTTGAAAAGGTAGGAGGTGTTTTCTATGCCAACCAGTTTAGGGACAGCCTCTAAGAGGTGAAAAAAATAGCAAATTTTTCTTGACAACAGTCCGTATTAAATATATTAATATAGTACGATAAAGGTAAACCCTGAGTGATCAGGGGGCGCAAAGTAAAGGGTCTTTACATATATTATGGGAATAAAAGACAGCCTTACTGCCGAAGAACTCTGTATCTTAGCAGTAAGGCTTTTTTTACTAAGAACTAAAAAATAGCTTCGTGTATCTCTAGGAATTTCATAGCTACTCATAAAAGGTTGATAATAGCTGCACCGGCAGCAAGGGAGTCGTTGTAGTATGTGGAAAGGAGATGACTCTTTAAAAGGGTATATGTTTTTAGAAAGGAGGAATAGATGAGGTTGAGAAATGGGAGAAATGGTATGTACAAAGTGTTAGGTATTTCAGTTTTTATGGCGTTTGCGCTTTACGGATGCGGGATGTTCAAGTATGAAGCTGGGGTGGAACATGATAAACCACCGTACTATCATGGACATGTTGAATCGGAACCACCAGCAAGACACCTGCGTTCGCACGTACATGAACCAGCACCAGAGCCACCAAAATCAGATATGTGCACTGCAGATTTGGCGGATCCAACAAATGAGAAGGATTGCTGCAGCGTTATTTATCTGCAAAAAATGGGGCCATGTAGCGGGAGTGTAGGTGAGGAGTATTGCTATGTAATAAAAGTTACGAACCTTACCAATAAAAAAGTGGAAGACGTCGAAGTTACGGAAACCCTGCCAGGTAATTTTTCGGTAAAAAGTTCAACACCTGAAATGGGACCGGGAAGCACTGCTAGTGTGGCAAAATGGTTCCTGGGTGAACTTGGGCCTCAAGAAACGAGAGAAATTAAGGTGTGCGGTGTCCCAACACAAAGCGGACATATGCCATTCTGCGCCAAAGTGGCGTATAACTTACCAGGGGCCTGCATTGACCCAATCATTACAGAGCCGAAGATAGCTATCGCAAAGAGCGCTCCTTCTGAGGTTTCTCTCTGTGACATGATTCCCATAACCTTTACCGTTACGAACACTGGTTCGGGTGTGGCAAACAACATCAAAGTTAAGGAGACCTTGCCTGATGGATTGCAGACACAGGACGGCCAAACCGACGTGACTTTAGATGTTGGTTCATTAAATCCCGGAGAGTCGAGGGAAGTTGCCCTGACAGCAAAAGCTGTAAAAACCGGCGAGTTTAAAAATACTGCCATGGCAGTAGCCGATGGAAATTTGAGCGCAGAATCCAATACAACAACAACGGTTGTAAGGCAACCAGTACTTACCATCACCAAAGTGGCTAGCAATGATAAGGTATTTATGGGACGCAACATTTCATATGATATTGTGGTAACCAATCAGGGTGACGGTCCGGCGACATCAACCGTAGTTGAAGATACCGTGCAGGATAATGCGTCGGTAGTAAATGCCGGCCCACAAGCTACCTTATTGGGTAGCGCGGTTACATGGAATGTAGGAACCTTGCCGCCTCAAGGTTCACAGACATTTACTTTGACTCTGAATCCCAAAGGTATAGGTACCGTGAAAAACACAGTAACAGCAAGGGCTGCGTGCGCTGAGGCTGTTTCAGCAGAGACTACAACCGAAGTATTAGGTATTCCTGCAATCCTGCTTGAGGTAATTGATGAAAATGATCCGATCGAGGTCGGCGGCGAAGAAGATTACAGTATCGTCGTAACCAATCAGGGTTCAGACACCGGCACCAATATAAAAATAACCTGCACTCTTGAGGATGAAATGCAGTATGTATCGTCTTCAGGACCGACAACAGGAACCGTTTCCGCTGATGGCAAGACGGTAACCTTTGAACCATTACCAACGCTTGCTTCAAAGGCAAAGGCGACTTGGGTGGTTGTAGTAAAGGCGTTGAGCGAGGGAGATGTGCGCTTCGGGGTTACTATGATAGAGGATTGCCTGAAGAGGCCTGTTGAAGAGACTGAGGCTACAAACTTCTATCAGTAATATTCTCACGATCAGTGCCGTGATGAAGTGATCATGAAGAGATAAGAAGTATTAGCATCTTCGTGGTAGACTTTGGTTTTATTAACTTAAAAAGAAGGCCGGTGCGTTATCTGACGTACCGGCTTTCTTTGTTTCCTGGGTATTTGCAGAGTATGTTTACAATACCTCCAATGTTTTTTTGAAAGGGGTTGTTGCATGAACTGGCAGAAGAGACTGAATCTTTTGATGCTTTTATGCATGAGTGTAATATTTGGCATGTATGGCTGTAGTTATCAGCAAAACGATTTTTCGAGCGAAAAACCGCCATATGCGCACGGACATATTGAAGAAGATCCTGGGCCGCGACATGAACGTTTGCACACGGGTGAGGCAAATGTTGCATACGATAACCGCGAAAGCAGCAGAACCTTTTCCACCATTAACAAGAAGTACGGTGTTATCTTTATCGAAAAAAATGCACCGCAGGAAATCCAAGTCGGCAAGCCTTTTGATTATATTATCAAAATTACTAACATTACCGACGAAAAGGTTCAGGATGTTGAGATTACTGAAACGTTTTCCCATAAATATAAGCTTAGAAGCTCCCTGCCAAAGTTTCAGAAAGGGCCCGGTGAGAGTACGGCAAAATGGGTTGTTGGAGACATGGGTCCACATGAGATGAAAGAAATTCGGGTTAATGGCATATCATCGGAAACAGGCGATATCCCGTTTTGTACTGATGTCACCTATAACTTGCCGCCCCTCTGCCTTATAACAAACGTTGTGGAACCGAAGTTGACTATTACCAAACGTGCACCAGCCGAGGTTTTATTATGCGATACGATACCAATAACCATTGTGGTAAGTAACGCTGGTACGGGAGTAGCCAGGAATATACAGGTGAGAGAGTCTCTGCCAGGAGGATTAAAGACGATGGATGGCAAGAGCAATATAGTTCAGGAAATTGACGTGTTAAGGGCGGGAGAATCGCGCGAGATAACCTTTACCGCAAAGGCAGACAAAACCGGCAAGTTTAATAATTCTGCAGCCGTGGAAGCGGAAGGTGGTCTGCAGGCTGAATCCAACACGACTACAACCGTTGTAAAACAACCGGTGCTCACCATTACCAAAAAAGGACCTGAAAGGATTTATACTGGCCGTGATATTGCGTATACAATCGGTGTAAGTAATAAGGGTGACGGTCCGGCAGCATCAGCGATTCTTGAGGACGCTATACCCGGGAATGCTACTTTTGTAAAGGCCAGTCAGGGCGGTGTGTTCACCGGGAGCACGGTTACCTGGAATTTAGGAACCTTACTGCCTCGTGATGCAAGAAAAGTCAGTGTGACTTTGCAGGGAAGGGGTCTTGGCAAAGTAACAAATACTGCAACCGTTAGAGCTGAATGCGCTAGCCAGGCATCAGCAACCGCGATTACCGATGTGATCGGGGTAGCTGCTATTTTACTGGAAGTAGTTGACATAACGGATCCCATAGAGGTTGGTGACAATGAGACATACGAAATTACCGTGACAAACCAGGGCTCTGATTACAGCACCAATGTCAGGATCAACTGCGTCCTTGAAGACACGATGCAGTATATATCATCTGATGGTCCAACAAAGGGAACATGCATTGGTAAGAATGTGACTTTTGATTCTTTAATAAGCCTTGCACCAAAGGCAACAGCAACCTGGAAGGTCGTTGTGAAGGCATTAAGTCCTGGAGACGTTCGTTTCAAGGTCGAAATGATCGAAGACTGCCTGAGGCGTCCGGTTGAAGAGACTGAGGCAACCAACTTTTATGAATAAATTTTTGATTAGTGAAGGAGAACCCAGAAATAAAAACCATAAAAACCATTTTCCTGTATGATGAAAGGATGCGCGGTGGATTATAGCTTGACATGAAATACTCTCATTGGCTATAATTATAATTTAATGTTGTTTTTGATCTGACGTTTCCCTCTCAACAAAGAGTGGGGAGATTAAAGTCGCTGCCAAAAGCAGTCTAACGTAAGAATATTTTTTATTAATGAATACCATAGAACTATCGTATAAGGAGGGTGTTTTTGGAGAATGTACTAAATAAAGAAATAAAAAAGATCATCGATTCTTGTCCTGAAGTAGGCCGTATTCTTGATGAATATGGCATCGGCTGTGTCCCGTGTTCCGTAGGTAGTTGCCTTTTAAAGGATGTTGTGGGAATCCATAATCTTGACCCTGAAAAAGAAGCTACCTTAATGTATCGGATAGAAAAGGCTATTTATCCGGAGAGAAATGTTGCAAAACCGGTGATAGATGCAACAAAAAAATCTGCGCCGAAAAAAATCACGTATTCACCACCGGTCAAAAAACTTGTAGACGAGCATGTTTTGATCAAACGGCTCCTGGCTTTAATCCCAACCATTACGGATTATATCGAAACTAGTATGAAGGTGGATAAGGATTTGATCTTGAGGTGCGTTGATTTTATTCGTACGTATGCAGACAAATATCATCACATGAAAGAAGAGGATATTTTGTTTAAAGCTGTTGACGAAAAGGCAGAGATTATCCAGGTTATGTATAAAGACCATGACACGGGAAGAGGTTATATCAGGCAGGTTGTTGAGGGAGCTGAAAAAGGGAATAAAGCGCAAATTAAACAAAACATGCTTGCTTATCAGGAACTGCTCACCCAGCATATCAAAAAAGAGGATGAAATCCTTTACCCGTGGATCGATCGTCAGCTATCAACAACTCAGGTCGGTGAAATGTTTCGCAGGTGTACCGAAGCGGATGCTTCGGTAGGTGAAGAATTGCCAAAAAAGTACGAAAAGTTTATTGCTGATTTAGAAGAAAAATTTTTACAGGAGGTTGCAAAATGAGTGGATGTCCAGGATCAAGAACTATAGATTTTAGCGAAAACACGAGTCAAGAGGGTAGCGAAACGGGAAAACGCCCTTCTCAATTAAGACAGTGGCCTATACAGATGCATTTGGTTTCCCCACAAGCGCCGTATTTCCAGGGCAAGGATATCTTGCTGGCTGCAGACTGTACGGCTTTCTCTCTCGGTGATTTTCATAAAGATTATTTGAAAGGAAAGAGCATTGCGATTGCCTGTCCAAAGCTAGATTCTGATCAGGAAATTTATACGGAAAAGATTAAGGCGTTGATTGATGACGCAAAGATTAACACCTTGACCGTTATGATCATGCAAGTTCCCTGTTGTTTTGGATTGGCACAAATTGCAAAGGAAGGCGCAGAAAAAGCCTCCCGCAAGATACCAGTCAAGCAGGTCGTGGTTGGACTTGAAGGAAACATCTTATCCGAAGAATGGATTTAAGGGTTGGTAAATGTTCTTCGTAATTAAAAAAATCCTTGGGGACGTCGGTTACCCCAAGGATTTTTTTTAAGTACGCGCGTGTTTTGCATCACGATTTTTTCCTCGTTTACATTACCGCATTCTGAATATTTGTCGCTGCGCCCGAACGCTTTCTCCTCGTTGTATGTCTATAATCATTTCTATGCCCTTGCCCTGGAATTGATAAACTAATTTTCCGCCACACTCTTCCGAGTGACTGGAAAACAAAACTCGACCGGAAACAGGATTCCCATCCAAGCTGGCAGCAATGGTTTTTAAAGGCAGACAACAAGACGCCTGGAAGATCAGCGTATCGTTGAATATAAAAAGATGTGAATAATGTGGTCTTCGGCTCCCTTTCTGTCTCATACTGATATCAGAATTTTGTAAAGAAGGCGTAGATTTATTATAAGACTGTGTTTCAACCATAAACTTCTCACGGGCATGAATGATATTTTCAACAGAAAAGTTGACACATAAACCGGCAAGTGTAAGGATTGTTTTTGCATCCTCCAAATCCTGCATAATACTATCATTTGAAGCAGCCGTTCTTGTTCTGTTTCTGAGACCTAACGACTTGGGTGCGTGAAGGTCGATGGAGGGTAGTTTTTCATAATCAATATTATTAGTGCACACACTCATTGTTTTTGTTTTTGCAGAAGACCTCGCAGGTTTTTATTCTTTCCCTTGAAAAGTAAGATTGTTATTTTTTATACTCTCTGACAATTGCTCTTTTTTCAATTTCATTTATAAGATCTTCGACTTCCTCTTTTTGTGGCTCCTTAAAACTTTCCCCTACCTGATAATGGAATATGGTGCCGACGCTTTCGCTAAACATATCCTCCATGGATCGGGTCATATCAATCAATCTTACATCAATGTTACTTAACAAATAAGTTATCTGATCAAAAAGGACGCTTGTAGCCACGCCTGAATGGACAAACGAATGTCTATGTAAATAACTTTCAATATCATGCATGAATGCTTCCGTCTGAGCAATCTGATTTTGCAATAGAAGAATTGCCTTTTCCAAATTTTTTCTCGTCAATTGAGAGCTTTTTAAATAGTTAATGTGAACATCAGGTTCCCTGGATATCTTTTTATTGTTACCTCTGAGGTACGATGAAATTCTATGATCAATGTCCTGCACTTCGGTAATTAAGCGGTCAAGCCTGAGCTCCGTAGTTTCAAATTCTGATGAATTTTTATAATAACAAGTGTTTTTTAATTCTTCATGGAAATTTTCGATCTGCGTTAAAAATTCTCCTAGTTCCTTTGCACTGTAAGAAAAAAACTCAAAGTCGTTCTTAAAGGTATTAATTTTGTTGGTCAGAGTTTCTGTTTCTATAATATTTTTCAGACATGTCTTAATATCAATAAAGTTTTTAAAAACAGGCTTTTGATGCAATTTTAACATAAAAGCACCATGGTCGCTGGTTTGTCCCTTCACAGGCACGCATTTGCTGGAAATAAAATCTTCGAGGGATTTAACCGTATTAATGATCTTTCCATAAGCATCTTCCTTCAATGGTTTATCAAAGAGAAGTCTTTGCAACTCCGTTAATATCCTGCGGGCAGTTTCCTGATCTTGTATATTTTCTAATATTCCCATGTTGCTTAAATCGTTTTGGAACAATTCAAATTTGTTGGATGTGGCAAAAATAGCCTTCAGCGGATCCTGAATATCGCTTTGCCTCTCCATCTTCTTTGTCAACTCTTTCAACTTGTCAAGGGTATGAGATAAATTGGTAAATTGAGGCACACACATTCTTGCTTTTAAAAAAGCATCATCGCCCGAAATAGTCCTCAATTTCGACAACTTTTTCAGATTTACACTAAAGGTACTAATAAGTGTTTGCATGTCCTCGTGTTCTGGTTTTGAGACTTGTTCCTGACGAAAACCTGGTTTTGTGGAAATATTGATCGTTACGGAAAAGACAGATTCAATGCATTTTTTCAGAATGGAGCCAAATTTCTTTGATGATTTTTCTGCACGATGAATCGCTTCCCGATCATCAGACACGTTCGTGTTTGTGTCCCGTATCGTGAAAAAATCGAGGTATGCAAGAAGTTTAGTAAAAGAATTCAGCAGTTCCTGATAATCATTTTGCAGCATCGGAAGCTTTGAAATGATTTGCAATTTCTTCAATTCATGATAGTTCGCTGTTAAATTTTCCAGCTCACTGCGAACATCCGGTTTGTTTTTCGTTAATTTTTTTATTAAACGCGCAATAAACTTTTCAATACAATTAGCATAAGTTAAGAATAGGTTGTATTCCTCCAGAAGCTTAAATTGACCGTTCAGTCTGTTAGACGCGGAATAGATGTAACCTGCATATGCCGGTATAGCCTTCCAGTTGTTATTTTCGATGATGTGTTCAAGTCTCATTAAATCTAAAAATAATTCTTTATTAAATAACAACGGGTTATCCGACGAGGCAATATGATTAAAAATATCAGCGAAGAAACCAAGATCATCAATCTTTTCTTCAACAATTTTTATGTCATTCTCCTGAAGATTAAATATTCTCAGCTTTAGGTAATGTTGCTCTAAATCTAACTTAAGGATCAGAGAAATAAAACAGAGATTTACATAGATTTCTTTCAGGCCTGTCGTAGTAAAGACTTTATTTTTCGTCTCAATTTTATTAAATCGAAGTTCCTTCCCTATTTTTTCAGAAGTTAATGGCAGTCCATTGAGAACTAAGTAATCACCTAATCGTCCAGTGTATTTTTCAGATGATTCTGCGCTGACAATAGAGTTGCGGTGGATGTAATCCGGTGCACAAGTTTCTATCAGGCCCTGTTCCGTTTCATCAATGATTAAGAGATTGCTAGCGTCCTTCTCAACGCTTTTTTTATAGTGTAATACAAGATGGGTTTTCATCAGACATTGAACAAGTGCTTCGATTTCTGTCCGGGTAGCGGTCATAGTTGTTTCCATGATCCCTTGTTCTTTCAAGGGGAGGATGGTATTGATTTCGCCGTTGAGAAACAAACGCTTGGAAATGATTTTTAGGGTCTTTTCAAAAGAATTATCGATGACCTCACCCTTAAACTTAAGGTTGAAAGATTTTAAAGGTTCCCTGCCGACCTTTTCTTTGATCTGCTCCTTTACTCCGTCAATGTGTGCCCGCACAGCTTCTGAGGTGTGATATTTCTTTTTTAAGAGTTCGTATAAATAATTATTTGCAAGAGAGATTTGGGTTTTCATATCCACAATGTAATAAAAGTTTCTAAGACTGTCAAAATAATTCTTATGATTTTAAAAAATTATTGATTGCCTGTTTGTTTGCCGGATGCAAGCAACCTTTGGGCAAGCTGAAAGACAATTTTTTCAATTGAATCTTCCACCGCAGGGCCATACTTTGGTCCAGATGTTCTCCACCAGCCACCTTCTGTCTCAAAATCAATTACATCCAAATGTTTCCCCTCCACGGTCAATTTCTCATCAAATATTTTTATGAAATGCTTATCTAAAAAAATAGCTTGAATTGACAGGTCATGTTTTCCTATAGCCCTCCAAACGGAATCTTCAACAATCAGTTCTAACTTTGATTCTATTGATTGTACAGTTAACACGGCATCTAGTTTATCCTTTTCAATCGTTTCATGGTGTGGCAACTCATTCAAAATTGTAACCTTATTAAATACCTTCCGTGTCATTTCTTCAATGTTTTTAGCCAGCGGCTCTCCTATGGAAAATATATAGTGATGTTTGCCAACAATCATATTTGTTTGCCATTCCTCTTGAGTCCAACGACGAAGCGAAGGTTCGATAAAAAGACCTATGTGCGCTGGGATCGGCTGCATATCTCTTAAGCCTTTATCCAATGCAGGTCTGATTGGCACCTTTATCCCATGCTCGTTGGCACACCCAGCAACAAAGAGCAAAAGCAAAAGAAACAGAGATGCTTTTTTATTCATGCGATCATGATCAGATTAGTAAAATTGTAACAACTTAAGCAGAAATTGAGTAGTTAATTTTGAAAGCCAATGGCAAAGACTTACGATAAAGTTTTCCTCCTTGCAAGGAAAGGAAGCAAGGAGAAATCAATTTTATTGTGGCAACCCTCTGCTATGAAATGATGAAAGATCATACCCGAAGAAAAATACTGATTCAAGATATTTTAGAATTTTCGTAACAATTTAGCTTTTTGAAAAACCCCCTTCTCTGTAGATGTGGCGTACTTGAAGGTATTCGCACGCAATAAAAACAAAATCC
>CAZBCT010000042.1:0-23501 GCA_964490485.1 uncultured Candidatus Brocadia sp. | reverse complement strand
CGCATCAATTGGCTATAATCATGACATCCTTTCAGGATTTGGAAATTGCAAAGACATGTTTTGAATCTGTCTCTCCCGGTATATTCGCCCTGATACAGCCAATAAAACACGGTTTTCTCTTTTGGGTCTTCAAAATACTAAATTGTTACTTATGTCAATACTGTTTTAATATTAGAAAACAAAATACTGAAAGTAAGTTACTCCATGAAATTACTCGATCAGGTTCGTGATGCGATTCGAAAAAAGCATTATTCTGTTTGCACTGGCAAACAAAGACATCATACGTTGATGATTGAATATTTTTCACGATACCAAACCGAAAGATGCTTCTCAGCTCGCCCATTAGAAGACTTTTATCAAGCGAAAATAATTCCCACAAGAAAAAATCGCAGATATATTGAATTGTTAGTTGTGATATACGAGGGGATATTTATCAGGTTCTACCAATGATTCTATTTCAAGATCTATATCCAGTTTTTCCCATCTCAGGTGATTATCATGGAAAAGCTCTACTTCCATTATTTCACCAACCTTCGCTTCCTTAAACCACGGAAAATCTTCGAATGGTAAAAAATACTCAGTGCCTTTGACATACAACCATATCCCATGATTGGATATATTGGTTACCTCAACTTGAGAAGTGCTTTTTCCAGCTTTCTTTGATTTCATGAATTCGTTCCTTTGTTATTGTAAGTAATTCGCTGATCTCGCTCTGTTTCAATCCTTTGTTTACCGCTAATTCAATCTCAGGTTCTAACCATATTTTTGCCTCCCCATCAGGAGACCATACGTGCACATGCATCCTTCGTTCTTCTCGTGAGAAAAATAAAAATTTATATTGATTGTAGCGAAACACTGTTGGGCTCATGTATATCCCTCTTTACGACGCAACGTGCAGGGTCAATATATTATAAATGCAATAAATTCCTTAGCAAGGTATTTCGTAACAATTTAGTTTTTTGAAAAAGTAGGGGCGAAGCATTTGCCACTTGGGTATGAACACATCTATGCCAATTATAGCAAATGCTTCGCCCCTACACTGCTATCATTGGTATTTTTCAAAAAACTAAATTGTTACGGCATTTCTAATTCTGTTGCTAGATGGTTTTGGCATCAATGGTCAGATCGGTTGAAAAGACAAAGACAAAGGACTGTCAGCCTTTTTCATTGGATAATGAATTATTGTCAACTTTTGTCGAACGGGTATTAGATGAACAAATACCGCATCAATTGAGAGATTGACTTGCATTCCATGCGTGAGCTTAAGCTCCTTGGCCACGATTCGGCTTATACGCATCTTAATGACCTCATGGGGGCTAACTAATACCTTGATTTCAAGATTCCTTCCAATGTTGGATGAAAGCGGATGGGGTTGTTGTGAAGAACAGGGCTCCGATAATCAAAAACATGAGGGCAATAAGGACAAAGGAAAAAAAGTAATTGGCGCCCTCAAATCCCCGGTTCACTGTTTTTTGAAATAATGTACTCACCGTAAGTATTTCCGATCCGATACTGGGTTTTCATTGCGTGTTACATAAGGACAAGCATTAACCGTACAGGGTTAGAAATAAGACAATAGGCGGGTATCACCGATTTTTTACAGCTTCGTTATCGTGCCACTGTCATAGTTTACCACCCAAACGTTGGCGCCATCGAAGATCACTCCCCTTGGGTTGATGCCCACATTATAGGTGCCGAGCACTGCGCCGTCATTCGCCCTTATCTTTGTTACATTGTTACTGCCAGCATTCGCCACCCAGATATTGACACCATCAAAGGCTATCCCGTATGGAAAAATTCCCACGGTATAGGAACCGAGCACGGTTCCATCACTCGCCCTCAGCTTCGTTACTTTACCACTGGCATAATTCGTTATCCAGATGTTAGCGCCGTCAAAGGCTAGCCATTTTGGCTCCCACCCACCGGCACAGGTACTGAGTACAGCGCCGTCGCCTGGCCTCAACTTCATTACGTTGTTGCTGTTAGAATTTGCCACCCAGATGTTGCTACCATCGAAGATCACTCCTCTTGGGTTGTAACCAATGGTATAAGTCCCGAGTACGGCGCCATCACTCACCCTCAGTTTTGTTATATTTTTGCTCCCGGAATTCGTCACCCAGATATTTGCCCCATCAAAGGCAACCCCGTATGGATAGAAGCCCACGGCATAGGTTCCCAGTACAGTTCCATCGCTTGCCCTCAATTTCGTTATATTGTCACTGCCAGAATTCGCCACCCAGATGTTGGCGCCATCAAACGCCACGCCTCTTGGAATGAAGCCCACGGCATAGGTGCCGAGCACGGTTCCGTCACTTGCCCTTAGCTTTGTAATACTGACACTGCCAGAATTTGTCACCCAGATGTTGGTGCCATCAAACGCCACACCGTAAGGTTGAAAACCCACGGCAAAGGTAGATCGGCTATGGGTTGTTGCCTCGTACCATTGCCTGAGTTTGTTGAATCGCTCATCCTCCGAGTCGACATTTTCATTTGAGGCAGGGAGGGTAAAGAAAGAACTCAGACTGTTGAGGAAAATAGGGGGGAATAGCGTTTCTCCTGGAGCGATGAGTTTTCCCGCTGACTCTGCCCGGGCCGTAATGGCTGTGAATAAAACGAATATAATAAAAAAGATTATTTCCCTGGAGACTTTCATTGTTTGTCCTTTCATGTAAAGATGGTTACGGAGGTGACGTGATCTCAATCTCCTGTAGTACCGGAATAACGATCCTGCCAACGTATTTGAATGACTCCAGGAGCATGAAAAAGAAGATGCCGACCGCTATAGCGATAACAACTGCTCCTGCCCAATGCTGAAGGCGAAACCGCTTTAATGAAGGCGCGAAAGCAATCAGACCAAACACAGCGGAAAGCACTGTTATCGCGTCCAGGCTTGCCCGCTGCCAGTAAAGACCTCCCAAATGCAGCCACATTCCAAATTCATCAAATGTTAATGCCATGCCGCTTCCATAAATGATTGCAGTTATCTCTAAATTTCTCCCAATCGGGCGCCAAAACAACTGATATGCGCCAACACCGGCCAGGAGAAAAATGCCATAGTTGAGATGGTGAACATGTGTTCCACCCAAATGCAGGTAGAGATCGGGTATTCTCCTGGACATAATTAAAATGACAAACACTCTAGCCACGATAAACGTTAAAATGAAAGTGACAAGCACTAATCGAGCCAGGTGGTTAGAAATTTGTAGCGGCGCCATGCTGGTTTTTGCGCTGTTCGTCATGGTGTTATGGTTAATAATTCGCGAAAAATAACAATAAAATCTCTGTGTAATATCTCTCTGTCAAATTGCAATAACTCCCTTAATTCCTCTTGAAATGAGGAATGCAATGTTGGTAAGAATCCGTGGCAGTAATAAACCGCCTGGTGATGCCAGATATTTTGGCTCCCATTCAGGATCAAACTTTTCCTTGTATTGTCGCAATCCCTGGAAGTTAAAAAAATGTTCTCCGTGACGGAAGACTAATGCGCCAAGCCTGTTCCATAAGGGTGCAAGTGCGTGTTCTTCAAGTCCTGAGAGCGGCGCCATTCCCAGGTTAAACCACTGATATCCTTCCTGCTTCCCCCATAGCATGAGCTGGATAAACAGATATTCCATGACGCCATGTGGGGCGTCGGGGAGATATCGCATAAGGTCTAATGAAAGCTCCTCTTTCTCCGATCCTTGCCAGATATTCACAAAGGCAATGATTTTGCCATTTTTTCTTACTATTCCGGCAGGGAAATTTTTCAAGTATTCTGCATCAAAAAACCCTGTGCTGAATCCTTTTTCAGTAATCCTTTTCTTTGCCAGCCATGAGTCTGAGATTGACTTGAATTCCGGCAATAACGGCGGAACTTTAGCTGTTGGAATCAGTTCAAAAATACAACCCTCTTTTTCAAGCCGATTACGGGTATAGCGCAATCCTTTACGAACCATACCTTCAATTGAAAATCCTGGCAAGGAAACGCGAGCCTCTTCTCCAAGCTTAAGCAACGTGAGGCCAAGGTCGATATATACGTGGAGATTCCTTTGATTGACTTCATAGAAGACTGTCCATCCATCATGACGGTCACACATCTCGCGAAATTTCCAGATCAGTTCGGGCGTTTCATTTTCAGGGCCAACCGGGTCACGAAATGCCACCCAACTTCTACCGTTGATAGCATACATAATAAAGGCGTCTCTTCGCTCGCTGAATAGGAATGATTTATCCCCAAGCAGGGCTATGTTGGCATACGTATTTTTTGACCTATTTACTATGGAATGGATCATGTCTAAATCAGCCGCGGGAGGAATCGAGGGCCTTATAAGGGCCGGACGGAGTAATTTAAACATGGCAAAACAAAGCGCTACAACTACTACTCCCACGGTAGCACGAAGAGATCGCGGGGCATCTCCAGACAGACTGAAATGCCACCATAATTCATCCGAATACTTGATATGCTTGTATGTAAAGAACACCAGCCAGACTGAACAAAGCATAACAAAGACAATAGCCGCAATCCATCCTGTGGTGACCGGTTCATTTATGAGAGATGTTTTGCGGTAGAAATGCCTGCGGGATGGCAGGAGCGCACCCAACATGATCGCAAGAATGACCGCCTCCTCGTAATCGAATCCCTTCAGCAGAGAAAAGATGATTCCAACGATAAGAAGAGCTGCGGTAAGAGGGTATGCGGCGTTGAGTCTTCGCTGCAGCCCCCAGGATAGTATGAGGAGCAGCATACCCGCCAGGCTACCAAAAAAATGGGAGATTTCCATAATTGGAAGTGGGATTATATCCTTAACCCATAGCATGCGAATTTTTTCTGCCGGGACTGATCCGGAAAAGAGCAGGATTGCGCCCCCAACAAAAGTGGTAAAGCAAAGTATGTTTGGCACAATCTCCGACACCCATTGCCCAAAGATGCGGGCAATCAGTTTGAACGCCTCCTTTTTCTGGAGGAATTCATGCATGCCCAGGAGGGCCGCGGCAAGACACATGGGCAGTAAATAGTATATTCCCCTAAATGCCAAAAGCGATCCAAGGATGGATGAGACGGGTAGAATTGGCGAGAGAAAGAAGATGATTACTGTTTCAAAGATTCCAAGTCCGCCGGGAATATGGCTGACTAGTCCTGCTGACTGTGCTATCACGAAGATACCAAGGATCTTTGGGTAAGACAAGGCTTCATGAGGGGGGAGCAGGACATACAGTACGCTCCCGTTCAGTATTACATCCAGGCAAGCTATTGCTACCGAAGAAAGAGAAAATTTTAAAGAGGGTATAGAAAACTCCCATCGGGAAATTTTTAGAGGTTTCCTTTTCAATTCGCTAAATAATAAGTATCCGGCAATAAGGACGAGGAAGAGGATCCCAAGATAGGTTAAAGACACAGAGTGAAAGCGTATCCCAGGTGGAATTTCAAAGGGATCAATGATGAAAAGCACTCCTCCTACGGTGAAGATGCCTAACCAGAAGGCCAGACCACAAAAGGCAACAATTTTTATGATATCAACCGGAGAAAGTCCCCAGGATGAGTAGAGCCGGTAGCGTATTGCAGCAAGCATGGTGAATCCGATATTGTTGCTGAAGGCATAACCTATGAAGCCAGCAATAGCAATCTTACCGTACCCAAGCGGATGATTTACATAGCGAAGGGCAAGGAAGTCGTATCCGGTCATTACTAAATAACTAAGTGAAGTAAACAAGAGGGCGAGAAGAATGCACATACTGGGGAGTGTCTTCAAGTGGTGCAATACATCCCGATAGTGATACTCTTTTAATTCATAATGGAGCGCCCAAAGCGCGGCAGCAAAGAGTAAAACACCAAATAAAGGAGTAAGGTTGCGGAGTAATTTGTTTCCCATGCGTAATTCAGTCGCTAACGAGAATGACAAGGCTTATCACATGAAAACTTAATCATTTTGTTAAAAATTGTTTTCTAATAGGCATTGGTTGCATACTTGAGACTGAAGTTGGTGTCGTCATAATAGCTGATATGTACCTTGTCTGATGTATCCACGGCAAGGGAGGTAAACTCGCCTACACTTCCGTCACTATCGATAGTTTTGGTTATCCATGAACCGGAAGCATTGGTTGCATACTTGAGGTTGAAGTTGGTGCCGTCATAATAACTGATGTGTATTTTGCCTGATGTGTCTACGGCAAGGGAGATATACCCACCTACATTTCCACTATCATCTAGAGTCTTGGTTACCCAGGAACCGGAGGTGTTTGTGGCATATTTGAGGGCGCCATGGGTATAATCATAATAACTCATGTGCAATTTGCCTGATGTGTCTATTGCCATGGAGGTAAACTGCCCAACATCGCCATCGCTGTCAATAGTCTTGATTGTCCATGAGTCAGCAGTGTTCGTGGCATTGGTGGCATATTTAAGAACATCTTTTGTGTCGTCATAATAGCTTATATGCACCCTGCCATACGCATCCACCGCTATGGAGGAATGCTCTCCTGCATTTCCATTGCTGTCAACGGACTTAGTTATCCACGAACCTGAAGCATTGGTGGCGTACTTGAGGCCTTCGTTCGTGCAATCGTAATAGCTTATGTGTGTCTTGCCAGACGCATCCACTTTGATGGAGGTAAACTCTCCTACATTTCCACCGCTATCAACAATCTCGGTTGCCCAAGAACCATTGACATTGGTGGCATATCTGAGATCGCCATTTGTGTTATCATAATAGCTTATGTGTACTTTGTTTGCTGTGTCTACTGCTATGGAAGTATACTCGCCTACACCTCCCTGACTGTGCAAAGTTTTGATTACCCATGAGCCTGAGGTATTGGTAACATACTTGAGGTCGTTTTTAATGCTGTCATAATAGCTTATGTGTACCTTGTCTAACGCATCCACTGCTATGGAGGTATATGCCCCTACATTTCCACCTCTGTCCACAGTCTCGGTTGTCCATAAACCAGGAATATTGGTGACATACTTGATACTACCATTGACGCTGTCATAATAACATATATGTACATTAGCAGAGGTATCCACTGCTATGGAGGTATAACTACCAACATTTACATTCTTAGCCACAGCATCTATTATCCATGCGCCAGTGGAATTTGAGGCATACCTGATGCCGCCGTTAGTGATATCATAATAGCTGATGTGTGCCTTACCCGCTGTGTTAACCGCTATGGAGGTATATCCACCTATATTTCCGCTATTATCCACAGTAGTCAATTTCCATCCGCCAGCGGCATTGGTGGCGTATTTGAGGTTTTTCTTGGTAAGATCATAATAGCTGATGTGTGTCTTTCCTGATACGTCAACTGCTATGGAGGTGTATCCACCTACCCATGCACTTTTGTCAACAGTTTCTGTTAACCATGACCCATGGGAATTCGAGGCATATTTGAGATTTTTCCTTGTGAGATCATAATAACTGATATGCACCTTGTCCAAGGTGTCTGCTGCTATGGAGGTATATGCCCCCACATCTCCGTTGTTATCTACCGTAGCTGTTGCCCATGGGCCAGAGGCATTCGTAGCATACTTGAGGTCGCCGTTAAAATAGTCATAATAACTGATATGTACCTTACCTGAAGTATCAAGCGCTATGGAAGTATACCCGCCTATTTTCCCGCTGCTATCCACAATAACGGGTATCCATGAACCAGAGGAATTCGTAACATACTTGAGGTTTTTATTTGTAGAATCGTAATAGCTTATGTGCACCTTGCCTGATTTGTCTATCGCAATTGAGGCAGATCCACCTACGCCAGCTAATGAATCCACGGTCACAATATGCCATTTACTACCGTCATGATACGCATAGAAGAGATTGTCGCCTCCATAAACAATGTGAGGATGGCCATGAGTATCAATAGCGAGCGCCTTTGGAGAAAGATATTGGAAATATTTTTCTTTAACCACGGTTTCTGTCGTCCACGGCGCCGCGGATACGGTATTTCCAACAAAAGGAAGATAGATGAAAATCAGGAAAAGAGTTGATAAAGCCTTTTTGTTCAAAATCATTCCCATCATTTGCGGCCTCCTATTACTACTTTAAGATTTTAATGTCAAGATTCTTCAGCCTGCCGTACGTGGTGAGCACTCAGGCAGATTACACAGATTGTGCGGATAAAAATCTACGCATTTATGAAACCAGTGGTGGTATTATCATAGAGCATTACTCTATAAAAATTTCGTAACAATTTAGTTTTTTGAAAAAATACCGTGAAAAGCTCTGCTAGGAGAGATATGTTTATAGACAAACCATTGTGCCACAAACAAGCTCCATCGGAGCGGCATGTTGTTCTCTGTTTCATATGCCGCTCCGATGGAGCTAAGGTTTTATATATCACACTTTTCTATAAATATTTCACCCCTACGGGGCTATTTTTCAAAAAACTAAAGTGTTACAAAATTTCTTTTTTTGTAAGTTTTTCTTTGTGTCGTTTGTGTAAGATTCGTGGCTTTGTGATTAAACTCTTCTCGGTTGCGGTTATGCTGCGTTAGGTTGCTCATAATCTTATCAGAACGAACCCATTATTGTTCTTATGTCAAAGCTAAGTCTATATTACTTAAAAATCCTTTAAGTTTCCAATTATCATTGTATTTTTTTTAGTTCAGATTAATTTTGGCTATAATCACTGTTTTTGCAGGATATTGAATTAAACTGAATGGCATATTAAATGACAATCCATCTGAACAGAACTCTCCTGCTCCCACGAGCCTTCTGACATTCGGAATATCAGACAAAACTTTCTCCTTGCTGAGCGCTTATCACTTTGGCTGGTATTTTGTAATAGTCCTGAGCTTTTCAAGGAAGGCCTCCGCCACGCTGCGTGATTTTATTAAAACGGAGGCCTCGTGGTTTTTCCTCAGCGCACTATATGTCCAGTTTGTGCTGCCTAAGATGGTGATATAGCCATCTACGATGACTATCTTACTATGGGTAACCTGGTCATTGCTGTCGTAATAGACAGGGACGCCATTTTTCCTGAGCAGTTCGTATGCATCATCGCTTTTTCTTTCTGTTTTTTTACTCTTTTTACCCGTTTCCCAAAACATAATGTTCTGATCAAAGATAACCGACACTTCCACTTCGCGGCGATGGGCGTTAATGAGATCGTTGACTAAATTATACTCCCAGCCATGATTATATTTAGGGTTGATGTCTGCTATGTACATGACGCACATGATAGATTTCTTTGCGGTAGTCAATGCCTGATGTACCTGGGGATAATAGTCACCATCCACCAGTGGTATGACATCGTCGGCTGGCAAACCGAAAGAAGGCGGATGGTAAAGGATAAAGAGCGCAAACATAGCCGTAATGGAAAATTTATTTGCTTTGTGTTTCAGATATTTCATGTGCTTGATTGCCGGAAAAAAACGTTTTCCATTTGGAATTATTGCAAAGTTCCCGTGGTAAAGGAAGGGGTAATCGCATCTATCCGTACCGAAACAACCGAATTTTTAACCATATCCGGGCCGTCAAATATGACCTTGATGTACCGCTCAGAGTAACCGCATAATTTGTTTGTTTTGGGATCCCGTCCTGCTTCCACGAGTATCTTTACATGCCTGTTTAAAAATTTATTTTTGTAATTGAATGCAAGCGTATTTGCTGTAGCTTCTAGTATTTTTTTTCTTTGTTTAATAACTTGAGGCGGGCAACGATCATTCATTTTTGCTGCAGGAGTGCCATCCCTTGCGCTAAAAGAGAATATATGCATCCGGCTAAAGCCAGCATTTTTACAAAGGTTGACGGTGTTTTCAAAGTGTTCGTCTTTTTCTCCCGGGAAGCCTACTATGGCGTCAGTGGTAAATGATGGCGAATCAATTTTTGACCGGATGCAATCCAGAATCTCCAGATATTGCGATGAGGTATACTTTCTATTCATCCTCTTCAGGATACCATCGTCTCCACTTTGCAAAGGAATATGGAAGTGTGGACATAGTTTTTTTGTGTGTGCAGCAAGGTCAATGAAATCGCTGGTTATTTCGTTGACCTCGATTGAGCTCAGACGAAGTCTTTCCAGGCCTGATAGGTTGCTGAGCATCTGAATAATATCCAACAGCCGATTGTTCCCCTGGGTGTCTTTGCCATACGCCCCTAAATGAATGCCTGTCAGTATGATTTCCCTGTAACCGTTATGGATGAGCCGTTTTGCTTCTTCCAGAATGTCCTGCGGTCTTCGGCTCTTAATATCTCCCCGAACGTAAGGGATGATGCAATATGAACAGTACATATCACATCCGTCTTCAATCTTCAAAAATGCCCTGGTATGCCCTGCAAAGTGGCTTATCTTAAGATTGTAAATAGATTCTTGCGCAGGGATACGGTGTACCGTGTTCCTGCTGACAATCTCCGCCAGGTGTGGCTCGTCTCCCTTGGTAATTACATAGTCTACCCCTTCCATTTTCTTGATGGTTTCGGTATCCACCTCTGCATAACAACCAGTAACTACCACCGTTGCACCGGGGTTTTTCTGTCTAACCTTTTTAATGTATTGGCGTGATTTCTCGTCGCTGGCTGAGGTGACTGTGCATGTGTTGATTACGTAAAGATCGGCGGATCGTTCAGGGACGGTTTCTACAAATCCTTTAGCGGCGAGGGATTCCCGGATTGCTTGTGTCTCATATTGATTGACCTTGCAGCCAAGGGTGATAAAGGCACACGTCTTCATGTTTTTAACAAGATAGCATCAAATATAAAAAACTTGACAAGCATTGCCGTCGATGTACACTACTGTTGGCAGACAAGTCATAAAGGGCTAAATTAAACTGATTTTATCAGACGATGCAACCTTTTTGAAGAGAAAATACCGATGATTGTTGGTGTACCGAAAGAAATGAAACAGGATGAGTATCGGGTAGCTCTTGTTCCTGCAGGTGTGGAAGAGATGCTGAAACACGGCCATACCGTGTTGGTAGAAAAGGGCGCTGGTTTAGGGAGTAGTATCCCGGATGAGGAATATAAACGGGCCGGTGCAATACTCATTGATAATTTCAAAGAGATTTATAGCCAGTCTCAGTTTGTCATGAAGGTTAAAGAACCTTTGCCTGATGAATACCCTTTCCTTAAAGAAGGCCAAATTGTCTTTACGTTTTTCCACTTTGCTGCCTCACAAAAACTAACAGATACGGTAATAAAATCAAACATAGTAGCCATTGCTTACGAAACGATTCGGGATGAACGCGGGCAACACCCGATCCTCACACCCATGAGTGAGATTGCGGGCCGCATGTCCATCCAGGAAGGGGCAAAATGTTTAGAGAATCCCATGCAGGGGCGTGGAATACTTTTAGGGGGAGTACCTGGGGTAGCTCCTGCCGAGGTGGTCATTATTGGTGGTGGTGTTGTAGGCGCCAATGCCGCCAAGGTAGCTGCCGGGTTTGGGGCGCGAGTCTCCCTTCTTGATATTAACGTAAATCGGCTACGATATCTGGACGATATCATGCCAAAAAATGTAGTTACCCTGATGTCGAATACCCAGAATATCCGGGGAAGGGTTGCTGCAGCCGACGTACTTATTGGCGCCGTACTCATTGAAGGGGCGCGGGCGCCACGTGTTGTAACAAAGGAAATGGTTCAAACGATGAAACCCGGTGCAGTGATTATTGATGTGGCCATTGATCAGGGTGGATGCGTGGAAACAAGTAAACCCACAACTCACAGCAATCCCATTTACCGGGAGTATGATGTTATTCATTACTGTGTAACCAATATTCCTGGCGCTGTGGCATGCACATCAACCCATGCATTGGCCAACGTAACGTTACCTTACGCCATCGCAATCGCCGACAAGGGCTATGAACGTGCAGCCAGGGAAAACCCTGCCATATTAAGAGGTATTAATATAGTAAAAGGTATGCTTGCCAACAAGGCCGTTGCAGATGCCTTTGGATTGCCTTACAGCGCGTTTGAGGAATGAAACATCCATGAGCCTCTGGTTTCACAAGAGATAATAAAAATGTCACCCGGAGCCAAGGGCGAAGGGTCTCGTTAAGACCAGATTCTTCGCTTCGCTCAGAATGACAGTGGGTTGTTATTTTCAGGCGAAAAGAGTGGATTTTGCCAATGCTCAAAGGTGAAATACACGAAAGTTACCCAGCGAAATTATTGGTCTGCCGTCATTTTTCACCTTCGAAAAATGCGTTCATTTGACCATTACGCTACAGAGTTATGCCAAGATACTCTTCCAGTGCCTCTTGCCATGGTCTCAAGGTATGCCCGCTAGCCGTGGTATATTTTAAGCAGTTTAAAGAAGAATTCTGAGGTACCGTAGCCGCGCGTTTGTAATCCCCGGTTTTCACAGGATGTACTGATACCTTGTTGCCGGTTAGTTCAAAAATCTTCATTGCCCATTCATAGCGTGAACATGTTCCGGTGTTCGCTACATGATATATGCCCTGAAGGTCTTTTGAGATGACCTTCCAAATAGCATAAGACAAATCGGCCGTATAGGTTGGAGAACCGAACTGATCGGTCACAACAGACACGGAGCCATTCTTCTTTCCCAAGTCCAGCATGGTGGTCACAAAATTTTTTTTATACTGACCGTAAAGCCATGCAGTCCTGATAATCGCATACTTCCCATTTGTTTCTTGTATGGCAAGTTCTCCATTAAGTTTTGACTTGCCGTAAATTGAAATAGGGTTTGGGGAGTCAGTTTCGACATAGGATTGGTTCTTTGTGCCGTCGAAAACGTAGTCGGTACTAATGTGGATGATCTTTGCTCCTGTTTCCTTTCCTGCGAGCGCAATATGTTTCGCCCCTGTTGCATTGACAGCAAAGGCTTCTGATATATGAGTTTCGCACGCATCCACATTCGTGAATGCGGCGCAGTTAACGATGATGTCCGGCATCGTCTGAGCTATGAATCTGGAGGTATCTGGGCATTGTGTGATATCCACATGTGTATGATTTGCAGCAATCACTTCGATAGAGGGAAATGAGGCATTAACGAAGCCGGGTAATTTGCTAACCAGGCTCCTGCCGAGCATGCCCTGTGAGCCAAGAACAAGTATTTTCATGTCTGAAGCGTATCGAAGTGCAATTGGTAAACGCGTTTGTATTCTCCCTCTTCCGACATCAATGATTCATGGCTTCCCGTTTCGACAACGGACCCGTTTTTCATGACGATAATCCGGTCGCAATGGAGTATGGTGGAAAGACGATGGGCAACGATGATGGTTGTTTTCCCGGCAATCAGGTTATTGAGTGCATCCTGCACCAGTTTTTCGGATTCATAATCCAGGGAGGAAGTCGCTTCGTCCAGGAGTAAAATTGAGGCATTTTTCAGGATGGCACGGGCAATAGCGATCCGTTGCCGTTGACCGCCTGATAATTTTACCCCCAATTCACCCACAACGGTATCGTACCCTTTGGGGAGATTGATAATAAATTCATGGATATTGGCGGACTTTGCTGCAGCATAAATTTCCTCAGGAGAAGCATCCTTCCTTCCGTAGAGGATATTTTCACGAAGACTACGGTTAAACAGAAATGTTTGCTGAGAAACGATGGCAATGTGTGCGAGAAGAGATTCGTGTTTAATTTTTCGTATATCGATTCCGTCAACTTCCACACTACCTTTGACAGGGTCGTAGAAACGCGGTATCAGATTTATAAGCGTCGATTTTCCTGCCCCGCTCTTGCCTACAATAGCAACAACCTCTCCTTTGTTGATTGTAAGATTAATATCCTTCAGGATAAATTCTTTGCTATTATCATAGGAAAAACTGACATCGTTAAAGGAAATGCCCTCGCGAATGTTTTTCAGGGTAACGGCTTCGGGATGGTCTTTTATGGTGGGCTCGATCGTAAATAGTTCAAACACCCTATTGACACCAGCCAGAGACTCCTGCAAACTCGCAAATCCTTTGGCCATTTTCTTGAGGGTTGTGATTACCATAAAACCCATGGCGGTAATAAACCCGCCAAGTTCTCCGGGGGTTATTTTCTTTGACATGATTACATATCCACCCAAAATAATCATGAGAGCAAGACCCAAAGTATAAACAAATTCACTGATGCTGGTGTTGGCTGCCTTTGTTTTGACCATTTTCATCCTTTTCATGAAGAATCGGTCACTGATTTCGTGGATTTCACGGCTCTCTTCGGCCTCCATCTTAAATGCCTTTACAATTCGAATCCCCACAAACATTTCCCGCAGGGCATCGGTAAGGTCGGCAAGATGCCGCAAACTACCCTTTCCATGCTTCTTGATCTTCTTTCCCATGATAAGCACAGGAATAAATATTACCGGAAAGGCGAATAAGGTTAGTAAAGACAGTTTCCAGCTAAAATAAAATGCCAGCGTCAATCCGCAAATCAATTTCAGCGGCTGCAGCAAGACGTCATCAAAAAATACCGTGAGCCCTGACTGTGTTACCGCAATGTCGTTTGTTAATCTGGAGAGAAGGTCGCCACTCTTCCTGTTTTCAAAAAAACTCAGTGATTGTGGAAGAATATGGTCACATACCTTGTTGCGGATATCCACAACAACAGACCACATGACATAATTTCTGTAGTATTGCTGAAAATAAAAAGAAAGGAAAATAAGGGGGGCAAAGATTGCCATGGTCACGCCGATGCTCGTAAATGAACTTGTGGCGCGTCTTTGTATTTTTCCTATAAATGAGAATTTATGGAGTGCCTGGCTTTTAAACTGTTTCACAGGAGAGGGGCTTTTGTGTGATTGCACCTCAGGATCGATATCGATCTTCGGCAAAGAATCAATTTTGTTGATATTTCCTATCAGCAGTTTGTCTACCATAGGTTTGATTAATGAAATCTGAATGCCACTTGCTGAGGTATAAATGATCATGCTGATAATGGTCAGCGCCAAATATTTCCGGTAGGGTTTTGCAAAAGACAGCAACCAGGCACATTCACTAAAGATACTATTTTTTTTCATGGTTTACTTTGCAGATCATATAATTAAGAGATCCGGAGAAATTATTTATTTCAAAGTGAAGGAATAAACAAGAGGCGTTCGATTAGCATGATATCTGATACCGGGCACGGAATTTCCTGAATTATAGTGAACGAAATAAGTAAGTTGTCATTCCTGCGAAAGCAGGAATCCAGTCTTTCGCTACTTTGCTGGATTCCCACTTGCGTGGGAATGACACCGAGGAACAGAATGTCAACTTATTTAATACGTTTACTGTAGTTCACCAATAATATCACAGTGCCGTGCGTTTTTCAATAAAAGTTTTATGGTAACTCTTATTGGGGAAAGGAATACAGGACGGAACACAAAAACATGAAGATGATAGATAAAAAAATAATTAAATTAATTTTTCTTGCAAGACGTATAAATCAAAGTAAAATGAAATGGTTTGAAAATGGGACAGGAAATACCCGGGTCTGAAATTTTTTAATTGTTTCCGATTTTAGATTTTGTAGCGAAGTTTTTAGCAGACGTTTGACGCAAGCACCGCAAAATGCTTGAGATGCACTGGTGCCCTGCGTCTGCAGAATGATTTTGCGCTTCGGATTTGCGGTTTTCTATAAACAAACGTTTTAAGTCTTAATATTAATACTACGGTATTTTTCTTACAACAAAATACATCATGATAAAGAGGTGGGTATTTTCCCCTCCGAATAGGCCACTTCAGACAGAGATTGCCAGCAAACTCAAGATATCACCCTTGCTAGCCCAGGTGCTTGTCAACCGCGGGATTGTCGACGTTGCATCCGCCAGAAGTTTCCTCCAGCCACAAATTGCTGCACTCGGAGACCCTTCGCTTCTTCCTGACATTGAAAAGGCATCCATTCGTATAAACGAGGCCGTGCGTGCGGGAGAAAGCATTGTTATCTACGGCGATTATGATGTTGACGGCCTGTCAGCTACCGCACTCATGTACCGATGCTTGAAATTGCTGGGGGCACAGGTGAGTTACTATATTCCGGAACGGCTGGAAGAGGGATACGGTTTAAATGCCGATGCAATTCAAAAACTGAGCGAGGGCGGAGCAGACGTTATCCTGACGGTGGATTGTGGTATCAACGCCTGCCGGGAAGCGGATATTGCACGCGCCTGTGGCATTGACCTGATCATTACTGACCACCATCGCCCTGGACAGGAAATACCCAATGCCTTTGCTGTAGTCAATCCGAAATTACATGCATCACATCATATTTTCCGCGATCTTTCCGGTGTTGGTATCGCTTTTAAATTGGCATGGGCCATTGGGCAGTCTCTTTCGCCGCAGAAGAAGGTGTCTCCTGAATTCAAGGATTTTCTGTTAAGTGCGGTAGGCCTGGTGGCATTGGGGACAATTGCTGACGTAGTGCCACTTGTGGGCGAAAATCGTATTGTCACGAAATATGGACTGAGCGCATTACAACACACAGAAATTCCGGGATTGCGTGCGCTTCTCGATATAGCGGATCTTTCCAGGATAAAGCTGGATGCCTTTCACGTGGGATATCGTTTGGGACCCCGGTTAAATGCCCCGGGGCGCATCGGAAAAGCAGGAATCGTTGTGGAGCTGCTGACTACAACCTGCAAAGAGCGGGCGGCAGAAATTGCCAATTTTTTGGAACGAGAAAATAAGAGAAGACAAGAAATACAGGTGGACATTATGGCGTCCGCCAGAAAAAAGGTAATGCACGAATTAAACCTGGATGAAACTACCGCTATTGTCCTGGCAGACCAGGCCTGGCACCCGGGTATTGTAGGAATTATTGCCTCGAAAATAGTAGAAGAGTTTAATCGTCCCACGGTGATGATTGCTGTTGCGGACGATGTCGGTCACGGTTCAGCCCGATCCATCCCGTCATTCCATATCCTGGAGGCGTTGGAAAGTTGCAGAAACAAGTTGCTTTCTGTGGGCGGTCATGCACAGGCGGCAGGGCTAAAGATACGCCCGGATAATATCAACGAATTCCGTGATATGCTCAATAGGGCTACATCTCAAAAACTGTGCAAGACGGACCTGGTGCGTGTCCTGAACCTTGATGCAGAAATTACGCTCTCCATGTTGTCAAAGGCAGTTGTGACAGAACTGGCACGCCTCTCCCCTCATGGTGAGGGGAACCCCATCCCCCTGTTTGCTGCCACAAACGTAAAGGTCGTTGGACAGCCACGCCGCATTGGTACAAAAGGACAACATCTGAGTTTCTATGTCAGGCAGGGAGAAGTTGCTATCAGGGCTGTTGCCTTTGGAATGGGAGAGCAGATAGACAGGCTTAGACAAAACGGAAGAACGTGCTCCCTTGCCTTCACAGTAAAAATAAATACCTGGATGGACAGTGAGCAGCTTGAACTGGAGGTTAAAGACGTAAAATTTGAAAATGAATAATGAACACGATCGATGTTCCAAAAGAATGGCATCAGGCTGCAGAGAAAATAAAGCACGACACAAAGGCATGTATTATTGTTGGAAAGATCGATAGTGGCAAGAGCACTCTGTGCAAGTATCTGACCCAGGCATGGACGGCTTCCATGGTACGGGTTGGATATGTTGACAGTGACCTGGGACAGTCTACCATAGGCTTTCCAACTACCGTTAGTTTAAAAATTTTCGACCTTCCTCTTCAGTACCATGATTATTCAAATCCCTCGCATTTCCAGTTTGTAGGCAATACAGCGCCAGATGGATTTCTCTTGCAGACACTTCATGCAGTAAAAATGATGACCGACAAATCCCATCAACAAGGTGCGAAAATCACCCTCGTTGACACATCGGGTTTTATTGACGGACCTGTTGCCCGTATCCTTAAGCTGCACAAGATCGAAATGCTCCGTCCACAATGGATTGTTGCTTTACAGGCAAAGGATGAAATGGAGCATCTGTTGAAAGGGTACGAGAAAATGGGCTGGCAGGTAATACGATTGGCATGCTCGAAACACGTGATTACCCGTTCACAGCCAGAACGACAGAGATACAGGAGTGAAAAATATAAGGCCTATTTTAGGCACGCGCGAATTACCGATTGTTCCATCCATAAGGTGGTATTTCCCTCATGCATTCTTGGTACCGGACAAAGGATAGCGCCGTCAGAACTGACAAAAGAAACCGGCATGCATGCCATGAACCATCCTTACATGGAAAAATGTGGCAACGAACTCTTAATCATAGCAGACACTGCGGGTACATCAATACCGGTTTATGAGCTAAAAAACTCCTTTGATGTCACAACGATTGTACTCATTGAAAGACCTGAATTAAAAGACCTTCTGGTGGGTCTCAACGATGAAAACAATTTCACCCTCGGCCTTGGCATTATTACCGACATGAACCCCTTTGCCGGCAAATTAACCCTCTTTACCCCGGTGCAGGATATTCATAAGGTTACAACAATACGGTTAGGGACGATGAAGGTTGAACTGGATGGAAAAGAATACGGAAGGACACGCTGTATTCAATATTGGTAATCTGGGCCACCAGTCAGAAATTACAGTACTGATCAAAAAGAAAGCGGAATATTTCAATGAGAGATATTGTAGATGTTGGGTCTCGCTTCTGCTCTACCGAACCTGCTTTTATTGGATGAGGGGTATTTTCGTACTAATACTATAAGCCTATGACAGGAGGAAACGGTCGCGTACAGTTCTGCAAGAAGGCTCGGGGGTGAAACTTCCCCTTGCATACTCAACGGCTAAAAGGTATCTTTCGTATTTATGAAGACTAAAGTTGTGATTGCCATGAGCGGTGGTGTTGATAGCAGTGTTGCCGCCCATTTATTAGTAGAGCAGGGTTATGAGGTCGTCGGCCTGTTCATGCGTCTGGGCATTGATAAACTCGATGCCGCAACTAAGACAAAGGTCTGCTGCAGTCTTGAGGACGCCAACGATGCCCGCACGGTAGCAGATCAGCTTGGTATTCAGTTCCACGTCTTAAACTTTCAGGAAGCCTTTAACCGGATCATCGATGCCTTTTGCGCTGAATATCTCCGTGGCAGAACGCCGAATCCATGCATTCTCTGCAACCAGGAATTAAAATTCGGAAGGCTCCTGGATTTTGCCAGGATGCTTAATGCCGATTTTATCGCCACCGGCCACTATGCAAGAGTGGAAAGGTCAAAAGACCGGTATCTCCTGAAAAAAGGGATTGATGCCCGCAAAGATCAATCTTATGTGTTGTTTTCACTAACTCAGGATCAGCTCTCTAAAACCCTTTTCCCGCTGGGCATGGCAACCAAAGAGTCAGTTCGTCAAGTGGCCAGGGATTTGAATTTAAAAACCAAGGATAAGCCTGAAAGCCAGGATATCTGTTTTGTGCTGGACAATAATTACCATACCCTGTTATACGAAAGGTTTGGAGACCGTATAACCACGGGATTTCTTAAGGATACACGCGGAAATATCCTGGGAAGACATCCGGGTGCCCCCTTCTTTACCATCGGACAGCGTAAAGGGCTTGGCGTTGCCTTAGGTACACCCAGATACGTGGTCGATATAAATCCACAGGAAAATACCGTAGTAATTGGCACCGACGACGAGCTTCTGGAAGACGAACTGGTGGCATCAACCATAAACTGGATATCCATTGATAAGCTTGAGTCGCCAAAAAAAGTACAGGCAAAGATCCGGTACCATCACGCCCCGGCAGACGCTACCGTACATCCTGACAAACCAGATACGGTGCGTGTCGTCTTCACAGAACCGCAAAGGGCTATCACTCCGGGGCAGGCAGTCGTTTTTTATGATAACGATACGGTTGTCGGTGGAGGATGGATTGAAAGGAAAAGCGAAAAAACTTTCTAACCCCACCTGAAACTCCCTTATCATCACTCCCAATTGATTTTTGAGACTTTTGGACAACCCGAAGGCAAACAAATACTCCTGCCGGAAAACATCGCTATGACATTTCTGGCTGACTGGAAAAGGATTTGACTTATGTATCGCAATTTACTAAAGTAAACGTCCGTAAGCCCTTAGCTTTCACGGAGAAAATTAATATATGATACAGCAAGTCCGCAATCAAATCTCCCTTAGCAAAGGGGATGAAGGGAGTTGTGAAAAAACTTGTCAAAAAGAGAGGGTTTGTTTATCTGTGGTTACTTTGCACTATGAATACTATCGCTAGCAAAAAGATGCAAACAGACGGATTGGACTCCGAATTAAGCCGACTCATCGGGAAGAAAAACGTGCTTCACACGCTCGAGGACCGTATCTGTTATTCATACGATGGTTCCAAACAAAAGTACATACCGGATATCGTTGTGCGACCTCAGTCTCCGCAACACGTTTCCGATATCCTGCGGTTTGCATATGAGCGGGAAATACCCGTGTATCCCCGCGGTGCTGGTTCAGGTCTTACCGGAGGCGCCGTGCCGGTAAAGGGTGGCATCGTGTTGGATTTCACCCAGATGAATCGCATTGTAGAGATCAGTCCTGAAGACCTGACAGCTACGGTAGAACCAGGGGTTGTCACTCATACGCTGCAAAGTGAGGTTGCTAAACACAAACTGTTTTATCCACCAGACCCCGCCAGCGCCCCATTCTCCACCATAGGCGGTAATGTGGCTGAGTGTTCAGGAGGGATCACTGGTTTAAAATATGGCGTTACCAGAGATTATATCCTGTCGCTGGAGGTTGTCCTTGCTGACGGAAGTATCATCCACACGGGTCGCAAGACGTTGAAGAGTGTCACGGGCTATGACCTTACCCGCCTTTTTGTCGGCTCAGAGGGCACGCTGGGTGTTTTTACCCAGATCACGGTAAAACTGCTCCCCCTGCCGGAAAAGATCGAGACCCTCCTGGTCTTTTTTGCGGCGACACAGGATGCCGTACAATCGGCGAGTCAGATTATCTTCAACAATCTCTTGCCCCGTGCGATGGAATTTATTGACAAATCAAGTATCGACTGTGTCAAAGGATACAAGCAAGAAATTCAAATTCCTGCAGAGGTAAATGCCATGCTGCTCATTGACGTTGACGGAAGAGAATCCAGTGTTAAAGCAGAAACATCACTCATAGAAAAAATTGTTCTGGAAAACAATGCTCTCAGTGTTGTTTCCGCAAAAAGTCCTAACGAGCGCGACACCCTCTGGGAGGTACGGCGTGCTATCTCTCCGGCACTGTATAATATAGCCCCTTATAAAATTAACGAAGACATTTGCGTTCCACGGAGCAGGATATTAGAGATATTAGAAAGGATAGCCAGCATTCACAAACAGTATCCTTCCTTAAAGGTCGCCAGCTTTGGACATATTGGCGATGGCAATATCCACGTAAATGTTATGTATGATAAGGGTGAACAGCAAAGGGCCTTGGCAGAACGGATGATTGAGGAAATCCTCCGTAACACCGTGGAAGTGGGAGGAACAATTTCCGGAGAACACGGCATTGGAAATGTAAAATCGGCCTTTCTATCCCTTGAAATTCCACCCACGGAATTGGGGATTATGAAGGATGTAAAGCAACTTTTTGATCCGAGGGGCATATTAAATCCCGGAAAGGTGTTTTGTTAGCTTCAGAAAGTATCGCAGTAAGGGCACGAAGGGTTACCAGTTGTAAGATTTAAGTTGTAAGTGTCTTTTCTACCCTTTCAACTTAAATCTCACAACTCTGTAACACATGTTAATCAATGAGTGTACTTTTACGATTTTATAAGGAGATGTTTGTATATGGCGTTATCAAGAATAGCGAGGGAGGTAAAGACATCCGCAACGCTTGCCATCACCGCCAAAGCCAAGCAACTGGCGGCAAAAGGCGTTGATATCATTGGCTTTGGCGCAGGGGAACCCGATTTTGACGTACCGGAAAACGTAAAAAATGCCGCAATTAAGGCCATCAAAGACGGCTACAACAAATATACACCTACATCCGGTGCACCGGAATTAAAAGAGGCTATTTGTGAAAAGCTTCTTAAAGACAATCATCTGAAATATACCCCTTCCCAAATCCTGGTGTCTGCAGGAGCAAAACAATCCATCCTGAATATGGTGCTTGTCCTTTGTGACACCGGGGATGAGGCCATTATCCCTTCTCCATACTGGGTAAGCTATCCTGAAATGGTCATCATGGCAGGAGCAAAACCGGTATTCCTGAATACCACAGACAAAGAACATTTCAAGATAACCAAAGAATCACTGGCCAAAGCGATTACACCCAGGACGAAATTGCTCTTCATGAACAGTCCGGGCAACCCGACGGGGATGGTTTATACGGAAAAAGAGTTAAGAGAAATCGTATCTTTTGCCGTAGAAAAAGGACTCTACGTTATCTCCGATGAGATTTATGAAAAGATTTTGTATGACGGGGTAAAGCACGCCTGTCCCGCGACCTTTAATGACGAATGCTATAAGAAGGTCATTACAGTAAATGGATTCTCAAAGGTCTATTCTATGACGGGCTGGCGTCTCGGGTATGCAGCCGGCGCCGAAGAAGTCATCAAGGCGGCAACAAATATCCAGGATCATACGACCTCCGGCGCAAATTCCATTACCCAGAAAGCCGGTGCCGAGGCTTTGAAAGGCAGTCAGGATTCGGTGGATTTTATGGTGAAGGAGTTTGATAAGCGGCGAAGGTATATCATTGAACGGCTGAACAAGATCAAAGGCGTTTCCTGCCTGCTTCCACAGGGCGCATTTTACGCATTCCCCAGGGTATCTGATCTTTATCAGAGAAAGATCGCGGGCCAAACGGTGGCCAATTCTTTTGACCTGGTAAACCTCCTGCTCGAAAAGGCATTTGTTGCCTTTGTCCCCGGCGCCCCTTTTGGGGCGGATGACTACGTCAGGATTTCTTATGCAACCTCCATGGGAAACATTGAAAAAGGGCTTGATCGGTTTGAAAAGTTTTTGAGCAGCTAGAAGATCGTTGCAGAAAAAGCATAAAGATAACCAACGTGTAGGTATTTAGGAGAACAAACAACAGGGAAATTACTTTGCCTTAGATGGTTGTCGTTTTACGAGAAACTGGCTGAATGCCCTGGCATATTTTTTCGGATATAGATTCATTGATTATCATTGCTGGTATTCAATCCCTTATATTTTAGGAAATACACCATCGTATGTTATCAAAACGATTTCCAATTGCAATTTATTATCGTGTTGAGAACAAAACAGCGCTTGTCTTTGGAGTTCTCGATTGTTGCAGAAGTCCTGCATGGGTAAAAAAGAAATTGAAGTAAAAAGGAAGGGATTATGGAACAGCTACGTGAATATATTGCAGATTTGGAAGATGAGAACCGACGGGACATTTTATTCAAGGATACACAATAAGCATTATCAACAATTGCAGAAGGTATAAGAAAAGAGATAGCTGAAGGTAAAGCCGAAGATTTTGATTGCTGAAAGTTAAGAAATTTTTTAAAGGCTGTATGTTGTTTCCGCTCTCCTTTTTGATTCGTTCAATTTCTTTCATATCTTCAGCGCTTTCCTGAGCTCTTCCAAAATTCTGCTCAATTCCTCTGCCGTTATAGCATTTGAATTTTAAAAAACCCTCTCAATCTCTCAGAATTCAGACGGAATTTTCCTTTATATAAGGCTTCTTCTGGTCAGTTTATCACGTAAATCTTTTGTAACACTTTAGCTTTTTGAAAAACCCCTTTCTCTGTAGGTGTGGCGTACCTG
>CAZBCT010000041.1:0-23785 GCA_964490485.1 uncultured Candidatus Brocadia sp. | reverse complement strand
ACTACCGCTGCTCCTATCCATCCTCTTCCTTTCATCGCTCTTCCTTCCCTCCTAATCTTCGATTTTTAGGAATATAAACCCGAAACTTTCTTAACACGACATCTGCATCACTACGTATTAGCAAAACTTACCGCTAAACAAATTTTCCAACCACCCCCTTTCGTAAATTATTATCTGGTGTTTACATGATGTTATGATCCAAACACGCGTTGATTAAAACAAAAACCTGACAACATCTGATGACGTCAAAATCCAAAGAAATCGACATGTGAAAAAACAGCAACATCTGTACCACGTTTTTCTCATTCAAATTTACATAACGTAACTGTTTGTAAATTAATCCATTATAAAAATTATCGTATAAACAACGTTTTTTAGACAAAAGACTAAAAACGGTCATTAAAAAAACGATTTAATTATGATATTAGTTCTATCTCCTTAATCAATACAATATTAAGAAGTGACTATTTATGGTCATCAAATTTTATCGTATTGCCCTGTCTAAGACACTAAGATACTTATTTGTAGCTCATGTGGCTGATCAAAAGGAGGGATAGGAGAACACCGTACACGAACTTTTTAAAATTGAAATTATGTTTTATTGAACGCTTCGAGCTTGTTATTTTCTCAATTTTCAGCGCCTTAATTGCAGGTTCCCAGCATTAAAGCATTGCTTTGTCAAACAATTGTAGCTTGACCAGTCGGTTGCGGAGTGTCGTCCGAGGAACGCCTAATATCTCAGCCATTTTGACTTGATTGCCATTCGTTTTTTGATGTGCCCATTGAATAAGTTTTTTTTCCACTTCGGTAAGTGCATCCTGCAAGTTTATTACTTGTTTATCCTGTAAATCCATTGATAGTAAATCCGTGTTGGCATCACACTTTCTCAGATATTCCGGAAGTGTTTCTAACGAGATACCTTTTGACTTAGAAAATGCAATTGCATGCTCAATAACATTTTCAAGTTCTCTGACATTCCCGGGCCAATCGTAAGCCATCAGGACTGACTTTACCTCCGGCGATACATCCGGCAAGGCATCTTCATATTGGGACACAAACTTTCTCAAAAAATAATTGATCAACAGCGGTATATCTTCCTTTCGTTCCCGTAATGGTGGTATGCTAACCTGAACCACATTCAACCGGTAGAACAAGTCTTCCCGAAAATAACCTTCTTTTACCCGCTCCATAAGATCTTTTTTCGTTGCACAGATAATTCTTACGTTGACACCGCGGGTTTCTTCGCCGCCGACCCTTTCAAATGTTCTTTCCTGAAGCACACGCAAGAGTTTAACCTGCATATCCAGCGGAATGTCATCTACGTCATCCAAAAAAATAGACCCGCCATCCGCCAACTCAAATCTTCCCCGTCGTGTCTTAATTGCGCCCGTAAATGCCCCTTTCTCGTGCCCGAAGAGCTCGCTCTCCAGGATTTCTCTGTTCAATGCGGCACAACTCACCCTGATAAAAGGCCCCGTTTTCCTGCTGCTGTGATAATGAATAGCGCCAGCTATTTTTTCCTTTCCGGTCCCGCTTTCCCCCCGTATAAGAACGGTTGTATCCCTGTCAGAAACACTTTTCACAATCTCAAGCACCTTTTTCATCGAATCACTCTTTCCGACAATATTGCAAAATTCAAACTCCGCCTGAATTTCACCTCTGAGACGGTTTACTTCTGCCGCCGTGTTTTTATGATGGAGCGCCCGCTGCAGTTTAATTATCAACTCATCTGTTGAAAAAGGCTTTGCAATATAATCGTACGCACCGTCTTTGATCGCAGATACGGCGCTTTCAAGGGTGCCATATGCCGTCATAATGACAACAATAATCTCCTGATTGTATTTTTTTATTTCCGTGAGAAGCTCCATTCCATTCATACCCGACAATCGCAAATCCGTCACCACCACGTCGTAGTCTTCAGACCTGACCATTTTCAAACCATCAAAGGCATTATCCACTGATTTCACATGATACCCTTCCTTCTTCAACTGGCTCTCCAGGGATATCCTCATGAGTTTTTCGTCATCCACAATCAGCACCTTACTACCCATAATATCGCTCCTTGATATTTTTTCATCATGTCGCTACCGTCACTTTTCTCACCGGTAAACAAACATAAAATATTGTTCCTTCCCCTGGATTATTCTTCACCACAATGTTTCCATTATGGTCGTCTATGATCCTCTTGCTAATCGCAAGGCCTAATCCGCTTCCCATCTCTTTTGTGGTAAAAAATGGATTAAATATTTTCGCGAGAATTTCTTCCGGGATCCCCGACCCCGTGTCGGCAATTGCAACCTGAATACTTGACGGATGAAAGTCGCAATACCCCGTCGTTATTGTCAGATGGCCGCCACCCGACATGCTATCGAGGGCATTTACGATGATATTAATAATGACCTGCGAGATGTTGTCGGCATCGCCGTAGATTTCTGGCAAATCAAGCGACAAATCCTTCTCCAGACGGATTCCACACTCTTTTATCCGATGACCTACAAACCGTAAGGAATTTTCTACAATTTCATTTAAACTGTGATTGGACATGTGGGTAGAATATGGCCTGGAAAATGCCATCAACTGTTTTACAATAACCTCAATCCGTTTCAAACCTTCTGACATTAAATCAAGAAATTCCCGATTTTGTGAAATATTTTCGGGCTCTTTCTTCATCATTTTTACAAAATTCTGCAAACCTCCTAAGGGATTATTCACTTCATGGGCCACACCCGCAGCCAACTCTCCCACTGCGGCCAGCCGTTCTGCCTGAATCAGTTGTAACTCCATTTTTTTTCTCTCGGTAATATCCCGGCAAATCCACTGAATGGTCTTCCTTTTCCCATATTCAATCACACTGGCGCTGATACTCGTTGGAGTAAGCCTTCCGTCAACATGATGGCAATCAACATTATCCAGCATACCAGAGCCGGTCTCATTTATCGTCAGCCACAATTGTCTCGTCTTCTCACGATCGTATTCCGGCACAATTTCCCATATCTTCTTCTCATGTAATTCATTTTTCAGGTATCCCGATAACTCCTCGGCTCTTTTATTCAGATCAACGATCAGCGCAGAGTCGGCATCCAGGGTAAAAATGGCATCGTTAGCGAGATTAATCGATTCCCGGTATTTTTCCTCAGATTCTCTTAGCTGCGCTGTACGCTCACGAATCTTTTGTTCCAGCCCTGCATACGACCCTTCTAATTTTTCAGCCATCTTATTAAATTCTGCTGCAAGGACACCCACTTCATCTTCGGAATTAATGGGAATGCGATGTCCAAGGTTCCCCTTCCCAATTGCATGTGCACCCTGAACCAGCCGGAAAATGGGATGGGTAATTCCATGTGCCAGGACAAAAACAATGACAACAATAATGAATACACTTACCATCGCCAGAGTAATTACCTGATTCTTCAATTCCGTAATTGACATAAAAGCCTCGGCGGTGTCCTGTTTTACGATCAATCCCCATTTCAACTGGGGTATATACCGAAAGGCCAGAAGTACTTCTATCCCCCGGTGGTCAAAAACCTTGACAATACCCTCTTCCCCGGCGTCTAACATAAAAGATTCCGGCGCTATTGAACTCACGGGAATACTCAAGTTTAATGCTGTTTTCGCAAGATGCCGCGTATTATTGAGAAACTGTAAATGATCCCCCGTGCGGCGCACCAGAAGGGTCTCACCCGATTCCCCGCTGCCAGGCCAGTCCTGCAACAATGGCCCAATCGCATCGTTTGTGTTTATCCTGATAGTGACGATGCCATTGATCACATCTGTCTCCTCCATGGTAATCGGGTCTGTTCTTTTCACTGTGCCAAAAAGGGTCATTTCAATCTGCTTCGTGTATCCTGAATAGTGAATATCTTTAAACGGCATTCCATTATTTCGCAACACATCGAGATAATACTGGTAATCTCCATCGATCAATCCAATATTTGACTCTGTTGTAGACATTACAATCTCACCATTTTCTATATCCAGCATCGCTATTTCATCGCAGGAGATAAATTTTTCCTTAAGCTTACCCAGATATTCTGAAAGTCTCTTGTAATAAACCTCTCCAATTTCAGATTCCTTCATCCCCTCAACGGAACGGAATGCCTTTCTCAGGTAAAGGAGATTAGAAAATGATGCCTCTAAGGATTTATTCGTCGAAAGAACGCCAATATCAACCAGCCTTTCCTGCAACCAGTTGCTCAGTTGCGCTTTTTTTAGTTCGGCAATCGAGGTAAGCTTTTCTATTACCCTGTCGTTTAACGCCCTCTTCCCGCGGTTGTATGCCGTACCGCTCACAATCAGGATGGGAAGCGTCGTCATGAGGATAAGATAGCAGATGAGCTTAACCTTAATACTCTTGAAAAAACGGCCCAACCCTTTTGTTGCACTTCTGTTTTCAATCATCGTCACCCACACGTCTAAAATTTGTCAACCTCATTTCCGAAATTATATTCCCACCACACCCTTAAATAAAGCGAATTTTCCAGCCTTGATGCCGGAAAACTCTCATCAAAAGGATTCTTTTATTGACATACCAAATTATTTATATTATTTTACGTACGTAAAAAATCATAAAATCCTTTCGTCCAGAATCTTTATACCTTATAAAAACGATGCAGACAAAAAATACAACCAGGCTCATTATTGCCATTTTTAGTACCTTCTTTATTCTCCTGCAAGATAAACCCATCCGGGCAGACGACAATAAAGCTCCGTGGCAAATGTTCAGAGGAGATATCCGGCATACCGGTCAAAGCGCTCACAAAGGGGCACAGACGAACACCTTGAAATGGTCGTATAAAATAGACACCCGCATTACCTCTTCTCCTTCTGTTGCATCAGACGGCACAATCTACTTCGGTTCTGTTGACGGCAGGCTCTATGCCGTCAATCCTGACGGCACCACAAAATGGGCATTTCAGGCAGGCAGCGAAATAACCGCCTCACCTGCCGTTGGAGATGACGGAACAATTTATATCGGATCCAGGGACAAGAAAATGTATGCAATCACCCCCGATGGAAAGCCTAAATGGACATACGCTGTTGGCGACATCGTCATTTCCTCTGCTACGGTTACAACGGACGCCATTTACTTTGGTTCAAACGACAATACCCTCTATGTCCTCACCCTCGACGGAAAATTAAAATGGAAATATACCGCCAAGAGCAATATCACCGCTGCACCTGCGATGTGGACAGACGGCACTGTATACTTATTCGAGATAAGCGGGGCAATGCATGCCTTAACGCCTGATGGAGTTGAAAAGTGGATGAAACGCGTTGGCACCGGGGTATACGACTCCTATTCTTCACCATCAATAGGATCAGACGGAACGGTGTATGTAGGGACAGACAGCGGAAGGTTGGTCGCCTTGAAACCTGACGGCACGGTAAAATGGTATGTCAACACGGGAAAGGCCGTCCATTCTAGCCCTGCTATTGCAACGGATGGCGCCATTGTCTTCGGGTCTTACAGCGGCATGGTATACGCTGTTACTCCGGATTGCAAACTCAAATGGGGCTTTAAGACCAACACCTGGGTAGCATCCTCTCCTGCCATCGATGCAGAAGGCACGGTTTATATTGGTTCAAGTGACGGAAGACTCTACGCGATCAACGCGAACGGCAGCCTGAAGTGGTCATTTCAAACCAAGGGCGAAATCGAATCATCCCCTGCGATAGGACCCGATGGCACGGTCTACATTGGATCAAACGACTGTCATCTCTACGCCATAGGCGACACTCCACAAACAACATCCGTGCCTATGTTTGAAAAATAACGCAGGTAGAGTAAGTATAAAAACCATAGTAAAGCACATGTCATGCATGCGAGGCACTTCGTTAATTACTTGGTAGCGTTGCCACGTGAAGACCTGACAAAAGTCCTCCAATATATAGTTGTCATGCATCAAAGCCGTTGTAATAATAGGCAAGCCGAACCTTGGTAACGTTCAGCGCACCTGCAATACTCCATTTACTCACGCTTACCCGAATGTTAACCGTCCGCATTACTCGCTCTCCTTTACTTGTCGTCTTGCCGGTGAGCCTCCTTTCAATCGCCGTAAAGATATCTGACCTGGCATTCTCCAAGTAGGAGACAGTATGGCTATAGCCCTTCCCCAGACAATACTTCACTTCCCTCGTTTTGCTATCCCTTTGATCCCGACACCTGTCCCGTCCGCTTCCCCATGGGCAAGTTCCTTTCCATCCATTTTGAAGTCCATTTCCCGCCTTTCGAATAAGATCGTCTATCAAAATCCTTGCATCTGTTTCTTTAGAAACATCCTTCATAATAGTCTAAGTCTGGTTATAAAATTTTTTTTACTCTTTACAAGGAATTTTATTGTTCGTTTAATATGTACAAATTGCAATAATAAAACAGATAGAAATTTTATAACACTTTAGCTTTTTGAAAAACCCCATTTCTCTGTAGGTATGGCGTACCCGAAGGTATTCACACGTAATAAAAACAAAATCCGCTCGTTCGACAAGGCTCACGACAAGGATGCGGCAAAAAAGCCCGAAGGGCTGAAATGATTATAGAACCTTCCTATTAAAATTTTTCAAAATACTAAGTTGTTACGAAATTTTGCGTATACTGAAGGAAAACAAAGACTTTCTCAGAATACACATCGCAGTATTGTGGATATGGATTAATTAATGTCACAAAAAGACCTGATAAAATTAACGATCGATAAGTCGGTAAAGGGCATTCGCCCCGTACGGCACAGGAAACCGTACTATCGCATTGCCGTAGCTGTAATCATTACCGCAGGAATAGTGTCCCTCTATCTTTGTGGGTTTTTAACTCCGGCGGTTTCTGTTGAAGTTGCCGTCGTTAGCAGGACTTATCCGTCTCAGGCGCTTGCCTTATTAAATGCCAGCGGCTATGTAGTAGCCCAGCGCAAGGCCGCTGTAGCTTCCAAAATCACCGGACGCCTTATTTCACTCAATGTTGAAGAGGGGAGCAGAATAAAAACGGGTGAGATCATTGCCCGTCTCGAGTGTGAAGATGTCCTTGCCCTGCGGAATCAAGCGGTTGCAGAACTGAACGTTGCGCGTTTCAATCTCCAGCAGGCAGAGGCCGAACTCCACGATGCGACGGTTTCTTTTCACCGGGAAGAAAATTTGCTGGCAAAGGGGGTTACAGCGCAGGCGGGATACGATACCGCCATGGCCCGTTACAAAAAGGCAAAGGCTGCTGTTGCCGGGGCAAAAGCCTCGGTCAAGGCCGGTGCAGCTGCGCTTCAGGTGGCCAATGTTTCCGTGGAATATACCATGATTCGAGCACCCTTCGATGCCGTGGTTTTAACGAAAAGCGCTGATATCGGCGATATCGTTACCCCAATCGGAGCGGCTGCCGATTCAAAGTCTGCCGTTGTTACTATTGCCGATATGGGTTCGCTTCAGGTAGAGGCTGATGTTTCTGAATCAAATCTGGAATTGGTGAAGGATGGGCAGCCGTGCGAGATACAGCTCGATGCACTACCAGAGTCCCGTTTCCGCGGAGAAGTCCATATGATCGTACCAACTGCCGACCGAACCAAGGCAACAGTCATGGTCAAGGTCCGATTCATTGATAATGACAGCCGTATACTGCCTGAAATGAGCGCCAAGGTTGCATTCCTTTCCAGGCCAATAACCCGTGAAGAGCAAAAGCCGTTGAATACGCTTAACCCAGCAGCCATTGTAACCCGCGATGGCAGGCATTTCGTTTTCCTCATCAAAGGCAACCGTGTGATACGGACCTCAATCACTTTAGGAACGCAGGTTGGCGACACGATAGAAGTCCTCGACGGGATAAAGCAAGATGAGAAAGTGGCAGTGAAACCGTTGAACAAGCTAAAAGACGGGTCAAAGATAAAAGTTGTAGAAAAATAATGGAACACAAAGCGCCGCTTGTTGAAATAAAAAATCTGAGCAAGTCCTACCGCAGGGGCAACCAGATTGTTCCGGTACTGGAGGACATTACCTTTGATATAGAAGAAGGGGAATTTCTGGCGTTGATGGGGCCATCAGGTTCGGGAAAGAGCACCTTGTTAAACCTGATCGCCGGCATCGACAAGCCTGACCGTGGTATGATCAAAGTGGCTGGAGTAGATATTTCAGCATTGTCTGAAACGGAGCTTGCCCAATGGCGCTCCGCCAACGTTGGCTTCGTCTTTCAGTTTTACAACTTAATTCCGGTGCTCACTGCCTTTGGAAATGTTGAATTACCCCTGCTTCTGACACGACTTTCCCGAAAGGAGCGGAGAGAGCATGTGAAAACAGCGCTTCAGATGGTCAATCTTTCCGACCGTATGGACCATTACCCAGGCCAGCTTTCCGGTGGACAGCAGCAGCGGGTGGCCATAGCGCGTGCCATTATTACTGACCCGACCCTACTGGTGGCAGATGAGCCAACGGGCGATCTGGACCGGGTTTCGGCAAAAGAGATATTGGAATTAATGGGTCGTCTCAATGCCGAGCTCGGTAAGACCATTATCATGGTTACCCACGATCCCCATGCGGCAGAAAAAGCCCGTATCATAAGGCATCTGGAAAAGGGTATTTTGAATGCATCTGCTCAAGCTCATCTTTAAAAACACCTTTCGCCACAAACTTCGCACCTCGCTCACGATTCTCGGCGTTACGGTTGTCATTCTTGCCTTTGGCCTTTTGAGGACCGTAGTGAGCGCCTGGTACGCGGGGGTAGAGGCTTCTTCGGCGAGCCGCCTGGTGACCAGAAATTCCATATCACTGGTCTTTTCACTTCCGATTTCTTACAAGGAAAAGATACGGCAAATACCCGGGGTAAAGCTCGTGTCGTACGGAAACTGGTTTGGCGGCGTCTATATCGACGAAAAAAACTTTTTCGCTAACTTTGCTGTAGAACCGAAAAGCTATCTGGAATTGTATCCCGAATATATACTTCCACCTGAACAGAAGGCTGCTTTTCAGCGCGACCGGAAGGCAGCAATCGCCGGAGAGAAGCTGGTAACAAAATATGGCTGGGAAATAGGCGACACGATTACTCTAAAGGGAACGATTTTCCCCGGCAACTGGGAGTTTGTCCTGCGTGGAATCTATCGTGGCAAAGACAAAAGCACCGATGAAACCCAGTTTTTTTTCCATTGGGACTATCTGAGTGAAACAATGAAAGTAACTGCTCCACGCCGGGCAGACCAAACCGGTTTTTATCTCATTGGGGTAGACAACCCTAACTTAGCCTATGAAGTGTCCGTAGCAGTTGATAATACCTTTAAAAATTCCCTCGCAGAAACCCTGACCGAGACCGAAAAAGCCTTCCAGTTGGGTTTTGTTTCCATGAGTGAAGCGATTGTTGTTGCCATACAGATGGTCTCCTTTGTAGTTATTATCATCATCATGGCGGTGCTGGCGAATACCATGGCCATGACTGCCCGCGAACGCATTGGTGAATATGCAGTATTCAAAACCCTGGGATTCGGCGGTTGGCACATTGGGGCGCTTATATTCGGAGAGTCTCTGTGTATTGCTATCATGGGCTGCATCATAGGTATTCTGTTCACCTTCCCGATAGCAAGGGTGTTTGGTAGCACCATGGAGACGTACTTTCCGGTGTTTCATGTGGCGAAAAAAACCATCTATCTTGATATAGCAGCCTCCCTTCTTGTGGGTGCGGTTGCGGCAATTATCCCAACCTGGCGTGCAATAAACGTCCGGATCGCCGATGGTTTGAGGAGGATTGGATAGATGAAAATACCGTTTCTCTACAGCTTTCGCAATCTCCTGACCCGCAGACTCACCACCACACTTACGGCGTCCGGCATGGCATTAGTAGTCTTCGTATTTGCCTCGATTTTAATGCTCGCCGAGGGGTTGCGGAAGACCCTGGTGAATACCGGTTCCTATGATAACGTGGTGGTAATCCGCAAGGCCGCATCCTCTGAAGTGCAAAGCGGGATCGATCGGCAGCAGGCGTCAATCGTAGAGACACAGCCGGAGGTGGCCTTTGGGGCACATGGCCAGCGCCTGCTGGCAAAAGAGCTGGTGGTGCTTATTAACCTCCCCAAACGGGGGAGTAATAAGCCGGCAAATGTGGTAATCAGAGGCATTTCTGGAAGTTCTCTTGTATTGCGTCCCCAGGTAAAACTCGCTGAGGGCCGTATGCCCAGAACGGGTTTATCCGAGATCATTGCAGGTCAAAGTATCGCAAAAAGGTTTAAAGGGGGAGGCATCGGAGAGACCCTCCGCTTTGGCATGAGGGACTGGACGGTCGTGGGGACGTTTGATGCGGGGAATACTGGTTTTAGTTCAGAGATATGGGGAGATGTGGATCAGCTCATGCAGGCCTTCCGGCGTCCCGTTTATTCATCGGTTATCTTTCAATTGCGTGATTCCTCGGAGTTCATAAAATTCAAGACACGTATTGAAGGCGATCCGCGACTGACCCTGGAGGCTAAACGGGAGATCACTTACTATGAAGATCAATCGAAGATGATGGCAAAATTCCTGCGCATCATGGGGCTATCACTCACCATCATCTTTTCCCTGGGCGCTATCATTGGAGCCATGGTTACCATGTATTCCGCGGTAGCAAACCGCACAAATGAAATCGGAACATTACGCGCGCTCGGTTTTCAAAGAAGGAACATTTTAGGCGCTTTTCTTATGGAATCACTGATGATCGGATTTTTGGGCGGATGTATAGGGCTGTTTTTTGCTTCATTCATGCAGCTCCTTACCATTTCTACCATGAACTTTCAGACCTTTTCCGAACTCGCCTTTACCTTTTCCCTTACCTTTGGTATCATCCATAAATCACTTATTTTCTCTCTAATCATGGGCCTCCTGGGCGGTGTGTTGCCCGCATTCAGATCGGCGCGTATGAATATCGTGGACGCCTTGAGGGAAGTGGGTTAGCGCTGCCATTGCCGTTCCGTCTGCTGAGGCAAACGCACCAAATCAGAGGAGTGACCGCGTCATCAGCAACCAGAGAAATATGCCAAACCATCGGTTCAGTCTGACAAAACCATGGAAGATACTCTCACCCGTAAGGAGAGTATAACGGCCAATCTCAACGGTAACGGGATATTACAGGGGCATGCCGGGATGAGCAGGAGCAGAAAAGTAAGGCCGTGCTTTGCAACGATATACGGCCACCAGATCAGTTCTCCGCTGCCCTGGGCAAGGGCCATCCAGACGATTCCAGATCCCAGGGCTGCCCACCAGCCGGGAAACCGGGGTACCGGTTTGCGTTCGAGGGACGAGAACTTATTTCCCATCGCTGTTTTTGTACTGTGAAAAGCCCTTGAGATACCGGATTCTCTCCAGGATGGGCGGGTGCGAATAATACAAGGCAACATAGAGGGGATGGGGATAAAGATTGGTAAGATTCTCCTTTGAAAGTTTTACAAGGGCGCTCACCATGCTTTCTGAATCACCCGCGAGTTCATATGAAGCCTTGTCTGACTGCCTCTCATATCTCCTCATAAAATAGCTTATACACGGCGTAAACAGCAGAGAGAGCATGTCCGCAAGGAAGATAAGGATGACAAATTTTGCAAAGAGGGTATTGGTATGAATATGGAAGAGCGTTAAAAGGGCGTCGCTTTGTATTATTTTGAATGAGCAATAAAGAGCGATAAATGAAACCACTTCAAATGCTATGATCATTTTTAGCATATGCTTTTTCTTCCAGTGGCCAATCTCATGTGCCAGCACGGCGAGGATTTCATTGTGGCTCATGCTTTCAAGTAAGGTGTCATAGAGGACGATCCTCTTTGTTTTACCAATGCCGGTAAAATAGGCATTCGTGTGTTTGCTCCTCTTTGACGCATCTATTCTGAGAATCCTGCTTGCATGAATACCGCCCTTGTCCGTCAATTTCACGATCCTTTCTCTCAGTAATTCATCTTCAATAGGGGTAAATCTATGAAAGAGAGGCTCAATAACATAGGGGGATATGTACATCATAAAAATGCTAAAAATAAAGAGAAACCCCCATGTCCAGAACCACCAGTAATGTGGACTCCACTGAATGAGCCAGAATCCTGCAAATGTTACGAGGGACATCATGGTTGTTGAAATCAGAAATGTCTTTATAAAATCAGATACCCACAAGCGTAGCGTCATGGTGTTGAACCCATATTTATTCTCTATCTTAAAGGTGCTATAAAGATTGAAGGGTATGGATAAAAATTCTGTGCAATAGGACAAGAGCAGAAAGAAGAGCCATCCTGAAATGATAAACGGCAGGCTCAGAGATGCTAGCCAGGAATTATAGATGTTCAGCAAACCGCAAAAGATGAAGATGATCGTGATGATATTAGTGCATATCGAAGAGATGCTACTGAAACGGGTCTTTTCTGTCTCGTAGTCCATGGTCTTTTTCAACAAAGCTTCGTCGATCATCCCCTTAAATTCAGGTGGAATGGATACGCCCGCATTCCTCATGTGTCTGAGATTGAGATGCTGAATTACGTATTCAAAAGTCTCTTTGAAGATGTAAAGGCAGAGGATAAGAACAAGATATGCGTTCAGGTTAAAACCTCCCTTGTTTTATCTGAAATGGGTGCATAGATATCTTCATGCTATGCCATCAGGAGACGATACGAAAGTAGATTTCTAAAGTATTATTTGACCATACCAAGGTGTGATGACGCAATAGTAATTTTAATTTATTCGGAATAGTTTAGTTTTTTGAAAAATACCGTGAAAAGCTCCGTTAGGAGCGACATGTTGTTCTCTGTTTCATATGCCGCTCCGATGGAGCTGAGGTTGACTTGATTAATGATTAAATTATTGGTATAATAATATAATTTTGCTGACTTGTTTACCGTAACAAGACACTTACGGCTTGCATTTAAAGGGGTTTTTTAGCATATCATATCAAGAGGCAATCTGAGAGACAGCGCATTTTTTGCTGATACTGATAGGAAAAGTGTTTCAGGAATTTGTTTAACAGATGCAATTCATGGCAGGAGGAAGGGAATTAGTCAAACAGAAAATAGGCCGTAAAGCATTGTTTGTAGTAAGGTGGGTCTAATTCGACTTATAGCTTAATATTTTTTTGCAAACGTTTTTAACAAAGTAATGTAATTTTTATGAGGACGCTTATAAAACTTAGATTCGATCTTCTGGCTTTAGTCATTCTCATAGTTTTGACTTCTTCTGTGGTGAACGCGACCGACTACTATGTCAGTCCGAAGGGAAATAATGCGAATGCCGGTACGTCATCCGCAGCACCCTGGAGGACTATATCAAGAGTAAACAAGAAGACGTTCAGCCCAGGAGATCATATCTATTTTAAAGGGGGTTATCGTTTCGATGGAAATCTTTACTTTGATCGTTCAGATAGTGGCACTGCTGCGAACCCTGTCACTATCACCTCCTATGGTGGTGGAGGACGCGCCATAATTAATGCCGGCATAGGACATGGCCTCTATGCATACAATTGTGCCGGCCTTGATATTCGGAATATTAATTTTTCAGGCTCTGGCCCAACAACAAGCACAGGAAGTGGTATCTTCTTTTATATGGATTTAGGGGAGGCAGTGAAACTCAAACGTATTTATATCAACAAGGTTGATGTCTCAGGCTTTGGAGAGGAGGGCATTTCCATCGGTTCCTGGCATGTAAGTAGAAGCGGTTTCCGCAATGTGAGAATAACGCAGACACGCGTCTTTAACAATCGGTTAAATGGCCTTGACATCTGGGGCTACCGTCCATCTACCACAGAATGGCCTCATCAGAACGTTTTTGTGAGCAATTGTAAATTTTTTGATAATTCCGGAGATCCGAACAAAATAGACACTCACTCTGGAAGCGGCGCAGTAATTGGGAATACAGACGGCGTGCGAATTCAATATTGTGAGGCTTACCACAATGGCTGGCTCTGTAATAATACGGATGGAGGGCCGGTTGGAATTTGGGTATGGGACTCAAACAACGCAATTATTCAGTTCAACGAATCTCACCATAATTTAACGGGTAGTAATTCAGTTGATGGCGGGGGATTTGATCTGGATGGTGGGGTCAGAAATTCTGTAATGCAATACAACTACTCCCATGATAACGATGGCAGTGGTTTTCTGGCTGCACAATATCCCGGGGCGGCACCCTTCTTCAATAACACAATCCGGTACAATATCAGCCAGAATGATGGAAGAGAACACAGTCATGGAGGAATTCAGGTATGGAATGGCGGAAGTGGCATAAACAATCTCCAAATTTATAACAATACTGTTTACACAAGTCCCGCTTCCAAGGGTTCACCATCGGCGGTAAATCTCATATACAACGCGAGCAACGCGAGCTTCTATAATAATGTTTTCATAACAAAGGGTGGAGTTCATCTCGTAAATACCTATCAGGCGAGCGGTTTTTCATTCATGGGAAATAATTACTATGCCGAAGACGGCAAATTTATGATAACATGGGGAGATAAAAACTACACGTCTTTTCCCAGTTGGCGTGACGGTACGGGGCAAGAAATGTTGTCCGGAGTTCCCGTCGGTAGCAGTATCAATCCTCTTCTCCTGAATACAGGCAGAGGGAGGACTATCAGAAAGGCATTTCATTTAAACACCCTTTCCGCTTATCGACTGCAGCCATCTTCCCCGCTTATTCAAGCGGGACTTGATCTTTTTTCTCTGTTTGGAATTGACCAGGGAAGCCGCGATTTTTACGGGAACAAGAGTCCCCTGGGTGGAAGGTTTGATATCGGGGCGCATGAATTCAACCCTAGGTGATCTGAGAGAAACTACATTCTTTCAGAACAGTAATACGCGCTATACAGTTTATATAATCAATTAATTATTGAACAATGACATGTCCGTATAATATCCTTTAATAACCTAATAATCGCTGCACGGACAGCACAATAGCACACTATTCTAACAGGAGGGGTACCGATGGTGCTTCGAATTGCTACGTTTAACCTGGAAAATCTGGATAATGGACCCGACGTTAAGCCCGCGCTGGCAGACCGGATCCGGATCATGCGGCCACAATTGCAGCGACTACGCGCAGACATTCTTTGCTTTCAGGAAGTTAATAGTCAGGAAGCTAGTGGCTCTCGCACCCTTGCCGCTTTGGATGAACTTCTTGCCGGCACCGAGTATGCCGGCTTTCATCGGGACACAACATTGACCACAACCGGCGAACTCTATGACGTACGCAATATTGTTACCGTGTCAAGATTTTCGTTTGCCGCCCCTGCCCAAATAATTCGGGATAGCTCCGGGCCGCGCCCGAGATACCAAATGGCCACAGCCATTCCACCGGACACCTCTGCAGATCTCGTGGAATGGGAACGCCCCATGCTCTACACCCAAATCAGTGCCGATGCCGGAATGAAGCTGCATCTGATTAATGTACACCTCAAGTCCAAGCTTGCTTCCAGCATTCCGGGACAAAAACTTGACAACTCTACCTGGAAAACGGTGTCTGCGTGGGCCGAAGGAAGTTTTATTTCGTCTATAAAGCGCGTTGGGCAAGCATTGCAGGCGAGGATGATGATTGATAGCATCTTCGACCAGCAGGGAGAAGACGCACTGATTGCTATCTGTGGTGATTTCAACGCCGGGGCGGACGAAGTTCCCGTCAAGGCGATTTGCGGACCCGTTGAGGAAACGGGAAATCCGAAACATGCGCCCCGCATTATGGTGCCCTGCGAAAAGAACATTCCTGAATCCTCCCGATTTTCACTCCTGCACCTCGGAAAAGGTGAAATGCTGGATCACATTATCGTTTCGAGACCGTTGATGGGATTCTTCCGAAACGCTGAGATTCACAATGAGGCTTTGCCGGACGAATCAGGTGCGTTCAGGCAGGATGTGAAATTTCCGGAGTCGGATCATGCCCCGGTCATCGCGGAGTTCGAGCTTACGTGAACGTTGCAGCCGTTGTCTATAGTCAATGCCTTAATATGGATATATATGAATCGCCATTGCGAGCACATTCGTTTTGCTCAGTGTAACCTCCGCGAAGCAATCCCAGGAGCAAGATTGCTTCGTCGCTCTGCTCCGTGGCTGACAACGTATTTTTGTCGTCCACTATACCACCGGTGGTGCTAAAGTCTTCTGCCTGCCGGGTGATGCGGTACTGGCGGGATAATGTCTCGTTTGTCCGGCATCCGGTTGTTGTCCTTAATCTGGTCAACTGAAAACGTTCGAACATGCAAAGTTCTTTTGACGAGAAGGTATATCCAGTGCAAAAAACAGTGACTTGATCGTTCGAAAGAGCAACCCAGCCCTTGAGTACCTTCCGGGGGGATGGGGATTGAGGGATTGAACCAGCGAGAGAGGGCGTAAAAACCACTGTCTTAATCCACGCTACTCATAATGTGTTACAAATTCCTTTATCGCCTGAAAAACCACGTCCTTTTCCCTGTCATACATCACGAGATGATGGCTTCGTTCAAGCCAAACCAGTCGTTTGTTGGCAGAGCCGAGATGCTTCATCACGTGTCGTGCGCTTGCGGGGGCAGCGATCAGGTCTTTTTTGGAATGAATAAGCATGGCGGGTGATTTTATCTCCTTCAGTTTCAAATCAACCGCCTGAATAATCTCTGAGATTCCACTAAGCGCCTGTAATGAAAAATAAGAATCTACCGGCTGGTGCAGGTAGCCGGTGTATCCCTCCGATTCCATATAACACCTTCTCTTCCGGGTTTTTATCTTTTCCATAAAATTTTTGCATACCCTGATTAAACTCCGGATGGGGAGGTATTCCCGAATCATAAACATCGGGATGCCCATGAGGACAATTCTATCCACCGGATATTCTATGGCCAATTGCAGGGTCAATAATGCCCCTAATGAGAATCCGATCACGACGACTTCTTCGTAATGCAACTGTAACTGACGGTATTCAGACGCTACCTTTTCTTTCCAGTCGTGGTGCGAGTTTAATGAAAGTCCGCCGGTATTCCTGCAATGTCCCGGCAGAAGTATGCCCCGGACAGCAAAACCCCACTTACATAAATTTTCTGCAATCTCCCGCATTTGGATCGGTCCGCAGCCCAAACCATGCACAAGCAGGCACGCCACCTTGCCGTGGCCAAGCATAAATTCCTCGCCATAGAGAGACAAATCGGTGAGTATTTCATTCTTCAGCATGATCTTGAAAAAGCTCCAATATTTATTCCGTTAGTTTTTCAGAAAAAGATAATTTTTCAATGTGCTCCATAATCACCCTGGTAATCTCCTCAATCCCCTTCTTTTTTTCCAGGTCGCCAACAGGTGCAAATGTCATCGGTTTGCCAAAGATTATCGTAATCCGGGAAATTTTTGGCATCTTTGCACCTTTTGGTAATGCCTTGTAAGTGCCGGAGATAAATGCAGGGATAACGGGTGCACCGCTCTTTATGGCAAGAAAACCGATTCCCGGGTTTCCTTCCTGAAGGCGACCCTCCCGGCTCACTCCCCCTTCGGGGAAGATGCCTAAAACGTCGTTTTTGTTCAGCACATCCACACCCTCCTTCAGCGCAGCCCTGTTTGACCCTTGCTCTTTAACACAGATACAATGCAATAATTGAAAAAGCCATTTCCCGCGGCCCTCATAATAGATCTCCGTCATCATGAAGGCTATACGCCTTGGAAACATGGATTGAAGCGCCACGGGGTCCATGTAACTGAAATGGTTTGCAGCAACAATAAGCGGCCCTTTCCGGGGGATATATCCTGCATTATGAACCTGGATATGAAAAAAAACTTTTAATAACACAACCCCTGCCGCCTTAAGCACGAAGAAGAAGCAATTATTCAGGAACCCAGGAAGACGGCGGTGCAGGGTATTAAAAAATGCACCTTTTGTATGAGGGGTCTTTCCTGGTTCTTTTTTCATAATCCGTGAGTGGAGAGGATGTGTCGTGCGATTATGCATCTTTCTCTGTCTGTTCCTGTATGGTATTGAGTTTGATACTCTTCCACGTCACGAGGATACCGGCTAAAAATCCCCCTATGCCCAAATAGAGCATCAGTTCTCTTGCCGAAACGAAGGTTGTTAATTTACCAATCATCGGTATCGGAGCGACCATGGTGGCGTTTACGAAAATATCTTTACAGGCAAAAGACCTGCCTCTTAACTCGTCGGGGGTAATCTTTTGAATATCGGCGTTGATGGGAGACAGAAATGCTCCACCGGCGATTCCTACGAAGAAAACCGTGCACGAAGCTGCTGTATAGGACTCTACCAAAGAAAAGACGACCATGCCAGATGCCAGCGCCCAAACACTGCCCGTATAGAGGATATTCCGTTTCACCTGGTTACCATATTTACCAGTCAGTACCGAACCAGTAACAAGCCCGCCACCAAGCAGGGAAAAAATCAGTCCTAGAGGCGTTAGGGAGGTATACTCCCATACCTTTCCGGCAAAATCGGATAGTACGATGTAAAAACTTATGCCGATAAGCCAGAAAAATGCGCTAAAGAGAATGAGGATGATCAGCCTGACATCGCGATAGATGTATTTCATGCCCTCTTTGATATCCGTAAGGACAGAGGACATGCCTTTTCTGTCAGGAAGTTTCTTCTCCTGTGCCGTGAGTTTCCAAAGAACCACAGCAGAGAAGAGATAGGTAAAGGCATTGAAGTATATGGATGACTTAAATCCCATTGAATCAAAAATAACACCCCCTAAAGCAGTGCCGGCCAGGACGCTTAAGAGCGCCGAGGACGCAATGAGGGAATTTGCAACCAGGAGGTGGCGGTTTTCAACAAGATTGGGAATAATCGAAAATTTTGCCGGTGAAAAGAGGCAGGTAAAGATACCGATAGCAAAAACAAATGGGTAAGCAGCGGTAATGGAAACGGGATTACCGATAACCCAGGGAATGGCGCATACCAAAAGAACGCGGGCGATATCTGCGCCAATTAATATGCGCTTTCTTGGCCAGCGGTCTGAAAGCACTCCTGAAAAGAGGCTGAACAAAAAAAAAGGCAAGACGCTCCAAAAGGTAATTTTAGATAACTCTTGTCCAACATTCCCCCCCTTTTTTATCATGAGTCCTAATAACGCCATCTGATGAAATCGATCACCAAGTGCGGATACGATTTGACCGATCCAGAGCTTTAAAAAATTGTGATTCTTAAGCACTTCGGTTACCCTGACGGCATGTTTCATGGTTTCTCTCTAAACCGGCACGGGAGCTTTGGAAAAAGGAGTATTTATGAGTTAGTTAGCGTCTAATGCTGGTTTTTACGCAGTATTAATTATTTAATTGCAGCTTCTTTATAGCATGGTATCACATTTGCCATCGCTTTCATATAACTTTTGCGTTTTCTTGAAATTTCCTTGCGTGTTAAATTTATTTTTGATAGCATAAATGCCCATTTCTGATGCATTCTGAGCATAAAAATCAAGCTTTTCGTGTTGAGTAATTTCATACATTTAGTGAAAGGAGCAATCTGGATGTCGCCTAAGTATGTCTATTTCTTTGGCAATGGCTCTGCTGATGGAAGGTCTGACATGAAACACCTGCTCGGTGGCAAGGGAGCCAACCTTGCAGAGATGACTAATCTGGGTATTCCCGTACCTCCCGGATTTACGATAACGACAGAGGTTTGCGATGCGTATTATAAGAACAATAATCAGTACCCTGGTGGTCTCGCCAAAGAACTAGAACAGAATCTTTCGCGCCTGGAGAAACTCATGGGGGCAAGGCTGGGTGATCCGGCCAATCCGCTCCTGGTTTCTGTGCGCAGTGGCGCAGCAGCGTCCATGCCAGGCATGATGGATACGGTCTTAAACTTAGGATTAACCCCGGATGCTGTTGCCGGGCTTATAAAAAAGACCGGCAATGAACGATTTGTGTTGGATGCCTACCGGCGGTTTATCACCATGTTTGGCGATGTTGTTATGGGTGTTGAGCGTCATTATTTTGAAGAGATTCTGGATCGATACAAGAAGAAGACACGGATAAAAAGTGATACCGAACTGACGTCTGATCAGTTGAAAAAAATCGTTGAAGAGTTCAAGTCTGTTTACAAAAAAAAGACCCGCGAAGATTTTCCAACCGATCCAAAAGTACAGCTCCAGAAGGCAATCAATGCCGTATTTGCATCATGGAATAATCCCCGGGCCGTTAAATACCGGCAACTTTATGAAATCAAAGGACTCCTTGGAACGGCGGTAAACATTCAGGCCATGGTCTTTGGGAATATGGGAAATCACTCTGCCACCGGGGTATGTTTTACCAGGAATCCTTCAACGGGTGAAAACAAATTCTATGGTGAATTCCTCATTAATGCCCAGGGTGAGGACGTTGTTGCCGGAATCCGCACTCCTGAACCGATTACGCACCTGGAAAAAGAAATGCCAGAGGTGTATAAACAGCTTGTTACTTATAAAAACACCCTGGAAAACCACTTTAAAGACGTTCAGGACATTGAATTTACCATACAGGAAAACCGGCTGTTCATGTTGCAAACACGAACGGGGAAACGCACTACCCAGGCGGCAGTCAAGATCGCCGTTGATATGGTCAAAGAAGGATTGATTGACAAAAAGACTGCCATTGCCCGCATTAACCCCAGCGAGCTTGATCAGTTGTTGCATCCCACCTTTGACCCGAAGGCAAAAAAGCAGGTCATTGCCACAGGACTTCCGGCATCTCCGGGCGCAGCAACAGGAAAGGTGGTGTTTAGCGCGGAAGACGCTGAAAAATGGGCGCTGGATAAGAAAGAGAAGGTTATCCTCGTAAGAAAAGAGACCTCCCCTGAGGATATCGGTGGGATGCACGTTTCCAAAGGTATCCTGACCACACGCGGCGGCATGACGTCCCACGCAGCCGTAGTGGCAAGAGGGATGGGTAAATGTTGTGTGGCAGGGTGCGGTGCGTTATATGTAGATTATAAAAGCCAGACCTTTAAGGTGAATAGTAAGGTCATAAAAAAAGGAGATTATATCTCGATAGACGGAAGCACAGGCGAAGTAATGCTGGGGATGGTTCCTACCATAGAACCAGGGCTCAGCGGAGACTTTGCCACCCTTATGCAATGGGCTGATGAAGTGCGCAAATTGAAGATCAGAACCAATGCCGACACGCCGACGGATGCAAAAAAGGCGAGGGAACTGGGGGCCGAAGGTATCGGGCTCTGCAGGACGGAACATATGTTCTTTGGAGAAAACAGGATTGACTCCGTACGGCAGATGATCCTTTCCGCCCCGGACGTAAAAATATTAAATGCAAAGATTGCCGGGCTTGAAAAGGAATTGCAAAAGGGCACAAATAACAAGACGGACACCGTAAAAAAGGAATTAATACAAATTAAAAAAGAGCTCAAAGAACCATTGAATTTATATACCTCAGCCCTGAAAAAATTGCTTCCCGTGCAGCGTCGTGATTTTGAACAAATATTCACAGCGATGAACGGACTCCCGGTTACGATACGATTCCTCGACCCGCCTCTTCATGAATTTCTTCCCCAGGAAGAATACAATCAGAAAGAAATGGCAAGGCAGATGAAGATCAGCCTGAAAGAGGTTCAGGAAAAGGTAGCTGCGCTTCATGAATTAAATCCCATGCTGGGTCACCGCGGCTGCAGGCTGGGTGTCACATACCCGGAAATCTACGACATGCAGGCGCAGGCCATCATTGAGGCTGCCTGCAACGTGAAGAAAAAAGGCATTGCCGTCTATCCGGAGATCATGTTACCCATCATTAGTACGGAACAGGAATTCAATCTATTAAAAGACAATGTCCATAGAATTGCGAAAGACGTTATGAAAAAGAAGGGTATGCAGATTGAGTATATGGTAGGCACCATGATTGAGCTACCCCGTGCCGCCCTGATTGCTGATAAGATCGCAAAACAAGCTGAATTCTTTTCCTTCGGAACGAATGACCTTACCCAGATGACCTTTGGTTTTAGCCGTGATGACGTGGGTTCCTTTGTGCCTGAATATCTTGAAAAAGGTATTCTTGAAAAAGACCCGTTCCAGGTAATAGATCAGGAGGGCACAGGTCAACTGGTGGAAATCGGCATTAAAAAAGGACGGAGTACGCGTCCGGAGTTGAAGGTTGGGATTTGTGGAGAGCACGGGGGAGATCCACAAACCATTTCGTTTTGTCATAAGGTGGGAATGAACTACGTGAGTTGCTCCCCCTATCGTGTTCCCATTGCAAGGCTTGCAGCAGCACAGGCATCGTTACAGCAGCCCATATCGCGGGCAACGGTTTGACCCAATCCAGCGGGATATTCTTTACTAAGGTAATTCTCTAAAGGCGCTTGTGACGCTGTTTGCTACCCTGTGTATACCAGGGTTTTTCTGCAATTTTCAGTGCACCATTCGGATTTTTATGCAGGAATGAATCATACCGGTTTTGTAATACTCTATACCGTTGGTTTTGTTGCCTTGTGGGCAATATATTTTTCCGTAATAAGGCGTAAGAGGAAGGATACATCGAAGTAAAAATTTACACAAAAAAGAAGTTTTATTAGGTAATACTATAGTAAACGTACTAAATAAGTATCCATGCACGTGTCTTGCAAAGGCGATAGCTCAAAGCAATCTCCACGGTTTAGATGGCTTCACGGAGTTTACACTGAGCAAAACGAATGTGTTCGCAATGACAACTTTCTTTTTGCATTTACTATATAAGAGACCGCGGAAGCGAAACAAGGCGATTCACCGTTTTTTTTCCCTCACTAAGTTATCTGCTTTTTCCGTCATTTCTTTCATAATGTTTTCTACCAGAAGCCGGTAGTGTTCCGATTCTTCCTCAGTAAGTTTGGAGGGAATATGGATCGGGTTGCCGTACATTATCAATGCACGGGAAAATGGCTTCGGGATACGGAATTTATCCCAACTGGGAAGCTTCCAATAACGGGAGAATCCAACAGTAGCAGGAAGAATGGGGAGTCTCGTTTTTTGGCTGAGATAGATGCAGCCAGGCTGAACAACGAGCCGTGGTCCCCGTGGCCCATCCGGGGTAATTGCAACCGGATAGCCTTCCCGGATCTTATAAACCATGGCCTTTACTGCACGAGCGCCGCCCCGTGTGGTTGATCCTCGTATAACACCGAAGCCAAGTCTTTTTATTACCTGTGCGATATATTCACCGTCAGAGTGCTGGCTGATGAGTACCTGGATGTTTTTATTGCGTCCCACATAGGCAGGGACGAGCATTAGGCAGTGCCAGAAAGTGTAGATGGCATGCGTGGTTTGTATCTTTTCAGTAAATCCTTGTGGCTCTTCATGAATACGGATAGTTAAAGCTAATAATCTTATAAACCAGGCGCCCAGTATTCCCACGATGAAGAATTTTAGTTTTTTCATTATCCTGCTCACCGCAGAGAACACCGAGATCGCAGAGAATCAGGAAAATTATTAACAACTCGCTGAATACCGTCTTTTAATATTTCACCATGCTTCATAAGCAGCTCCATGGAATCCTGGTCACAACGAACGATGGATATTAATAGCCACACCAATAATTGTTTTTGTTATCTTGTTAAGTCTTTCTTCTTTATTCATCACTGCAACCTCCGCGTGCTCTGTGGTAAACTATTATCTTTCAACCATTGACAGATACAAGGCGCATTTGTTGCAGCGCATATTATCATTCTCACAAAAATCCTTAAAGATTTGATACAATCCCTGTTGCCGCCTGGCAGATGTGATGAGTTTTTTTGATGCATCTGGTTGTCCAAAGATACGATTGCTCATGAATTTTGTCACGCTGGTGTCGGGAAGGGGGGTATAATTCCGGTACGTGAGATGAAGTATCTTTTCCATTCTTGTGTTATTATGCCTTCCGGCATAGACAAGCAGGATGGGAATAATAACATTGATGAAGATATGGGATGCCCGCTCTTT
>CAZBCT010000040.1:0-24008 GCA_964490485.1 uncultured Candidatus Brocadia sp. | reverse complement strand
CTTATTTTTTTTCTGATACCAGTTTTACGCAATTTCCTAACCGGACAACGCTGGATTTTTATGGACTTTAAAATAAACCTGTTTTATATCTTCGCCAAGCAATTTTTCATTTATAAAAACTCCGTGTTGGTTGGATACACCTAAAACAGTATATTTCTGTTCAGGGTATTCCGCAGGCTTAATTTTTTCGTTATTAACAACCATGAATTCTTTCAGAGAAACGATTGGATAAAGAAAACCCTTACTGAGGGTGATTTCCAGCTTCTTCAACTTCTCGTCCTTCTCCAAAATTTGCCTTTTGACTTTGCTCAAATACTCCCTTGCAATATCCATCTGCAAGGCATTTTGCGGGTCAAATGAAGCAAGGATTTTCAGAACAGTTTTTGGATCGGCAGTTTTGAGTTCCTGATATCTTTTCTCTATGCTTGAGCATTGAGATTCTTCGCTTCGCTCAGAATGACAATGTGGGAGTTGCCCAGAATGACCATGTGAAAGTTGCTCTGAATGAGAATGCGGGAGTTGCTCAGAATGCGGGGATTGGTCAGAATGTGGGATTTGCTCAGGATGTTGGATCTGCTCAGAATGACAAATGGCGAAGGAATGACACACATATTGCCATTCTTTTATCTGTTCTTCGCTTAGATTACTGCGGTAGTTTTGCAGGTTGAAATGATACGAATTGGCTTTTTCAATGGCTTTGGCGATTTCGTTGTCAATCTGCGATTCTACCACATTATCAAACTGCCAGAGTTTTTCGTCATACATCACCTTACTCAATTTGCCTTTGGCAAGTTTTTCATCAAGACCGGCAAGGAGCTTTTCGCATTTGGCCTTGTTCTTCTCCGTAAACCTTTCTTTAACTTCTTTTTTTATACGCTCTGCAAGGCGCGGATCAAGCGTTTCAATCCATTCTTTGGGAATACAAAAACTATGCTTCGTGTCTTTTGGTCTTTTACCCTGCTTAACCTCCTTGAAAATCTCCAACAACTGAGGAATCTGGCTTCCTTCAATCGGTTTGCGGTTCGTTCCCATCGAGAAGCCGTCGTTTTCTATTTTGTAATACCAGATAAAACTTGTCCCGGCAGGCTGTAAGCCGGGGTCTGTCGGTTGGCCTTTTTCAAAATACAGGATTGAGGTCTTGGCGCCCTGACCGCCCTTCGACACAAACACACCTTGCGGAAGGCTGATGATAGCCCGCAAGTTCGCCGCGTTTAACAAGAGTTTTCTCAGAGCGCAGGCGCTATTTTGTCCCCATGTTAAAAACCCTTCTGACACAACCACTGCGCATCGTCCACCTTGCATCAAGAGGTCAAACATGAGTTTTACAAAGAGGATCGTGGTTTCAGATTCTCTGGAGTACTCTTCCCATACATTTGGATATGCCGGCTGGTCGCGTTCCGCGCCAAAAGGAGGATTAGCAATCACTACGCTTTTACTACCGGCATCGCTTGACGGGTCATACATTTTCAGGCTGTCACCCTGGGCGATGTTGTGCGGATTGAGCCCGCGGATATACATATTCACTGCCGCCATCTTTCTGATACGGCCCTGATATTCAATACCACCAATGCCTGCGCGATAAAATTGATTTGCAACATGCTCAGGTGGAAACCGTCTTGTTTTTCTTGCCTTCTCAATAACATATTCATAGGCGTTAAAAAGAAATCCGGATGTGCCGCAGGCAGGGTCAAAAATAGTATCGGTAAAATCGGGATCAACCATCTTCACCATCATTTTGCGGATGTGGTCTGGTGTCCGATACAGCCCTAAATCTTTTGTACCCCCGGTTTCCGATAACGCCGATTCGATAGCGTCGCCCAAAATATCGGTTTTCAAAACCCGTTGTTCGTCAATCTCGTTCACCAGTCCGATAACTTCTGCAATCACGCCGCCTTTGACATTGTTAGTAAAGTTGGAGTTGGCAAATACTTCTTCCATGAGGACAAGCTGATCCTGCATCTTGGTTGGCAGATTGCCGCTTATTACTTGCCTGGCCTTGGTAAGGATGGATGCGTAAAACGGAAAAATATTTTTGTTAAGTTCTGATAATACCTGATCACCCGTAAGAGAAAGCAGGTGAGAAAACAGAAGGCGATAGTTTTCACCTTCAAAAAGCCTTCTCAAGGGAGTAAACGTGCCATCCTGTTTGAGTTTGGCTTCAAAGATACGAAGCAGGAGAAGTTCAATAATATACTCCACGCGTTCAACCGGAGTACCGGCAGGACGTAGCTTATTATGCAAACGTTTGAGGATATTGTTTGTTTCGTTATCTGCGTAATGAACGGTTGATCTTCCCATAGTCTAACCTTAAATTAGGTTTTGTTTTGCAAGGCAAGGCAAAACGGCCGTTTTTGTAGCGCCGATCCCTTGTGGTCAGTCAACGGCGGGGGATAACCCCCATACGTATTAAGTTAAGAAAAAAGAAACTGCTATAAATACCAATGATAGCAATTGACAAATTGTGATTAATACAAAACAAGAAATAATAAACAAGCGCCATCTCGTTTATCAATTAATGGTTTTTTAATCCCGAAGGGATGGTATTATTATAGCATATCGTTACGTTATTGTTTTTCTAACCCCGAAGGGGTGGTATATTCTCGTCGTTTCAGTTGTATTACACCCCTTCGGGATTTTTTGCATTCCAACCTTCGCCTCATCCAATGCATAAAATGCCTTCCCTTATATTCTCCATGAGCCTTGTCGTTGCGGTTTTAGTATCTTAAAGGTTTATAATATTTATAGATCTCTTAACTTAACACTTATGGGAGAAACCCCCGCGCTACGAGATCGATTTGAAATTCCTGTACATTAAATTATGCTATCAATGCCTTTTTATAATACCATAAAACCCACCCCTGAATCCCCTCCCAGGAGGGGACTTTTCTCATCCCATCTTGAGAGGGGGTCGTGGGGGTGTCACGAAAAACTTACACACCCCCTTATCCCCTCTTTTTAGAGGGGAAAACCGGTTTGAAATTTCTATACTTTAAACACCGTTTGTAATTCCTCAAAAACCTGAGGCAGGCGATTAGCAAACTTTTGATTAATTTCCTGGTAATCTGCCCCGATTATGCGCATATAAACGGGATTATCAAATATCTCCTGTGCAGTGATCCGCCTTTTTTGCGTAATATTTTCTGCGAAAATGTCTTTTATATCCCGCAGAATATGTATTTGGTCATCGTTAAAGCTGTACGTCTTTAAATACGAATCAAAGCCATGCTCGATCCGCTCCTTCGGAGTAGGGATTTTCTTAATCTTTAAGGCATGAAGGAAGAAATCCCAAATTGAGCCTTGTTTAAAATCATACACTTTCTGGAGTTGACCTTCATCAAGATATACTTCAGGCTTTTTTGCCCAATCCTTAATCGTTTCCACATCGTCTGCGCTTGGTTCATACTCTTTGTCTTTCTCAACCTTTTTCCTGATTTCAACAATCTCTGGCTTATCGGCCTTTTCCAGCTCTTCCTCAAACAAAGCCCTGGCCTTTTCAATGGGGATATTATCAATTACCTGGATTTTATCACCATGCAGATATACACGCTGAATAAGATGTGCGGGGTCTGGATTGTCTATGATAAACCATTCACCCTTTGGTTCATATATTCCACCATCCCCACCGTCTTTTCCATTTACGATCTTTATATTTGGTTTTGGCGTTCCCTTTCCATTATCCTCCATAGAGGCACATAGGCCGACAAAGTCTAATACTTTAAAGCTGAATTTGCCTGTCTTTGGATCAAGCCGTGTACCGCGGCCAAGCATTTGGACATATTTGCCGACGGATTTAGTCAGCGCGGCAAAGGAAATATACCGAACGCAGGGAATATCCACGCCGGTGCCCATGATGTCAACCGAAACTGCTATAAACGGCTTGTGATGAATGTCCTTAAACCACTTTTTGAAGGTCGCATTGAGGTCGTTATTGTCGGAGATAATTGCCTCTGCATAGCGCGGGCTGGCTTCATCTTCAGGTGTGGCAAAAACCTTGTTGAGCGCTTTGGTGAGCATGATACAGTGAGCTTGACTAACGCCGAACAAGAGAACTTTTTCGCCATATTCGGTATGGGCTTTTATCTCTTCGGCAATGCGCAGGCATCTGTCTTCGGAAATGTATTTGCGCTCCAACTGTTCAAGCATCAGCTTTTTCTGCTGATCCAGTTCGATTCTTCTTCTTTCATCAGGATCAAGGACATAACTAAACTCAACACCCTTTTCACGCGCTAATTTGGTAAGTTCGGTTTCAATTGATAAAATCCGATAGGGCGCTAAAAATTCTTCGTCAATTCCGCGCGTCAGGTCAAATTGATAGTCCGGCTCGCCGGTTTCGCATCCAAAGAGCTTGTAGGTGTCCAATATGGCAAGGTCTTCTTCTGAAATGTCTTTTCCTTTTGCTGCGATTGCCTTCCGTGGGGTGGCGGTTAGCCCGATACGCGGGCAAAGAAAATGATCAAAGATGAGCTTTCTGTTGATATTGATAGACCTGTGGCATTCGTCCACAATGATCAGGTCATAAAAAGAGCTTGGAATGTTTTGGTAGATATTTTCCAGTGTGTCTATGACGATTATATGAATTTGCGTGTTTTTGTATTGGCGATAATTTGATGAAGTGATTCGCACGGACGAAAACTCTTTGCTGATGAGAGAAAAACCATCATGAAGCGCCTGGTCTGCAAGCATAATGCGGTCAACCACAAAAAGCACTCGTCTAGCCATATTGTATTCAAGAATAGCTTTAACGAAGGCAACCATTGTCCGGGTTTTTCCAAGACCTGTGGCCATGTGCACCAGCATTTTTTGCTTGCCTTCCCGGTATTTCCGCAAAAGTGTTTCAATGCATTCGACTTGGTAATATGTTTCTTTGCCGCAGCTTGGATTAATGCCGCCGGCAATTGTTTTATCAATGAATACTTCCCGATTGAGGTTTATTCTTTTGGCTTGTTCGATTTTTAACCGCATTTCTTCAAGCGACATGAAGCTATTGACTTGCCGAAACTCGCCTGCCTCGAGGCCTTTCCATTCGGTATCGTAAAATAGAATTCTTTCGGGTGAACAGGCATATAAAAAGCGGGATTTTAAAACGGTTGCGTAAAGCGTGCGGAGCTTGGTAAGCGCTTTTTTCTCGTCCTCAAACTTGTTCTCAAATACGGCCAGGATGTTGCCGTTGAGGTCTGTCAGGGTAATATCCGGTTTGATGCTCTTTTTACCTTCAAATACTTTCTGCTGTTCCGGGGTTAAACGGTACTCTTGTTGATACAGCAAGGTATCTCCCGGCTTCCAGCCAGACCTTTTCAAGTCTTCAATTACCTTTAGATCGGTATCTGTTGCTTCGTTGATTTTTCCCATATTAGCCTTCAGTGATGACGATTTTGGCTCGATGATAGCAGATTTAATGAGTCCTGTCAAAAAGGTATATTGTTACAACAGGATATATTTGGCGGGAGATGAAAACGGTTTTGGTGTTTTTGTTGGGGTTGTGTGTTATACGGTATAAGATGAATACCTTGTACCCCAAAAGGGGGTGTCCTGCCGCTCCGTGAGAAATTGGGGTTACGCCTTAACCTGATCAAAATACCATTTTTTTGTCAGCAGGTCGTAGGAAATAAGGCAGGTAAGATTTGTATTCGTTATTATCCAATATCGTTTCTTTGTCACACCCTGAATAGTTTGGTCTAACCATTCGCTGATCACTTCTTTTACCTGAAAAAGTCTGCCGTGCAGTTTAAAACTATATGGAGTCACGCAGTCAATGGTTAGTTTGTTAACAGGTACCCATACGGAAGACTTTGCTAAATAGAAAATCGTAAATATCGATGAAAAAAACCAAATGGTTATACAGGCTATGGCAAAAGCCGTTGAGATGACAACGAGATAGTGCCCCTCAAATAACGCAAACATATGAATGGTGCTATCGGCATATAAACCCAGAGCGAAGGCAATCTCCCAGTATCCTACCGTGAACGTAAGAGCTTCTCCCCTGTAAATCAACTTTCTTACGGCAAGAATAATTAAGAAGGGCATCCACCAGAGTCCAAAAGACCAAAAAAACAGGGAAACCCCTTTTAAAAACGGGAGGAGGTCGGTAAAAGGCCCCCCTACTGTTTGTATATGTTGGTGCAATACTGCACCCGTAATTGCCGTTATGGCGGCTGCCCCAATATTCATCCAATAAGGCGAGAGAAGGGTGTTGCTATCAAACCGGTAAAATATCAGTCTTAGGGTAAGCAATGCCATAAATACCAGATACAAACTTGCCCCTACCGACCAGAGTGCAAATGAAAATACGTGAATAAAGATCACATGTTTTATGGTATGCTCTGCAACGATCATTCCCAGCAAGGCCGTAGATTGAGTGCCCACCGTCGCGAAAAACCATCCCCCATGCAAGACGTCCTCAATCCTTCTATCCTCTGATTTCGGATTCAGGAAAAGGATGCTAAACGTAGAAAGTGATATTACTACCCATAGACCAATGGAAACATACCAGCATATGTGGGCCATTGTATAGAAATGAAATATCCTGGAAAAACAAATGCCAATAAAACTCCCGGCACCCACAATCGTAAAGAAATAGAGGGTTTTCTCCGGATTGAGTATTTCCTCTATGACGTCTTTATAGAATAACACCGTCTGCGCTGCCTTAAAAACAACCACAGAGAAGAGTATGGCTAAACTTGCAAAAAAAAAGTAAGGGGCAATTGCTTCGTAGCCATACCACTGAGTAAGAGAGGCAACCATAATCGTAGCCATGACGGCAGTAAACCAACGGGTATCCAATGAATAAGCTGCTATCTTTAATACGCTCATAAATCTTAACGCAGCATAGCTGCAAAGAAAATTCATATAACCGGATGGTAACTGATATCTTCGGATTTGACTTAACGGGTGCGCCCTATCCCTAAGTTACTCCCACAGCTTTTTTCGTATGCATCTTTGTTATGGTCTTTTCTTCCATAAACGAGAGACATATAAGGCACACAAGGGAAACGAAGATAAATCCTAAAGAATAATTATTCGTATAATCCCTGATGGTACCCAACATAATGGGAAGAAAGAAGCCGCCGAGACCGCCAGCGGCGCCTACCATTCCTCCAACAGCGCCAGTATCTTTGGGAAAATACTCTGCTACCAGTTTAAATACAACGCCATTCCCGATGCCCAGACAAATACCCATCAAGTAAAAGACGGTAAGTGAAGTCATTAACGATACATTCATATTCAGGAAAACGAGTATACCGAGTAACGCTATTGAAAGGACGATTAAAATGCGCCTTCCGGGGATACGGTCACCAAGATACCCTCCCAGGATGCGGGAAAAGGTTGTGGCAAATACAAATATTGACGTGAGACTACCAGCCTTTACGGGTGTTAATTTATAAAAGTCCCGAAAGTAAGAGGGCAACCATAATGAGAAGGTAACAAAGAATCCAAAGGTCATGAAATAAAACAGGCAAAAGACCCAGATGAGGTTAGAAGACTTATATACCTTTATTTTATCACGAAAGGTCGGAGGTTTTACGTTGGCGGGTTTTGGCGCATCTGCGGAGAAAAACCAGTAAACAAAGGCCATTGCGAGTAATGGTATCGCATAGATCATAAATACCTTGTTCCAGCCGAGAGACTCCGCAAGAAAAGGTGCTCCAAACGTGGCAGCGGCGGAACCTATATTTCCAACGCCATAAATCCCTAATGCCAAACCCTGTTTTTCTTTTGGATACCACTGTGAAACTTGTGGAATCCCGATGGCGAATGATGTCCCTATGATACCGAAGAAGAATCCACAAACCAGCAGAAACCCGTAACTGTGTGCAAAACCCGCAATAAACATAGGGAAAAAGCCAAACAGAAGCAGCACGCTAAAAACCCGTCTGCCACCAAATTTATCCGTTAAAACGCCAATCGGTACCCTGGCAATAGAACCAAGGAGCACCGGGGTTGCCAGGAGTAATCCTACGGATGTTGAAGACAACTTAAAGTCTGCTTTCATGTAAACTGCCAGGGGGGAAAAGAGTGTCCAGCCTGCAAAACAGGTTGCAAATGCTATGGTTGCAAGCACGAGTACCTTCAGATTCCCTGTTTGTGCCTGAACAGTCGGATTCATAATAGTATCTCCTAAAATCTCAGTTTAAAAATTTACGAAATAATGGATGGGTATATAATTCATTAACTTTTTTCCCTATGACATCGTCAGGTGAGTTAAATCCAAAAATCTTTGCTCCAAGACTATTGATGTGAAAAATCGTCCCATCGTAAGAAGGTTGATATTCAAACCATCCTTTGGTTTCTTTTGTGTTAATAAGAGATTCTGAATCTTCATTTATTTTTGAGTCCATACAGAATATCTCCATTTCATGAGAAATTTCTTAAGGTTTTACTTCCCAATTTGTTATAGACTCAGACTTTTCCGGCGTTTGGTTGTCATCACTTTTTATAATTTCACTTTCTTCAGTACCAGGGAAAGTGTTTTCGGATTTGAAAGTGGGTAACACCCCCTTAAATTTAGAAATATTATCCTTAATAAAGTCTTCGTCTCTTTGTGTCACAATCGAGCCAAAAACGCTTAATGGATTCTGCACTTTATATTTCTGCTCCCGAAGATATCCTTGTTCTTTTCTCAATTTGTAACCATCCATGATGGCTATTACAAACCCCACCATAATAATGCTGGTTACACCCAGGGATGTCTTCATTGGCAGGGGCATGCCTTTCAGCACATATCCTGTCGAAAGCTTCCGGCAAATCAACATTGCGAGGACAAAAGCGGGAATTATCATTGCGACCATAAGCGGTCGCATCAGCGAATTAATATTATCTACTACACCAAGGGCCTCATCGGTATCCATTTCTACAATGAGCCCCATGTTTAAGTCTTTAAGCCATGTCCACGCACCCACGACCTTTAACCCATCGTAATCTCTGTATCCTTTCAAATCATAACCGGTGGTTTTCCCTGTAATGCACCGTTTCACCCCTTTTGTCAGTATGGTTGTAGTTGGATCCGCTACTTTATGACATGTCCTGCAGATATCATCGGTATTTTTGATCTGGTCTGAAAATCTCGATTGTGTGATCATGATACCATCTTTGTTTACAAGATAAGCTTCTCCCGTTTTTCCCCAGGCAACATTTTTCATGCCGTTATTAAGCATGGACGCATCCATCCATAACAAAACCGCACCAATTACATCGTGATTTCCCCCCTTAATCGGATAGGAAATAAACAGAGAAGGTGAATCCTCCGCTTTGCCGCCATCCGCAGCAGTATTCACGGAATAGTGGATCACATCAGAGATGTATGTTTTGCCATCGTATAACGTCTCATGCACATTCCTGAATGACTTTTCTTTCATAATATTCACGCCTATCAGGGATTTTTCACTTTCGGTTGTTAGGTGGATTGTTCCAGCTGCATCACAAATAAATATTCCTTTATAACCGTAATCTGCCTTTGAACACTCTAATTGTGTTTTTAGTCTTAAATATTCATGTTCATTTCTTCCGCTTGCAAGGCTTACGAAATCCTCATCGCCGCGAATGAGGAATTCACTTTGAATCGTGTCCGAGATAGCCCGGGCATGCGACTTTCTTTCATCCCACAGTATGACAAGCATATCTTTCTGCTTGTTTAAAAACCCCTCCAGATTCCGCTGAACACCCTCCATCAGTTCTTCGCTTGCCTTTGGAAATGCGAGCATTTTAAACAAAACAAGGGGAAATAACCCTAAAAACACAAACATGGCAACAATAAAAACTCTGCCTTCCTTAAACATCTTATTTATCATATTTCACCTTTTCTCATTAAATTCTCTTATGTAAGTAAATTATTTTATGTCCGATTGTTAACTTCGTTAAGACATGCCTCGATATCGTCCATATTAATTATTTTACCAATTTAACTGGAGACAATTCGTTTCATGGTTAATTTATAACGAAAGTCATAATTGTATATTATACAATAACATTAGGCAAACAACAAAAATTAAATAAGTGGAAACAATTTGATTGCAGTTTGTATTCATAAAAAAATGCGAACGACTTAAATGAATTGCATCCCAAAGAACTAATGAAATTTTTGGAGAGATAGGAACTGGCGGACAAATGGGTATGGAAAGGTGCAAAAATAACCTGATGTTCAGACTTTCAAAATTAGCCACAGAGCTCTCACATCGTGACGAAACCACAACCCAAATAGGACACAGATTACGCAGATTAAAAATTTTCTTTTTCTTCCATTTTTTCCCTCCATAATCATAATTTCGTAAAGTTCACTTCTTTAATATTATTTCATGTTAAAAAACAAAAGAAATACCCCCTCAAGCAAACCGTACAAAATCAAATCGTTCCATATCGAGGAATTATTCTGCAATTTTTAAGGCGGAGATTCAAAAATTAAAATTCCTGTTCAAACACCGCTATTTATATCCCAGTTTATGCAGTTTGTTTTTGTCTTTCCGCCATTTCTCCATTACCTTGACCCGGAGTTCGAGAAATACCTTTCTGCCAATTTGCTTTTCTATCTCTTCCCTGGCAATGACGCCGACTCGTTTAATAGCCTTGCCATTCTCGCCGATGATGATGCCCTTTTGTGAGTCGCGTTCTACATAGATAATGGCCTTAATAAAATCTTTACCAGCCTCACGTTCTTTGAACTCCTCAATCTCGACTGTAGTAGAATAGGGAATTTCTTCACCGTAAAACTCGAATACCTTCTCTCTGATTATTTCGGAGGCAAGGAATCGTTCGTTGTAGTCGGTCATGTAATCTTCCGGATAAAAAGGCTCTCCTTCCGGTAAATACTTTACAATAAGGGAAAGCATCAGGTCGAGGTTGGTTCCCTTTAATGCCGAAACCGGCACAATCTCGGCAAATTTGAACTGCTTGTCATACGCAGAAATGATGGGTATCAGGCTATCCTTTTCTACCAGATCTACCTTGTTAATGGCTAAAATCACGGGTATGTTGAAGTGTGATAACCTTTCAAATATTTTCTTATCCAAGGTAGCAGGCGGTTTAAATGGCTCCGCCATGAACAAGATCACGTCTGCATCTTCTATGGCATCGTAGGCTGTTTTAACCATGTATTCCTGTAATTCGTATTCAGGATTCATAATGCCCGGGGTGTCGTAAAAGACGATCTGATAGTCTTCTTTGGTTAATACCCCCATAATTTTTTTCCGGGTTGTCTGAGGTTTCGGAGTAACGATGGATAATTTACAATCCATAAAATCATTGATCAGGGTCGACTTCCCCATGTTTGGTCTACCAGCAATAGCAACATATCCGGATTTAAAAGGTTTTTTGTCTGATTGCATAAAATACCTCTGTCAAAATTACTTGCATACAAAGGTTAATATCGATTATGATTGTACTTGAGACGTCAAGAGTCGTGTTTGTCTGACAAATTCTATCCTTTACCTTATATTGAATCAAGTCTTTTAATAATACAACCAATGGGAAAGACAAAAGTCGATAGAGAGTGCCTCCGTGCATTAAAAGAAACGGTAATGAATGTATGTATAGGAATTTCAAACAAAGATTCTTCGGTCGCTTCACTTGACAGCGTTTGTCATTCTGAAGGAAGCGAAGAACCTAATTCAAATTTTTGAGAAACATAACATTACAAAAAAAGATGGAGATATGTCAATTGGAAGAAATAAAACAGAGTTCATCATCTACTACCATTCAGGAAGTTTATGTTAAAAATAAACAGGCAGAAACCAGAAAATCAGGTAGAAAAAATCGAAAAGGGTTTAATTCTCAAAAGCTGCGTTGGTGTGTACAAATAGCTTTTTTTATTGTCGTACTTGTCATTGGCTGGCAGTTCTATACCTTTGTCAAATACTGTGAGGCGGGTGGTAAGGGATTTTACCTGCCGCGACCGCCCGGGGTTGAATCCTTCCTGCCCATCAGTGCGTTGATGGGTACGAAATATTTTTTTGGAACAGGCAAGATTAATCCCATCCATCCAGCCGGTTTCGTTATCTTTGGGACATTACTCCTTACTGCTTTATTTTTCAAGCGGGGATTCTGCGGGTGGATTTGCCCTATTGGCACCGTTTCTGAATGGGAGTGGCGTTTTGGTGACTGGTTTCTGAAAAAACTCCCTCAACGGGTTTCGTATGTAATTCGAAACGTTCCAACCAGATTCACCGCGGGTCTGAGCCTTGTCTTCACCCCCATCATCGTCCTGCTGATCCTGGAGGTCATAACGATGGAGTCCTTTAAATCTCCCCTGTTCAGATACCTGACCCCCGCCTATGTCCTGGCGATGGTGTTGCCATTTGCAATCCCCAGAAAAATCTGGCCGGATAAGATTAATGACATACTTGCAAGGGCATGGAAATTTTCGATCCTTGCTTTTTTTATTCAGGTTATTATCATCAAAATGCCCATTGAACAACTGGAGGTCTTATACACGCGGGCACCTTTTGTTCGTGTTGCAGACATTAAAATGCTCAAATTTTTCATGAACATGTCCGGTATGGCCTTGTCTGTCATCCTGACCATTTTCGTCATATCCCTGATTAACAAAAACTACTGGTGTCGTTTTTTCTGCCCCTATGGCGCCCTGTTGGGTATTATTGGATACGTGAGCCCCATGAGAATTACCCGCGATACGGGGAAATGTATCGATTGCGGGAAATGCACGAAGGCATGTGCTATGCATATCCTTGTCGAGAAGAAGAAGCACGTCATGACTCATGAATGTGTGGCCTGCTACGACTGTGTTAATGCATGCCCGGTGAATGGGGCGCTTGATATGAAACTCGTTGGTGACCGGAAAAAGATTCACTACGCGCTCTATGCCATTCTGCTCGTTGGTTTGTACGTTGCCGTAACAAATACAGCACGCGCCACAGGACACTGGTACACCAAGATATCAGATGCCGAATATATCCTGAGGGTATCGGAACTTGACAATCCAAAGTATATGCACAAGGCGGGACAGTTTGAGATGGAATAAGGAAACAAAAGGCCGATCATGCATTATAAAATAAAAACATCAACAATACGTAGTTTCTCCTTATTTCTGGTATTCATGTCTGGTTGTGCAACTTTTAAACCTGCAGTTCTACAAAAGCCGGTTTGGGAGGATACTTCAGCCATCCTGGCAAATATCCAGGGGGAAAAGCAGAATCTCTCGTTGCAACAGATCAGAGATATCCTGATTACTAACAGTTCCAGGCTTACCGGGTTTCGTGCGAAGGCAGACTTGTCTCTTACAACACCGGACGTCAAGGGTCCTGTCCGCTGTACGGGGTTGATCGTATATCAAAGCCCCGGGAGCTTACGGGCGATGGGCGCTAAGTTTGCCACAACGCTCTTTGACATGTCTTCCGATGGCAACAGGTTCTGGTTGTACATTCCCCCGGAAAACCTTGCATACACCGGTGCATCCAATACCTTTCACAGGATTGAAGCGCTTGGCATCAGCATCTTTCCTGCCGATATGACAAGCTTGTTTAATTACCGGGAAATTTTGCAAGGGAAAAGCCCTACTCTGGAAACCTGGCCTGCCTATTGGCTAATCCATATGCTTGAAGTGGATAAGGAGGATGTAAATCTGAAGGGAAATCTTTTGATTGACAGGGTTAATGCAGAGGTTGTTCGCTGTGAACTGTTTAATCCGGACGGTTCGGTTCGGCTACAGGCGGTATTTACCAATTACACAACTCAAAATGAATGCCGGATACCACAAAAGATTGACGTTCGCTGGCCGGCATATGACACCACCCTGAGCATAACGTTTTCTGATATTGCCGTAAACGGTGTACTCGACCCAAAGCTATTCACCCTCACAATTCCAGAAGGGGCACACATAATTCCCCTAAACTAAATTCTATGGCTTTTTGATGTGTTCTTACGTTTTCTGACGTTCATTGGTTATCCTTGTATTCTCAAGGCATTCAGGGGAATTTGATCTTATAGTCGACGACTAAAGTTGTCATTCCTGCGAAAGCGGGAATCCAGTATTCTCCTTTATTTTTCTAGATTCCCACTTTCGTGGGAATGACACGTTGAAAGCATCAATGTGTACTTATTTATGACGTTCACTATAGTTGCTTTTTACCGTATAAAATCTTTCTTTCCCCATTCCCCGTTTTTGCAGGTTTTTAACGCCCCCCCTTCCTAAGCTTACAGTTGGACAAATTATTTGCTGAACAAAATGACGTCTCAATGGCATACCAATGTCCATGATGCCAAAAGTAAGCCAAAGTGAGGAATATGGAGATGGGGGAGAAAGGAGATGTCAGGAATACGAGCTGTGGGAATTGGGAGAGATCGGGATAGAATTGGTCAGAGGGAAAAAAGATTGCACCTATCGTATATGGAAAGAGCTGGTGGAAGAGCATCATTATTTGCATTCAGCAAAGTTGTATGGACAGCAGATAAAATATTTGGTGACGAGTGCAGAGGTGGGGTGGATAGGAGCGATGTCTTTTTCATCATCGGCATGGCGAGTAAAGGTGCGTGATGAGCGATTGGGATGGGATGAAGAGGCGAGAAAAAACAGTAAATCTTGAGATGCGTCCCGCGTACACAAGAAAGGAGAAGAGCACGCGAGGATATGTGTTTGTGGTAATGCTTGCGTACCTGATACTCCGAAGGCTGCGCGGGGCGTGGGCAGGTTTTGATCTCACGGTAGAGAAAGGCGTCAAACGATTGGCAACCATTTGTTCCATGGAAGTGACCGTGAAAGGCCAGAATGCGCATTGTCAGAAGACACCCCGTCCGCGGTAACAATCACGCGAATTGTTAGGTAAAGTTACCGGCGGCATTACCAAGCTGGAACCTACGGGTGGTCACAAGAAAAAAACTTCCCCATCAACGCAAAAGCCAATAATATCAAGATTTTTGTAGCCTTTTTGTTTTTCATCTTGGGGTGAACATCCGATACAATAATGGTCAAATATTGAGGAATGTTGTGTACTCTGAGAAGTGATGTGACGGGTGTGTGGTGTACCTCTTTTTTTCAACGACGCTACTCTAAACTTCCTTTATTTGGAAGGCAATGATGCATTGTACATAATCCTCTATGATCTTCGTTTGCTCTTCTGTCGATAACAAACGGTATGAGACAATTGCATCTTTCATCCAGAAACAGGTATTTTTGATAATCATACTGAGGTGAAGTATACGCGGGAGGTGTTCCACCGGGTATTTTTTTAGATCTATTCCATTGACACCGATAGATTCCAGAAACTTATTTTGCATACCTATTCTTCCTTAAATTATAACCGGTACTGACAACAACCATAAGAAATTACCGTAGCACTACTCACGACGACTGTTGAATACTGGAAATTATCGGTATACCTCTCAATTATATTAACAAAAAAATTAGCCCTGCTTTTCCTTCAGTTTGTGCCTTTTTCCGCACAACGGCACAAATAGTCTCTATTCTTCTTGTGTGTCTGACGATACCCGCAGCAACTCTTCCAGCGTCGTTTCTCCCTTGCGAACTGATTCCAGCCCATCCGTCCATAAGCTTTTTGTCCCACCCCTTACAGCCTCTTTCATAATCTCACTGGAATCCTTATGAGCAAGAATGAGCCGGCGTATGGCATCATCCACGCATAGAAACTCAGCAATACATTTTCGCCCTTTAAATCCTGTGTTATTACACGCATCACAACCCTTGGATCTGTATAAATATTCCCCTGTATTTAATCTTGCTGACTTGCGTATATCCTCCTCCGGCACGAACGCTTCACGGCACTTCTCACATATCTTTCGCACCAATCGTTGTGCAAGAACGCCAATAATACATGAAGAGATCAGATAGTCTTCCATCCCCATATCCATCAAGCGGGTAAACGCCGATGCCGAATCGTTTGTATGGAGCGTTGACAAAACAAGGTGTCCGGTTAAAGAAGCCTGTATGGCAATCGATGCCGTTTCACGATCTCTGATTTCTCCAATGAGAACAACATCAGGGTCATGTCTTAAAATGGAACGCAGCCCGGAGGCAAAGGTCAAATTAATCTGAGGATTCACTTGTATTTGATTCACCCCTTCCATGCTATATTCTACCGGATCTTCCACAGTTATAATCTTGATCTCCGGAGAAACTAGCTCTTTAAGAACGGCATACAGCGTTGTCGTTTTTCCACTTCCCGTGGGTCCCGTCACAAGCAGCATCCCCTCCGGTTTATTTGCCATCCTTCGAAACTTTACTAAAAATTCCTGATTAAACCCCAGTTTTTCCAAATCGAGCATGACAGCCGTCCGATCTAAAATCCTCATTACCACACCCTCACCGTAACTCATGGGAATGATTGAAACCCTCAAATCTACCTCTTTGCCTGCAACTTTCATCCTGATCCTGCCATCCTGAGGCAGCCGTTTTTCGGCAATATTCAGCTTCGCCATAATTTTAATACGAGAGATAATCGCATGATAAAGCTCTCGGGGCGGAGGATCCAGCTCCTGTAAAACACCGTCTGTACGATAACGCAAGCGCGTATTTCTCTCAAAAAGCTCCAGATGTACATCACTGGCCCCTATTTCGATAGCCTTTGTCAAAATATTATTTACAAGGCGTATCACGGGAGCTTCTGAGGCCATATCCCGTAAATGCTCTACATCCTCCGTGACTTCAATACTGGAAGCCACTTCATTATCTTCTTCTTTAACCTCACCCTCATACATCGTTTCAAGGGAAGCTAAAATATCTTTTTCACAGCCTGCAAAAACCCGCACTTCTTTGCTCGTAGCTAATGCAATTGTTTCTGCCAACAATGAATCCTGAGGATCGGCAAGGGCAATATTCAGTACCCCATCATTTAAACCCAGAGGAAGCACGCGGTTTGCTATCAGAAAGACCTTGGGTACATTCTCCAGCAGCGGATTCCGGTCATCCTTCTTTTTTTCCCAAATCGGTATCTGCAATAATCTGCTATAGGCGAGCCGAATGTCCTCTTCAGAAACCGTTCCTAAATCAATTAAAATACGCCCAAGTTTTTGTTTTGTTTGTCTTTGAACTTCCAAGGCACGGTCCAAATCAGCCCGATTCACCTTACCGATCTCAAGTAACGCTTCCCCGATATTATTAATTGCCGTTTGGGTCATAATTTAAAAATCCGTGATATCCTTAAAAAAATTTGTGACGCTTCACCGCTATTCCCAACTTGCTGCATCTTTATCTTCACCCTCTCCTCCGGCATTGCCGTCTGCCCCGTATGAGATGATGTCAAAATCTCCATGCTCACCGGGACAAATATAAACATAATTATTCCCCCACGGATCCTTTGGAATAAGCTTTTTCTTCAAATACGGACCTTTCCAATTAGAAACCCCTTGAGGTGCTGTTACTAATGCCTCCAATCCCTGTTCCTGTGATGGATATTTCGTCGTATCAAGTTTATACATTTCCAGGGCGCTGGAAAAACCCTCTATTTGCTGCTTGGCAACAGTTTGGCGCGATTCACCAACACGGCCAATCATTTTAGGACCTATTAATGCCGCAAGCAATCCGATAATAATCATAACAATGAGCAATTCCAGCAAGGTAAAACCGTTCTGTCTCAATAATTTCAGCTTTAGCCTGTTTTCCATTCTCAATTACTCCAAATAATTTAATAAAGTGTAAAATGAAAATTCTTTGCCTTAATAGCATACAGTATTAAAAAACGTATATGAAAAACACATATGACTTACTTCTCTTCCTCGTCTTCTCCATCAAGAGCGCCTGCTTCGTTAGCCTCGTATTCATAATCTTCCTTATCAAAATCATTGTATATATTCATTTCATTGGTCTGCGAATCACTTGCTAATTTATCAGAATCTTTCAATATATCAATCTCTTTTTCTAATTCCTCTTCATCGAGTTCCGATCCATCCCGTGTATACCGAATGACCTGCTCCATCGCCTCACCTATTTTATAATAAGCCAAACCACCCAACGGTTCCACATGTAACACCGCAACCATAGTACCACAAATAAAGCCTAGTTTTTCGTCCAGTGCAGTCCCGTTTGGGAAAAAAGCAAATATTTTCGTTCGCTCGTCCCGTGCCTCAATTTTATCAGTAAATATTTCAATGTTCCTTGGTAGTTTAAGTATTTTTTTGTCGTCATTCCAGCAAACACCTCTATGGAGATCCATAGTAACGTGATATTTTCCTGCAGTCCCCATAGCCTTAATACGTGCCTCCCTGAGAAAGGACACCAAATCAGACATCGTATTCCTGAACCTGATAGAGTCAAAAGAACCTGCATATCTGGGTATGGCAACACCGGCCACAATGCCCATAATCACCAAAACAACAATTAACTCAATAAGCGTGAAACCTCGATCTCGTTGCAAGGATGTTAATTTCCGCCATGAAAAGTACCTATTAAAAACTAAAAACTCGCTGCACAAATTGAATCTTCAGATACCGTTTTTAAAACGGGGACTAATACAATACGTCCCGAAACAATCTTCAAATTCCTGTACCCTGAACCAGAAAGCAGGAAGCCTGATTTTTATGTGATTGTACAACATCTTATAATTGTTTACAACCATCAACAGTTCAGGTAAATTTAAGTGGCAATCGAACCGTAACTTCTCAGTTCTTGATAATCCGATTATATTTTTTCATACCCTCATGAATACCGACACTTAATTTATGACTTTTGCTTTATCTCAATCAGGTTGCCGGAAAAATCCTTGAGAAAGTAGACGGTCTTTTCCTTATGTTTCCCAACCATAAGATCCACATGAGACCGCCGGGCCTTTTCTGTGATCTCTGAAAAATTATCCAGCAGGATACCGAAATGGGTGAAATTGGGGTTGGCGTGTTGAAAATCGGATATGAACACCTCGATCTTTATTCCGGGCTTTTCAAATACTAACACCTTTATCTCTTGAGAAAGAGAAAATAATTGCTGTGAAAGTTCCGGAGGCAACAGAATTTCTCGTGTCTTTTCAAGACCTAAAAAATCCTGATAAAACCGTATCGCCTGCTCGGCGCTCTTATTAGTGACACCAAGGTGATTCAATTCCATGCCATATATTAGCGATTAATCATTCGATATGCAAGCATAAGATGTCATTACCTGACCGTGCCTACTCCATAGACGCAGCGAAACCGCAACCAAACCGCCACTTCCATGTATCTTTGTGCATTCCCGCAAGACAAATCCCGTATTCGGTGAACCTTCTTGTCGTAAGAGCTCCGATAAACTTTGCCACAACACCCGCATACTGTTTTTTGAATCCGCTCAAGTTGAATGACCCGTGCCTTCGTGTCTCCAAATACCCCCCCCTGAATTTCTGCTCTCGGAACAAATCCGGGGAACCGATATTCGTCCAGCCGTCGTCTCCTTTTTCCCTCATTTTATGCTCCTCTACGGGTAATTTATGGCTCATATTTACCCACACTCTTTCCCGATGAGTCAAAATTCATTTTATCAAAAACAAAAAAACGCACGTATTTCTAAATAAAATGGACAATGGTGAGCAGGTTATAAAGGTAGACCAAAGGTGTACTTTTTACGCCGGAACTCTTTTGGCGAATCAAACAGGGGAGGCGTGTCTTACCAATAAGGGGGATTTGGTTGCAGCGTAGCCGCGCCAGGCATTCCCCACGTTAATCCTTGATAATCATCGTGCCAGTCCGGCCTTCCAGCGCTTCTTTGACCTTGTCAATGGATGTAATGATTGCCCGTTCTCCACCCCAGCCTAAAAAATTCAGGGCGGCTTGAATCTTTGGTCCCATGCTTCCCGGTGGGAATTGTCCCTCTTGTAAATATTTCTGGGCATCTTTAACGGTTAATCTATGAAGCACCTGCTCGTTTGATTGTTTAAAGTGTAAGAAGACATGTTCAACACCGGTAAGCATCATAAGACAATGTGCATGAATATCTCTTGCCAAAACGGCGGAGGCGAGGTCCTTGTCAATCACCACGTCAACCCCCTCCAGGTCTCCGTTTTCTTTCATAATTACCGGGATGCCGCCACCACCTGCCGCAATGACAATGTCTCCTGTTTTTAACAAGGTCTTTATAGCACTTTCCTCCACGATTTTCAGGGGGTTGGGTGAAGCAACAACCCGGCGGTATCCCCTCTGACTGTCCTCAACAATATGCCAGCCTTTTTCCCGGCGGAAACGCTCCGCTTCTTCGCTGGTAAAAAAGGATCCGATGGGTTTGGTTGGATTTGAAAAAGCCTTGTCATCTTTATCGACAATGACCTGCGTCAGCACGGTAACGACGCACCGGTCTATTCTCTCTTGTCGGAGACGATTTGTTAACGATTGCTGAATCATGTACCCAATGGCGCCTTCGGTATCTGCCACACAAACACCCAGGGAAAGCTCCGGTACCTGATTCCGGCATGCCTCTACCATAAGTAACAGATTGCCTACCTGTGGCCCATTCCCATGCGTGATGACTACCGTAAAGTCCTCTTTTAAGCAGTAGAGAATCCCGTCCAGACTCTTTCGGACATTTTCGAATTGTTCCGCGGTGGTCCCCTGTTGGCCAGCTCCAATGAGGGCATTTCCCCCTAAAGCAATAACAATAATTTTCTTCTTCATCGGAACCTTGCTTCAAGAAGTTTCTGAAGTGTGGGTGTGCCTATTTCCTGGAAATGATATCGGACCCGGTCGGTAGGTTTATCTATGGAAATGAGCTTTCTCAGGTCAACAGGGGTGCCGATGATTACCACATCGCATGGGGTTCGGTGTATCGTTTCCCTCAACTCTTCCATCTGTACATGCCCGTACCCCATGGCCGGCAAGAGATTGCCGATGTGTGGATATTTCACAAAAACCTCAGCAATTGAGCCTACCGCATAGGGTCTGGGATCGACAATCTCTCCTGAGTAATACTGTTTTGCGGCAAGAACTCCGGCGCCAAAGGCCATTCCACCGTGCGTCAGGGTTGGCCCGTCTTCGATAACCAGGGTACGCTTCCCCTTTATAAGCTCGGGTTTTTCGATTATTACGGGCAATGCGGCATCTATCATGATCGCCCTTGGGTTCAACTGCTTTACGTGCTCCTTAAGAAGACGTATGTTTTCTGGTTTTGCAGTATCCTCTTTCGCAATGACAACAATATCTGCCATGAGAAGATTGGTTTCACCAGGATAATACGTAATCTCGTGTCCCGGCCGGTGCGGGTCAACAAGGGTGATAAGAACATCAGGCACATAGAAAGGAGTATCATTATTGCCGCCATCCCACACGATAATATCCGCCTCCTTCTCAGCCTCAGCCAGAATCGCTGCATAATCCACACCGGCATACACGATGGTATGCTGTTCTATATGCGATTCGTATTCCTCAACCTCTTCGACGGTACAATCATGCCTCTGAAAATCTTCATATGAAGCGAACCGCTGGAGACGCTGCCGGGAAAGATCACCATAGGGCATGGGATGCCGTACAACAACAACCCTTTTCCCCAATCCTTTTATAATCTCACAGACCCTTCGTGAAGCGGGGCTCTTGCCACTGCCGGTTCGCACAGCACAAACAGCGACAACGGGCTTGCGGCTCTTTATCATCGTCTGCCTCGCACCCAGCAGAGTGAATTGAGCGCCTGATGCGTTTGCAAGACTGGCCTTATGCATAACGTACTCATGCGATACATCACTGTAAGAAAATACTACCTCATCAATGGCATGTAATTTTATGAGGGATGTCAGTTTTTGTTCAGGTTCGATGGGAATTCCGCGGGGGTAGAGTTTACCAGCCAGAGAAGGGGGATAGTGTCTTCCTTCAATATTTGGTATCTGTGCCGCCGTAAAGGCAATGACTTCGTATTCGGGATTGTCACGAAAGCGGAGATTAAAATTGTGAAAATCCCGCCCGGCTGCCCCCATAATAAGAACTTTTTTCCTGTTTGTCATTTTACTATTTTTGTAATATGCTTTTCACCACGCGCCACACCTGATCCGCAATAAGCTGCTCCGACAACAATGTGCCGTTTTCCATGCAATCAATGGTTATCCAGTCCTTTTTTCCTTTGGCAATTTCCAGAAATGTTTGTTGCGCATATCGCAAGTGGTTGATGTCCTCTTCGTGGATATCCTTCTTTCCGCCTGCCAGGTAAGCGCGCTGTTCCTTTTTTTCAATGAGATGATATGCGATTTCCGGTGGCACGTATAACAGGATATTGAGATTTGACCGTGGGACGGCAAAAACCTGATGTTCCAGGGTGTCCAACCACTGGAAAAATTCTTCTTGCTTTGCAGCGTTCCTGATTTTACCACCCTGATGGGCCATATTGTCGCACACGTACCGATTCGACACGATACACTTGCCTTCACTGAGCCATCTGTTTATCTGTTCCCTGCACTCCCAGCGATCCCCCGCATAAAGAAGCGCTGCTAAGTATGGGCTTACGGAGTCTGAACTACCAAATTCACCTTTCAGATATTTCGTGACCATGTCGGCAAAAAAAGTTTTGCCATACTGAGGGAAATCGGTAATGTCTGCTGGATACCCCTCTTTCAGCAACCGTTGGTACAGGAGTTTTGCCTGCACCGTCTTGCCGCTACCGTCAATACCCGTAATAACAATAAGTTTTCCTTGCATTCAATTGTCTCCGGTTGGCTTAGTGTTAAGAAAATTCATAGTTTTGTAATTCCCCTCTAAAAAGCTTACTGTTGGACAAAATTTGCGCCGGACAAATCATCCATAATCAGATTGAGGAATACTCGTTGTCAGAGAAACGCCTGTCAAAATATCAGCAAGGTTCTATAATCATTTCAGCCCTTCGGGCTTTTTTGCCGCATCCTTGTCGTGAGCCTTGCCGAACGAACGGATTTTATTTTTATTGCGTGTGAATACCTGCCGGTACGCACCTATAGAGACAGGCGTTCTTCAAAAAACTAAATTGTTGCGATTTTTCAAGACAAGCCCTGATTTGGTATAAGAGCAGTGGTATGGAAAACTTATTAACCAAAGGCGGACTCATAGATGAATAGATTTGTAGCATATTTAGTCAATTGTTGCAATTATTTCCTCGTTCAGAGTTTTATCGAACGGTAAAAGAGACCCATGCCGAATATCATGCCAAAGGGTTTTCTTGCTGAGAGTAGTTTGTTTCCATGCTGTTTTGTCAATTGGGCCGAGCACATTCATTACGGGAAGTCTCAAGAGTTGTGAGGGTAAGTTAACACATTTGGGAATTACTACACCGAGTCGTTCCACGCTTGCGTACGCCAACGAACATCGTCCGTGGGGACTTTACCAAAAGGTCTTCTTGAATCTGTTGGATCAATGCCGTAATAAGTTTTCCGGAAAGAAAAAATTCAGGCTTAAGAATACGTTGGTTTCCTCCACCATTGACTTGTCGCTATCACTTTTTGGCTAAGCAAAATTTCGGCGTACCAAGGGAGCAGTCAACCGGCACAAGGTTGTCAAAGAACAGGAAATTCCGAAGAACGACCATATTCTCAAAGATGAGATTATTCGCCTTACGGGAACGAAAGCCGATGAAAAATGTCCTCACCCTCTCCGGCGGGTAGAGGTTTATAACCCTGAGAAAGATGAAAGCCTTGTATTTCTTACCAATAACATGAAGTTAAGCGCTACGACTATTGCTGCCCTATATAAGGATCGATGGCAAATTGAACTGTTTTTTAAGGCGCACAAACAGAACCTCAAGATAAAGACCTTTGTGGGAACCAGTGCCAACGCGGTAAAAATTCAAACTTGGACAGCAATGATTAAACATTACAATTGTCACTTTATCAAATGTGCTAAAACCGTGTAAAGAAAATATTCTGTATTCCACGGTTACACTTTTATTGCTAGCTTTTTTACGAATGAATCTAAACTTTTATATTGTCTTATCCTGGTGATTTCTTATAATGATGGTTTACCTCATAATTAAGATTGTAACACTTTAACTTTTTGAAAAACCCCTTTCTCTGTAGATGTGGCGTACTTGAAGGTATTCACACGCAATAAAAACAAAATCCGTTCGTTCGGCAAGGCTCACGACAAGGATGCAGTAAAAAAGCCCGAAGGGCTGAAATGATTATAGAACCATGGGCAGATAAAATCTA
>CAZBCT010000039.1:0-24207 GCA_964490485.1 uncultured Candidatus Brocadia sp. | reverse complement strand
CTCCCTCTACTTCGTAATTTGTTGCCTGGTAACGCTGCCCGGATTTTACGATGAATCTTTTATAGTCATGATTCTCAACCTGCACCCCAAACTCACGCATCAGTGTCACCGTCATATCCACATACCGTTTTGAAACCAGGTTACCCTTCACTTCAATAATAACGTCCTTTTTTGCGTACGGAGATGTCATCAGCAAAGCACTGAAATACTGGCTGCTCAGGTCGCCTTTTACCACGGCTAGTCCGCCCTGTAATCCTTTTGCACGGATTATCACCGGAGGGCAACCATCGTTGTTTTTCGATACGGCATCCGCGCCAAGCTGTTGTAAGCCGTCAAGCAAATCCTGGATGGGTCTTTGTCGCATGCGCGGCACACCATCTATTTCATATATCCCGTTGCCCAGGGTCAGCATGGCCGTTAAAAACCTCATCGCAGTCCCTGCATTACCGACGAACAAATTCCCCTGTGCAATCGGAATACTTCCGCTCTTACCGTGTACGACAAATCTGCTGGTATTTTGATGTTCCTCAACGGGAATTCCCAGGGCATTCAGGCTGGATGCCATGTATTTGGTATCGTCGCTGAAAAGGGCATTGGTAATCGTGGATGCACCATCGGCCAGCGCCGCCGTGATAAGCGCGCGGTTTGTATAACTCTTTGAACCGGGCACCTTAACCACGGCATCAATTGTTCCTGTTACCGGTTTTATCGTAATCACGGTAGGTTTCCTTTAGAAAATTCGTTCTTCGGAAGTTTTTTTACACCCTTTTTCCACACCCCTCTCCCCCTTCGGAGGGGGATAAAGGGGGAGGACGGGGATTTGGTTGAGGCTGTGCTGCTTTATGATAGCTACTGGCAAAATATACCAAACGGCGTGAAGATTTGAAATGAAAAATATTCCCATGTATTAAAATGCAGTGCGCGCTCAAATCAGTATCTCTATCCAAAATCTATAGAAAACGCAAAAGAACGTTGTCATTGCGAGGAGGAATGATGGAGCAATCCATACTTTTGAGACTTCGTTGTGAGCTCAGGGTGAACTCCATGAATGTGCTTGTACTATAGTAAGCGCATAAAGAAAGTTGTCATTGCGAGGGCGCTAGCCCGAAACAATCTCTATCGTGGGATTGCTTCGCTGTTGCTCGCAAAGGTCAGGCTATCATGCCTCTCAACCCTCAGCAACCAGGCAAAACCTTTGGACCTCATGGATGCCCCTTATGTGATGCCGGGCTGGAGATGAAATCTGCCGGCTCCTGGACCGAAGGACCACGGACTCGACTCAAGTTCCGATGCCCACTCTCAGGTGCCACGAGACACAGACTTTTTCAAAGAAACTCATAATCTCCGCATTACGGTTGAACAGTATTTCAGCCGTCTTGGTGACCGGGAGGCTGAACAAACCACCCATTACAAACTACGGACTGTTCAAAACCAGATGGCCATTGCTCATTTATCGATGAGCCTTGTTGCCTCTGCTGCGGCCCTCCTTCTCAAACAACCTGACAAAATCAGATGTTTCAGATAGAAAAGCAAGGCAAGATTTTCATCCGCGTTATTTGGTATTAATTTTTGATTCCATGATTATTATTCGAGCATATTTCTTATTTCTTTATTCATCTTCACTATTGCCTCTTCCGTGGCGTTTTTCCATGAACTTACGCCGTATTTTTCCTTCCAGGGGGAAGCTGTGTATGCATAAAGAATGGACCGGGAGGCATTGATAATTGCCCCCAAGCCGTCCGGATTGAAACAATATTCGATATCTTTTGTTGTTGCGCCTTGGGCACCGTAACCTGGCACAAGGAAATATGCCGTAGGCATAATTTTCCGCAAGATCGATATCTCACGTGAAAAGGTAGCCCCGACAACGGCTCCAACGGTACTGTATCCCTGTTTGCCAATGAAATCTTTGCCCCATGCGTGTGTCTTTTCCGCTATAATTTCATAGAGCTTTTTCTCCCCGCACATAAGGTCCTGAAATTCGCCAGAGTCCGGATTTGATGTTTTTACAAGGACAAATATGCCTTTCTTATACTTTTGTGCCGTCCGGATAAAGGGGAGTAAACTGTCGGTCCCCAGGTACGGGTTAACGGTTATAGCATCTGCGCCGAATGGAGCTTCAACACTATGGTCTATGCTCACCTTTCCAATATGAGCATCGGCATATGCCTCAGCAGTACTGGGGACATCACTTCTTTTCACATCGCCAATTACGACCAAACCCCTTTTCTTAGCGTACCGGATGGTTTCTGTATATGCCCAAATACCCCACCAGCCATAAAGTTCATAAAATGCAATCTGAGGTTTGACCATACTCACATACGGTGCGATAAGGTCGATAACCTGTATATTAAATTCCAGAATAACGCGGGATGCATATTCAAGGACCTGTTTTTGGGAACCTGAGAACTTCTCCTTGATGATATCGGGGATGAGCTTAAAATAGGGATCTAAACCTACCATCACACAGCTATTTTTTTCGTGGATGGCTGCGATAAGCTGGTCGGCAAAATTTTCTTTGCGGTCAGAGTCTACAGCCAAGCTTGTTTTCCTTAATTCAAGGTTTAGGAATTTCAATGCTGAAGATTGCTTTGCGGAGTTTAGACTAAGCACATTCGCTTTGCTCAGTGTGAACTCCACGAATGTGCTTGCGATGACAGATAGAACAGCATGTCATCGAGGAACGTACGTGACGAAGCAAGCTAATTCAATTCTTACCTGAGCAATTAGAGTGATAAAAAATTTTTAAGAAGTTTTGGACCTTCCATGGTTAAAAAGGATTCGGGATGAAACTGCACCCCTTCTAAGGGATATTCCTTATGGCGAATACCCATGATCTCGTCATCGTCTGCCCTGGCCGTAACTTCAAGGCAATCAGGGAGAGTGTCTTCCTTTACAATAAGGGAATGATAACGCGTTGCTTCAAAAGGATTAGAAAGGTTTTTGAAAATCGTTTTACCATCATGCATAATCATGGATGTCTTGCCATGCATGAGTCGTCGCGCCCGTACTACATCTGCTCCATACGTGTACGCGATGCACTGATGGCCCAAACAGACCCCAAGAATTGGTATTTTGCCGGAAAATCGTTTTATGATGTCATTAGAAATACCGGCTTCCTTAGGGGTACAAGGACCGGGGGATATGATGATATGATCAGGATTTTTTCTCTCTATTTCATCAAGACCGACCTTGTCATTTCTAAAGACTTCCATCTTCGCGCCAAATGCACCGATTTGTTGGACAAGATTATACGTGAAGGAGTCGTAATTATCGATAATAAGTACCATATCTATTTTTGTTTCCTTGCATTGAGATATTAACAAAATAAATTTTGAATATCAAAAGGATTTTCAGTAGGAACCAGTTCATTCAGTAATTTGAGATAATTACCCTTGCAATAAAAACAACTTGACAATAATAGTTTTTTTTGTTAAATTTTCACTTGTATAGACAATTCAGATAGTATTGACCGAATTTATGTTATTGGGATAAGGAAATGTTTTATTCGTTGTGATATTTCCGTAATTGTTAGAGGCCGGATTGTTGAGTGTCGATTACAAAAGTGGGGATAACCCACTTTTTTATTTTAGGGATAGCAAGATTTCCTTAAAGAATATTTCAGTCAGCGTTGAATTGGCTGAATTGATAAAAAAAGGTATGTATGGACAAAGAAAGTTTATTACGCTTGGTTGATAGCCTGCATAGGGATAAAGAAATTGCCAAGGATGTTGTGTTTCAGGGTATAGAGGCAGCTTTAACTACCGCTGCCAGAAAGCATTTTAAATCCCACGAAATGGTTTCTATTCAAATAGACAGAAACACAGGAGAAATTTTGGCGAAGGAAGGCGACCGTACCATTGATCCGTCAGAATTAGGCAGGATTACGGCGCAAACCGCAAAACAAGTCATCATCCAGAAGATACGGGAAGCTGAACGGGATGTGATATATGATGACTTTATTAGCAGGAAAGGAACTATTGTTAGCGGTACGGTTCAGAGATTTGAAGGTTCTGCAATCATTATCAATCTTGGCAAAACGGAAGGCACCTTGCAAAGATCAGAACAGATTGAAGGTGAGCATTATAATATGAATGAACGTGTCCGGGCAATTGTCTTCGATGTGAAAAAGATAGGGTCGCGGGTCAGGATTTTGCTTTCAAGAACGCATTCTGATTTTGTTCGGAGACTTTTTGAACTGGAAGTGCCTGAAATTGCAGAAGACACGATTGAAATTAAAGCGCTGGCCAGGGAGCCTGGTCACAGAACTAAGCTCTCCGTCGCCTCAAGTGATCCGAATGTTGACTGCGTTGGTGCATGTGTCGGGGTGCGCGGTTCCCGGATCAAGAATATTGTGGATGAATTAAATGGCGAGAAGATCGATATAATCCGATGGAGTGATGAGCCAGAGGTCTTGTTACCTAACGCACTGAAACCTGCTGAAGTTTCCGGGATTATATTATCTGCAGAGAATCAGGTTGCAACCATCGTGGTGCCAAATGATCAACTTTCCCTGGCAATAGGAAAAAGGGGACAAAATGTGCGTCTGGCATCCCGGCTGACTTCATGGGATATTGACATCATTACGGAATCGGAGTTTGAAGAGAGACAAAAAACCAGCGCAGAGGGATTAACGGAAGTTGTTGAATCGAACAAAAAACCTGCTGATTCTGTTGACAAGGTAGCTACAACAGTCACAGAATCTGGCGAGCATATACAAGCGGGTGAAGAAAAAGAGGAAGTTGTGTAAAAGAGTCTATCTTGTTATTAGGAGTTTAGATGGGAAATATCCGGATCAGTTTACTTGCAAAAGAGCTGGGGGTTAAGAGCAACCTTTTGATTGATAAGTGTCATGAAAAGGGGTTGTCTCACATTACTCACCATGCGAATACTTTGATTCCCGAGCAAGCGGAAATGATAAGGCAATTGTTCAAGCCGCTTCCTAAAGTAGCTCCTGCCAAAGATGAGCCGAAAGTTAAAGAGCCCATTACGCCCCGTGAGGCTGAACAAAAAAAGGAAGATAAAACACCGGCGCAAGGGAGTAGCAGTGTCAAGGTTGTTCAACCCGCAAAAATTGTGAGAATCCCCAAAGGTCCACCCCAGCCACAGCGAATGGTAAAAATAGCTCCAACAAAAACATTCTGGAAGAAGAAACGGCCTCCATCTGTTATGCCGGTCAAGAGGAAAGAACTGGAAGGGGGCGCTGTAGATCTGCAAAAACCAACAGTAAAGGAGAGAGAAACAAAGATTGTTATGGAACCACCTATAACAGTAAAAGATCTTTCTGCAAAATTAGGGATCCGTGCTAATGAGATTATTACTAAGTTGCTTCTTGGGCACAATGTACGCTCGACGATTAATCAGATATTAGCCGAGGATATTGTGCAATTGTTGGGCATTGAGTACGGAGTGGAGATTGAAATTAAAAAAAAGGAGATGGCGGAAGAACGCGATTTTATTGCAGAACAGATTTCTACAAAGGCCGAGGATATGGTATACCGAGCGCCCATTGTGACTTTTTTGGGGCATGTTGATCACGGGAAAACATCACTCCTTGATAGTATTCGTCAAACAAATGTTGCGGCTGGTGAGGTGGGTGGTATTACGCAGCATATTGGTGCGTATAAGGTGGAAACAAATGGCAAGCATGTGGTGTTTCTCGATACACCCGGCCATGAAGCTTTTACTGCCATGAGGGCACGGGGTGCAAATATTACGGATGTGGTGGTGCTTGTGGTGGCGGCCGATGATGGAGTAATGCCTCAAACGGAGGAGGCGTTAAATCATGCCAAAGCCGCCAATGTGCCGATTGTGGTAGCCGTAAATAAGATTGATAAACCTGGCGCCAATCCTTTGCGCGTAAAACAACAGCTTGCAAGTTTAGAATTAATTTCTGAGGAATGGGGTGGAAAGACGCAGTTTGTTGAGACTTCTGCCGTCACAAAGAAGGGTATTAACACCTTACTTGAGCGACTTTTGCTTGAATCTGAAATTCTGGAACTCAAAGCGAATCCACGAAATCCGGCACGGGGTGTGGTGTTAGAGGCACACTTAAGTGAAGGACGTGGCGTTGTTGCAAACGTCTTAATCCAAGACGGCACTTTGCACCAGGGCGATATTATCTTATGTGGAAAAACCTTTGGCAGGGCACGCCTTATTACCACCGACAGAGGGATTGAAGTACGGGAGGCAGGTCCAACCACGCCAGTAGCCGTCGCTGATTTCTCAGCGGTTCCTGAGGCAGGGGATAAATTTTATGTTGTTGGCGACATACAAAAGGCACGGGAAATTGCCCAGGAAAGACAAAAGAAGGACCGTGAAAGTGCCTTGGCAAAATATCAGCACGTCACCCTGGATAGCCTCTACTCAAAAATTGCCGAGGGAAAAGTAAAGGAAATCAAGGTGATATTAAAGGCTGACTATAAGGGTTCTGTCGAAGTGCTTAAAAAAGCGCTAGAAGAGCTTTCTACAACCGAGATTAAAGTAAAAATATTACATTGTGGTGTCGGTGGTATTACAGAATCTGACGTGCTGCTTGCGGATGCATCGGATGCAATTGTAATTGGATTTTATGTGACGACTGAGGATAAGGCACGTATTCTGGCGGAGGATAAAGGGGTAGATGTCAGGTTGTATAAAATTATCTACGATGCGACAAATGAGATAAAAGCCGCCATGGAAGGTATGTTGGAGCCGGAATCCAAAGAGGTTGTATTAGGTCAGGTTGAAATACGGCTAGTTTACAATATCTCAAAGTTCGGCAATGTTGCTGGGTGTTACGTAAAGACGGGTAAAATCACAAGAAACTCGTCTGTCCGTTTGATACGTGATGCTATTATTATCTATGATGGGAAATTGGAGTCATTAAAGATTGTTAAAGATGATGTTAAAGAGGTTCGGGCAGGGTTTGAATGTGGGTTGAAAATTGCCAATTATAATGATATTAAAGTAGGAGATATTGTGGAGGCCTACGAGGTGCAAAAGTTTGCGCGGTCATTGTCAGTATAAGGAACGCATAGCCAATTTAGACTGGTAAGATGACAGGAAAAGGACTTCTACCTCATAATTCGCTTCTTCTGCAATTCAGGTATTAAGAGTTCTAACTACCGTGAACTATGAATCTGGAGTTTCTTAAATCCGATGATGCTGTGGTTGGGGTTTTAAATATTCGATTAGTAATCCGCAGTGCACATACGTTAAAAGACAAGCGGCGCATTGTGAAAAGCCTGAAGGACCGCATTAAAAATAATTTCAATGTCTCGATTTCAGAAATTGGCACCTTAGACCATTGTCAATATGCCCGGTTAGGAATTGCAATGGTAGGAAATGATAAAAAGCATTTGAATAGCACGTTATCGAGCTTACTTAATATGTTCCGGGTTGCGATTTCTGTTGAGCTGGTTGATTATCACCTCGAAATTATTTAATCCATACCTCCAATATACGCAGTCACATATTCAATCCCTTTGTGAGTGCATTCTTTCTATTTATTTATCAAAAGACGGAGGGTTATTATGGCGTCAAGAAGAAGCGAACGGTTGGCGGAATCAGTCAAACAGGAAGTGAGTAAAATTATCCTGTATGAATTAAAGGATCCGCGAATAAGTTTTATTACCGTAACGAAGGTTGAAATTGCGCCTGATTTAAAAAATGCAAAAGTTTATATTTCAATATTGGGAGATGAGAGTACCCGTAAAAAAAACTTACGGGCGATAGAGCATGCAAAGGGATTTATCCAGGCAAAAGTAGGCGCTCAGTTGCAAATAAGGTATACTCCCATCTTGACATTTTGTTTGGATGAATCGGTTCAAAAGAGTCTGCATATTTCAAAACTTATTGATGATGCAATAAAAGGCAGCGATATAACCATAAAAGGCGAGTTGGAAGAATGAAAAAATTATATTTAGGTCTGCCGAAAGGCAGTCTCCAGGAAGCAACTGTCGAAATGATGAAAAAAGCGGGTTATTCCGTCCATATAAGCCCCCGGTCTTATTACCCCACGATTGATGACGATGAAATTTCAGTACGATTGATCAGGCCGCAGGATATGTCAAGATACGTTGAAAAAGGGATTATTGATGCCGGTCTTACTGGCGAGGATTGGGTAAAAGAAGCCGGCTCAGATATACGGATTGTAGTAAGTCTGGTATACGCAAAGCAACAGTTAACAAAAGTCCGATGGGTTTTGGCAGTACCTGAACAGTCTGCCATACGTTCTGTAGGCGATTTGCAGAACAAAAAAATTGCAACAGAGCTGGTGAACGTAACCAGGCAATACCTTGCAGAACGCGGAGTCGTTGCTGACATTGAGTTTTCTCACGGTGCGACTGAAGCAAAAGCTCCTGATTTAGTCGATGCTATCGTCGAACTTACTGAAACAGGCAGTAGTCTGAAGGCAAATAAACTCCGCATTATTGAGACGGTTATGGAATCTTCAACTCAGTTTATTGCCAACCATCAGGCGTGGAAAGACGAATGGAAACGCACAAAAATAGAGAACCTCGCAATGCTTTTTGAGGGAGCGATTATTGCCCGGGTAAAAGTCGGATTGAAGATGAATGTCCAAACCGGATCCCTGGAACAAGTACTTGCAAAATTACCTGCATTGAGAAAACCCACCGTTTCTCCCTTATCTGAAGGTGCGGGTTATGCAATAGAAACGGTGCTGGACGAAACGGTAGCAAGAAGTATTACTCCGGAACTAAAAAGGGCTGGAGCTGAAGGGATTATAGAGTATCCGTTAAACAAAGTTATTCTTTAATATGTGGGAATGCAACATGTTAAGGATGTACCAAGAAGTATGAGATGTTGTCCATTCGGTCTTTTCACATGCTGTATCCTCGTAATATTTCCTCTTATGGTTTTTTTGGGATGTCGTAATATCACGGTTCAACAAGGCAATCAGGGTGTGCCTTCTTCCGGAGAGCGATCTCCGGACATGCATGAAAAGGCATATTCCTATTTTTGTGCCGGATATTTTTCCATGCTGGAAAGAGATTGGGAATGTGCTGTTAATAACTTCGAAAATGCCATCCAGTGGGATCACTCCTCAGAAAAAATTATTCAGCATTTAGCGACATGTTATTTCCAATTAGGCAAGAACGAAAAGGCGATTTATTACATGAAAAAATTGTCTGAAATTAAGCCCGATGAATTTAGCGTGCGTTATACCCTGGCCACTCTGTATGAGTCCGTTGGAAAATCAAAGGAGGCTATAGGAGAATACGAATATGCCCGCCGGTGTAAGACAACAAAGCTAGATGACATATTCCTGGCAGACGTTCTCTATCGGCTTGCCAATCTGTATATTAATGAAGGCATGATGGAAACCGGTATAGCCTGTTACCAGAGTATGTTTGACATGAAGCTTGTCAGTGATCCCGTGAAGATCTATTATGAGATTGGACAAAAATATTTCGAAAAAAATGATATTAAAAAAGCCCTGGAATATTTCCTGAAAGCAAAAAAGGCTGATCCAAAATTAAGTTTTACCAGTTTTTATCTCACCCTTTGCTATGATGTGCTCAAGGACTATGATAATGCCATTAAAGAGGCAATAGTGTTTTTAGAAAAAGAACCAGAAAACTGGGCTATGCACCTTGCCTTATCAGAAATATACGAAAAAACGAAAAATGAATCAGGGAAAAATGAGGAATTGAGAAAAACCCAGGAAATCTTGAAAAAGAATATAGATGCAGGCACCAAAAATACGAAAGAATACTTCCTTTTATGCCAGCTTTATAAAAATCAGCACAAGATTGATGAAGCTATCTCAGTCATTGAAAATATGAAATTAATCCCTTTGGATAAAGAAACAATGCGAGATGCTCACTTTCTGTTGGCTAATCTTTATTACGAGAATCAAAAATTTGACAGGGTTGAAGAAGAATTACGGATGACCTTAAAACTTGATCCTGATTTTCACGAGGCAAATAATTTTTTGGGCTACTTATTTGCGGAGAACAACAAGAATTTAGACGAAGCAATACAGCTTATCAACAGGGCATTAAAAGCTCAGCCCACAAATGGGGCATATCTTGATAGTCTCGGTTGGGCATATTATAAAAAGGCACACATGGAAGGAAGAACCGAATATCTTATTACTGCCCTCAAGAATTTATCAGAAGCTGTTCTGCACATGGAAGAACCTGATATTTATGACCATATGGGAGAAGTGTATTATAGTTTAGGAGATTGGGATAAAGCTGTTACAGCATGGGAAAAAGCGCATGCTTTATACAATCAGACGCTCAATAATGACGCAAAAAAAAGAGAGCATATTGAAGCAAAATTGGAAAAAATAAAAAAGTTAATATCTGTGGAAGGAAAAGACACCAGGGTCATGAAACAACGTATGAAGGTTGAAACTATTGTTCAACCGTAACTTTTTCTAAAAAAATGTTTAGGAGTGATAAGAAAAAGTGGCCGGACATTCACATTGGGCTAGTATAAAGCATAAAAAAGGTGCTGCTGATGCAAGGAAGGGTAAGGTGTTTTCCAAAGTCGCGCGCATGATTACTGTTGCTGCCAGGAGGGGAGGTGCCGACCCTGAGATGAATCCCAAGTTGCAGCTTGCTATAAGCAAAGCCCGCTCAGTTAATATGCCTAAAGAAAATATTGAACGAGCCATCCAGAAAGGCACGGGAGCGGGCGGCGGGGGAGAATTGTTTGAATGCATGTATGAAGGATATGGTCCCCACGGCATAGCATTGATGGTCGAGATTTTGACAGACAACAAAAACAGAACTGCACCTGAAATCAGAAAGATCTTTGATCGCTATGGCGGAAATATGGGAGAAGCTGGCTGCGTGTCCTGGATGTTCGAAAAAAAAGGACTGATTATCGTAAACGACAATCAGCTCAATGAAGATGAGTTTATGATGTTAGTTCTTGATGCAGGCGCTGAGGACTTACAAAAAGTTGGAGATATCTTTCAAGTTATCTGTCCGCAAGCAACGTTAGATATGGTAAAGAAAGCCATTGAAAGTAAAAATATAAAAGTAGAAACGTCTGAAATAAGCTGGTTACCGAAGAATAACATTGATTTAGACGAAACGACAGGCCGGAAAGTCTTGGGGATTATGGATGCGCTTGAAGATCACGATGATGTACAAAACGTCTATTCTAATTTCAATCTGCCCCGAACACTTGTAGAAGAAATGCAAGCTACGAAATAAACTGAGTATCATCACGTCTTTCCACAATCTTTCTGTAAGTATTGCAGATTTTGGTGTGGTTGTTCTATAGGTGCGATTTCGGTTTCTTTGCTGGTTCGGTGGTGCTTCTTTTCTATCTGCAATAATTCAAGAACCTGTTCTCCATCCAGGACTTCTTCCTCTTCTAAACTCTTTGCGAGAAGATCCAATTTATCCTTGTTATCGTTAAGCAATTTCTTAACCCTATCATAGCTCCCCATGATGATGTTGGTAACCTCTTCATCAATAACAATTGCCGTTTTTTCGCTGTATTCCTTTTCCTGTACCAAGTCGTGTCCGAGGAAGATATTTCCCGATTGTCTGCCAAAAGTCTGTGGTCCTAACTTTCTACTCATACCAAACCGGCATACATAGTTCCGGGCTAATTGAGACGCTTTTTCCAGATCATTTTGAGCGCCTGTTGATATTTTTCCAAGCATCAGCTCTTCTGCCGCACGGCCTCCCAGGAGCACACAAAGGGTATCGAGGATCTCAGGCTCAGTAGTTAAGTATTTGTCTTCCAACGGCAGTTGCATCGTATAACCCAGCGCCGCCGTCCCCCTTGGTATAATTGAAACTTTATGTACAGGATCAGTATCGGGAAGTAATGCGGCAATTAAGGTATGTCCTGCCTCGTGAAGTGCGACCGTGTTCTTTTCACTGTCGCTCATAATCCTGCTCTTCCGCTCAGGACCGGCAAGCACCCTGTCTATGGAGGACTCTAATTCTACCATGCCAACAGAACTCTTATTATATCGTGCAGCAAGGAGCGCCGCTTCGTTGATCACATTTGCCAGGTCAGCCCCTGAAAAGCCTGGCGTGCGTTTTGCGATTACTTTTAAGCTGACATCAGAATCTATTTTTACATTCTTGGCATGAACTGATAAAACAGCCTCACGACCAATTAAATCCGGCCTGTCAACGGTTACTTGACGATCAAAGCGTCCGGGTCGCAGCAGTGCATTATCCAGTACGTCTGGCCGGTTAGTCGCAGCAATAATGATAACTCCCTTCTGTGCATTAAAGCCATCCATCTCTGCCAGAAGCTGGTTAAGGGTTTGTTCGCGCTCGTCATGGCCGCCACCAAGGCCTGTGCCTCGTTGACGGCCGACACTGTCGATCTCATCGATAAAAATAATGCACGGAGCCTTTGCCTTTGCCTGCTCAAACATATCACGCACCCTGGCAGCACCCATTCCGACAAACATTTCGACAAAGTCAGAACCGCTAATCGAGAAGAATGGCACCCCAGCCTCTCCCGCAACGGCTTTGGCAAGAAGCGTCTTTCCCGTTCCTGGCGGACCTATCAGTAACACCCCTTTGGGAATTTTACCTCCCAGTTTTTGAAATCGTTCTGGATACGAAAGAAAATCGATAATCTCTTTTAATTCTTCTTTCGCTTCGTCACATCCTGCGACATCAACAAAGGTAGTCTTCTGTGAACCATTGTCAGAATATAACTTTATTTTTGCCTTTCCAAATGACATAAATGGAGAACCCATCCCTCCAACCTTCTTAAAGAGAAAGAACCACCCGAGTGCCATAATGCCAAATGGGAAAACCCACCACATCAGGATATTTTTAAAAAAATTATTCTCTGTTGCACCTTTGAATCTGACCTTTTGAGTTTCAAGTTCATTAACCAGCTCAGCATCCTGCACCGGTACGGTAACAAATGCGATTTTTTCTTCCTTGTCACCCTCAGCGGATAATTTTTTGTAATGGCCACGAATAAGATTCTGCCCTACGGTACAGTCAGATATGTAGCCATTCTTCAGATATAATCTGAACTGACTGTAAGAGATTTCTTCTGCCTTGGGTGATAAAAACATCTGTGCCACATACATAACGGCAAGGAAGAGAAAAATATATCCGATAGAAAACCGGGACTTCCTGGAATTATTTTTTTTGTCCATGCAGACTCGTTAAATGGTTATAAAGTATTATACAAAGATTAGGTACGGTAAATTATTTTAAAAACGATTAGAGATGATTATATTAGAAAATAAGGTCAATGTCAAAATATTTCAACGGAGATTTAGATTGATAATGGGCAAAAAGACATTATAATAGAAACTTCGTCGGGGTGTAGCGCAGCTTGGCTAGCGCGCTTGAATGGGGTTCAAGAGGTCGTGGGTTCAAATCCCGCCACCCCGACCACTAATATCAAGGGTTTCGGGAATTTGCCATATCTCGTTTTTCCTCAATGGTAGTCAGCCTCAAGAATTTGCAACTCATCCCTTAAACTATCAGGGCAATGGTGTGAAGAACGATGAATCATTCTAATATCTTAATGCTCTCATAGGTTTGATATTTTATAAATATCTACTCCTTATTGTACATCTCGTGCAAAGGTGTGTCTGTACAGTGTATCCCATTGTCTGGACAATGGGATACACTGTACATGCAGACTCATAGCTTACAGAAACTATTACACATTAAACCTGAAATGCATGATGTCTCCGTCTTTTACAACATATTCCTTTCCTTCGAGTTTTAACCCCCCCTTTTCTTTGACTTTTTGTTCTGAACCTATCGATATCAGATCATGATAACTGTAGGTCTCAGCACAGATAAATCCACGTTCAAAATCGGAATGAATTACGCCGGCTGCCTGGGGAGCCTTTGTTCCCTGTTTAATTGTCCATGCCTTTATCTCTTTGGGTCCTGCCGTAAAATAGGTAATTAAGCCTAACAAGCGGTATGTTTCGCGGATCAATCTTTCAAGCCCGGATTCTTCTATTCCCATCTCCTGATAGTATATTTTCCTTTCAGCCGGTTCCATTTGGGAGATTTCTGCTTCTATATCACCAGAAATGACAACACATGTAGACTCTTCTTTTGTGGAATAATTGGTAACCGCATCTATGTATGATTTATCCTTTTCGTAATCAAAGACATTAATGACATATAATACCGGTTTTGCAGTCAATAAATGCAGGTCATCAATGTGTTTTCTTTCATCATCAGTCAGTGCAAACAGCCTGACAGGTGTGTTGTTGTTTAACCCATCGCGGATTTTCTTTAACACCCCAACAGAGGCAATAATATTTTTGTCTCCCGTCTTTATTAACTTTTCATTTTTGACTAATCGCTTTTCAACGGTTTCCAGATCTGCGAGCATCAGTTCCGTATTGATGATTTCAATATCCCTAATCGGATTTATTCCACCCTCTACATGAACGATGTCACTTTTCTCAAAACATCGCACCACGTGTAAAACAGCATTAACGCTTTTAATATGTCCTAAAAATTGGTTTCCCAAACCCTCCCCCTGACTGGCACCCTTTACTAAACCTGCGATATCCACAAATTCAACGGTAGTTGGGACAATCTTATCGGTTGGGATCAGTTCTGCTATTTTATCAAGGCGGCGATCCGGAACGGCGACGATACCCACATTGGGATCTATGGTACAAAAGGGATAATTTGCCGAGGCAGCCTTGGCTGAGGTCAATGCATTAAAGATGGTGGATTTCCCTACGTTTGGTAATCCAACAATACCACAATTTAGGCCCATGTGTAAATCCCTTTCCTCTTTTTAAGAGATATAAAAAAATAAACCTAAATTCCCAAGATATCTATGGAAATTTAGGATTTATTCATAATCAAAATAATGCATGTTTGAGATAAATAATAACGAGTTATACCGTAATAAGCAATAATTCCTCGAGGATGCTTTTTAAAAGTTTACCTGGAGTTATGCGTGTCCGTTTTATTGGGTAGCATCTTTGCCATGGAAATAATACCGCTTTCAAGCTGTTCTCGCACGACTTTGCATGAAAGTTCTTTTCGAGTTGCAAGTTCTTCAAGGAATTCTTTGTCTGCATCATCCGTTCCAATGGTCATGATTTCTATTCCCTGTGTTCTTAATTCGTTCGCTGCTTCAAGCGCGGCTTTTTTATCATCTGGCATTCCGTCGGTGACCAAACAAATTACTTTTTTACCAACTTTCTCGGATAGATTATCTCTTGCTATTTTGATAGCCGCTGCCATGTTTGTTGAACCACCGGCTGACAGATTCTGTATGGTAATAGTAAGGCTTCCCAGTTCACCCCTGGGCTCAAGCAGGTGTTCAGCGTGAGAAGCAAATTGGATGAGACCTACCGAGTATTCCATTCCAAGTGCTTCTCTGGCAAAACCTATAGCGCCCTTTTTTGCCTGCTCGATTTTATTGCCTTCCGCCATGCTTCCTGAGCAATCGACGAGGAGATAGACATTCTTGGAAGATCGGCGTGTTGTTACGGGTTTTCCTGACGACGCCTCAAGTTTCTTTACCCAATTTTTTTGCTGATATCTTGTGAGGGTGCGGTCCTTGTTCGGTGAATCAATGATAGATTTTTCTTTATCCATGTATGGTAGTCCTTTACCAGAAGTTTCGAATTCCCTTTAAAAAATCATATGCCCAGTTAATCTCTTTAAAGCGATCCTCCGCCAATTTTTTGATGCCACGGGTAGTTTGTTCTGCGTTATCAGGATGATAGTTAAGCGCCAACTCCCGGTAAGCCTTTTTGATTTCTTCCTCTGTGGCAGAAGGAGAAATTTCCATAATACGGTATGCTTTCTCTTCATCAGACTCTTTCTTGTAACCAGGGGTAACCTCTTCTTGATATTTTATGGCTAGCTCTCTCAGTTGTTGAAGGTCCCTCATAATTTCTTTTACGATGTCATAAAAATCATCCCATTTTTTGTCCGACAAGAGTGATTTTAGATTTTCTGAGGTTAGACCTTCATAATCATATTCCATTTCTTTTATCAGGGGCATGCTGCTGGTCCAGTTTACTTCAATAGCCACGATGGTATATAGCTTCATGGCAGCACGGTAGTGGCTGTTTGCTTTTTCCAACGACACCCTGTCTTCTTCGGCCCGCTTGATATTTTCGGCGATTAGATTATTCAAGCCGCTAGTATCAGAGAGAAGTTCGTGTTTGTGATTATTCACAAATTCTTGAATTTCAGTCTTGAAATCTACAGGAAAAGAGACTTTCAACTGATGTGTAATCGATTTGATAGAAGTTTCCAGCGAATGTAATTCGTGAATTTTCTCAAGCTGGGTATTTATCTGACCCACAAGACAACTGCCTTTGTCCCATATTGCATCTTTAAAAGTTTCTCTGGGTTTTGCCTTTAGGATTGTTACAATAACAACAAATCCAGATATAATATATCCTATCATCATGTTGGCATGCGATGAGAGTCTTGTTAGATTATCGAAGGCGCCTTTTTTATAAATTATAGTTAATATTAACCAAATTGATGTTATTCCTAAGATGATACTAAACACTATCGCCAGTTTTGCTTTTGCATACAATTCAATTTCTGATTCTTCCAGCTCCCAATTTAATTTTTGTCCATCAAACTGGACTATGAGGATCCTTGATAAAGCCTCATGGGAGTTCAAATAGTGTGTTCTATAGGTACGAAAGAGATACAAGGTTAAAAGCATTACACTTATGGCTACAGCACAAGCAGGCAAGGTTATAAGCGCTACATGAAGTAAACCGAAAGCCAATAGTAACAGAAGCAACAGGATAACAATGATTGCTATAAAGCCAATTAAATCCTTCATGCTTAAAATGTCCTAAGATTCTAGCCAATACATAGGCCACCGTTACCATAAAAGAAGGAAGTCAGGAAAAGAATATTCTCTCCTGTTTTGTGCTTATTTATCAACATGTACTTGTTCGATAATGACGGGAGAAGCAGGAACATCCTCAAGTCCGGATTTGTTTATGGTAGGCTGGTTCGCAATGGCGTCTACAACATTCATGCCCTCCACAACTCTGCCGAATACGCAATAACCCCAACCATTTGTGGTTTTCTCCCTGTGGTCAAGGAAGGTGTTGTCAACGGTGTTGATGAAGAATTGAGCAGTGGCGGAGTGGGGAGCCATAGTGCGCGCCATAGCCACCGTACCGCGCCGGTTTTTGAGTCCGTTGTCAGCTTCGTTCACGATGGGATCTCGTGTAGGTTTTGGGTGCATATCAGCTGTAAAACCGCCACCCTGGACCATGAAATCCTTTATCACACGGTGAAAGATGGTGCCATTATAAAATCCATTGTTGACATAACCAAGAAAATTTTCCACAGTTTTTGGCGCTGCTCTGGGATCGAGTTCCAGCAGTATGGGGCCTTTATTGGTTTTCAAGCGGACGCAAGGATTAGACGAAATAGCCCATGCCGGTTGTATAATACAAGATATAATGATCAGTATACCTATAATTTTTTTCAAGGTTACCCCTCCATTCGTTACTTAATGGATTATATAACGACAAAAGTAAAATAAACTGAAACTATTTTTCATGTAATGCCCACGGTATCATGCGGTTAGTTAAGAGATTTTGGTAGCGGTGGAGGGAATTGAACCCCCGACGCGCGGCTTATGAGTCCGCTGCTCTACCAACTGAGCTACACCGCCACCTCGTAAAATTATTTTTGAGATGAGTACTTCTGAAAGGCAAATGAGATAATAAAATTACATGATACAGCCGTAGACAAAGCGAAAGGATAACACCTCAAATGAATATTTTCAAGGATTTTATAAAAAAAAGACGTTACTGAAATCTACAAAAAGATTATAAAAGATTGCCTGAAGCAAAATTTATTATTTCACTTGACAATAATTTTTAATGATGCTATTCTTTAATATCGCATTTGTCCAAACAGTATTAATGTTTGGATAATGTATAGGTTGTCCAGCCTGAAGTTAGCAAAAGCTGTACGCTAACCTTTCCTTAATTTGCTCTGGTATTTCCAACATCGTTAATAAAAAGTATTAATTTGATTACAGACGTTGCAACGTTTCTATTTCCCACAATTTTGAAATATAAATCATAAAGAAATTTTACGTAATATCTCCGCAATTTGTCTTGCCCAGCAATTGCCTGTCTGCATTATTTTCAGATGCTTCTGAGTAAATCATTAGTTTTGATGGAACGCAAGGCGTGTCATCGCTAACATAGAATGTCAGAGCGATTCTTTATCATTGATGGTCATTCACAGTGTTACCAGGCTTTTTATGCCATTACGGCACGACTGACAACTCCTAAAGGAAAGCCTGTAAATGCCGTCTATGGATTTACGAGGATGCTGCAGAAGTTACTCAGAGAGCATAAACCTCAGTATGTAGCGGTAGTGTTTGATACAAAGGGTATCACCCATAGACATAGTAGTTATCGTGAATATAAAGCAAACCGTAAACCTACACCTGATGAATTGCAGATACAAATTCCCCTGATTTATAAAACTGTCAGGGCCTTTAATATCCCCATTTATGCGGCGAAAGGTTACGAGGCGGATGATGTAATTGGTACTCTGGTGAAATTACTATCGGACAAACCAGTTGAAGTTGTTATCGTGACCGCAGACAAAGATATGGAGCAGTTGCTAAATCCGAAGGTAAAGATATTACATGCAAAAAAAGGGGAAATGATTGACCCAGAGTCTCTCTTCAAAGGAAAGGGTATACGACCAGAACAGGTGGTAGACGTACTGTCCCTCTCAGGTGATAGTTCGGATAATATACCTGGGGTGCCTGGTATTGGCGATAAAACAGCATTGGAACTTATCCAAAAATGGGGATCGTTGGAATCCGTGCTTATGAATGTGAATCTCATTACCGGAAAAAAGAGGCAGGAAAACCTGCGATTATTTGCAGACCAGGCGAGGCTATCTCAGAAACTGTTGGTGCTGTATCGTGACATTCCCATCTCCTTAGACATGAATGCATGCAAATTAAACACCACAGAAAATACAGAACTAAAAAATCTGTTTAGAGCATTTGGGTTTCAAACTCTTCTTACGGATATGGTTGCAACGGCAAAGATCGAAGAAACACAATATCATCTGGTAGATACTATAGAAAAGTTTTATGAATTTCTTGATCAATTGGTTGTACAGAGGATAATTGCCGTAGATTTAGAAACAACCAACACGAATCCCCTTGCCGCCAGGATCGTGGGAATTTCATTTTCCTGGCAGGCAAGAGAAGCGTATTATATACCATTGATGGCGCCGGAAGGAACAGCATGTTTAAGTGCAGACATCGTATTTTCAAAAATCCGGGCTGTTTTAGAGGATAAAAATATCAAGAAAATCGGGCAGAATATTAAATACGATCTCCTGGTACTCAGAAAGAATAACATTCTGTTGCAAGGGATTGTCTTTGACACGATGATTGCTTCCTATCTCCTGAATCCAGGGAAGAGGAATCACAACCTGGACGATATTGCCTTTGAATATTTATCGTATAAGACTATAACCACATCAGAGGTGATAGGATCGGGAAAGGAACAGATCCCGATGGATCAGGTAGATGTTGCAAAGGTTTGCACATATGCTTGTCAGGATGCTGATATTTCATTTCGTTTGGCCGATGTCATGGAGCCACGTCTCAAAGATGGAGCGTTATCGCAACTTCTTCAGGATATAGAAATACCTTTAATTTATGTCTTGGCTGAAATGGAATGGAATGGGATATGTTTAAATACTCACGTTTTACAAGAGATGTCCGGTATTTTAACTGTGAAATTGCAGCAGATTGAAAAGGAAATCTATGCTTCGGCAGGATACGAGTTTAATATCAGTTCACCCAGGCAATTGAGTGAAGTTCTTTTTGGAAAACTTGAATTGCCACGTCTAAGGCGTACTAAAACGGGATTATCGACGGACGCAAATGTTTTAACCACTCTTGCGTGGCAACATACCTTACCTAAGTTGGCCCTTGAATACCGCCAGCTTATGAAATTAAAAAATACGTATGTCGATGCCTTGCCTGACATGGTAAATCCTAACACTGGCCGCATACATACCTCATTTAATCAGACAGTAACAGCAACGGGACGGCTCAGCAGTAGCGAACCAAACCTGCAAAACATTCCAATTCGTACGGAAATTGGGAGGCAGATTCGGCGTGCTTTTATTCCTTCCGGAAATGATGCCATGTTTTTATCGGCAGATTATTCACAGATAGAATTACGCATTCTAGCGCATTTTTCTGAAGACGAGGCCCTTGTGGCGGCATTTCACCAGGACAAGGATATTCACTCGGCTGTCGCCTCTGCTATCTATAGCGTTCCTATCGAAAACGTGACTCCGGAGATGAGACGCAATGCAAAGGCTGTGAATTTCGGAATAGTTTACGGACTGAGTGAATTTGGGCTTTCCCGCGATACAGGGCTATCACTGGAAAAGGCCAGGGAGTTCATCAACTCCTATTTCGCTTTATTCCAGGGGGTAAAAAGGTTTCGAAACAAGGTTGTAGATGAAGCAAGAACCTGCGGTTATGTAAAAACGCTTTTTCATAGAAAACGGTCTATACCAGATATTTGTTCTGAAGATAAAAAACGCAGAAACCTTTCGGAACGCATTGCTGTTAATACGATTATTCAAGGCTCTGCAGCCGATTTAATCAAGGTTGCCATGAATAACATTCACGCAAAATTACAGAAGGGCGTCTATGGGGCGAAAATGCTCCTTCAAATCCACGATGAATTGCTTTTCGAGGTGCAAAAAGATACCATCGCATTGACGCGTTCCCTGGTGCAAGAGGAGATGAGTCACGCCGTTACGCTGAACGTTCCAATCAAGGTAAACATAAAGACCGGGGTAAACTGGATGGAAACCGAGTGAACTTAAAAACGAAGATTATTGGCATAACCGGTGGGGTATCTAGCGGAAAAAGTACCATTGCCCGCATGCTCTCTTCACTAGGTGCAGAGGTTATCGATGCCGATGAAATGTGTCATAGGCTTCTCACCATAAAAAATATAAAAGCTAAAATTATAGAAAGGTTTGGAAATAATGTCCGGGATATTAATGGCAAAATAGACCGATCTCGGCTTGCAGAGATTGTATTTCAAGACAAGACCAGTTTAGATAGTCTGTGCAGTATTCTGCATCCCATTGTCATTGAACAGATACGATTGAGGATAGACGAGATAGAAAAACAGGGGCGTCGCAAGGCTATTGTAATTGATGCAGCATTATTGGAAGAGTCCGAACTTTCTTTACTTTGTGATTTTATCATCTTTGTAAATACCGGAAGAGATCATAGGGTAAGCAGAGGTAAAATCAGCCGTCACTGGCAAGAGGGTGAATTAGAAAGAAGAGAACGATATCAAATGAGCTTGGAAGAAAAGAGAAAGAGATCTGATTACGTCATCGATAATAATTTTACCGAAGAAAACACGTACAGACAAATAAATGAATTTTGGCAAATATACCTGGGAAAAAACTGATTCTCAATTATTTAAAGAGGGGAGTATTACATGTCGGCAACAAATGGGAAAAAAGAACCTGTGATTGTAGATCAAGAAACAAATGAAAAATATGAAGAAATTAAACGCGGCGAGATGCATATTACCGAATTGCAGAAAATGACTATTAAGGAATTGCAGGAGACCGCAAAAAGCGAGGGGATTAAAGAATATACAGGACTCAAGAAACAAGACTTGATTTTTAAAATCCTGAAAGAGAGGGTTAATCAGAACGGTCTTATGTACGGAGAAGGGGTAGTTGAAGTGCTTCCCGAAGGATTTGGGTTTTTACGGTCACCGGATTACAATTATTTGCCTTGCCCGGATGATATTTACATCTCTCCGTCTCAGATCCGCCGGTTCGGCATCCGGACCGGTGTTATCGTCTCGGGGCAGATCAGGCCACCGAAGGACACAGAAAGGTATTTTGCCTTATTGCGGGTAGAGGCGATCAATTTTGAGAATCCGGAAATCATGGGGGAAAAGATTGTTTTTGATGATCTGACTCCGTTGCATCCCACGGAAAGAATCTTTTTGGAAAAAAATTCGACAGAACTTGAAACAAGAATTATGGATCTGGTTACCCCGATTGGAAAGGGTCAGAGGGGCTTAATCGTTGCGCCTCCCCGGACAGGGAAAACCGTGTTATTACAAAAGATTGCAAACAGTATTACCAAGAATCATCCCGAAGTGTACTTGATTATCCTTCTTATTGATGAACGGCCGGAAGAGGTAACCGATATGGATAGATCGGTTGAAGCTGAAGTTATTGGATCGACCTTTGATGAACCGGCAAGCCGGCACATTCAAGTGGCTGAAATGGTGATTGAAAAGGCAAAACGAATGGTTGAATATGGTAAAGACGTTGTCGTTCTTCTTGATTCCATTACGAGGTTGGCACGGGCATACAATACCGAGGTTCCTCATAGCGGGAAAATCCTTTCTGGCGGTGTGGATGCCAGTGCACTCCAAAAACCCAAGAGGTTTTTTGGCGCTGCAAGAAATATTGAAGAAGGTGGCAGTCTTACAATCATTGCAACTGCATTGATTGATACCGGAAGCAGGATGGATGAAGTTATCTTCGAGGAGTTTAAGGGGACGGGCAATATGGAGCTGCATCTGGACAGAAAACTGGCAGATCGCAGATTATTTCCCGCTATCGACATTACCCGCTCCGGTACCAGAAAAGAAGAGTTGATCGTAAATGCAGAGGAGATTAAACGCATGTGGATGCTTCGAAAGGTGCTCAATGAAATGAACCCGGTAGAGGCTATGGAATTACTTAAAAACAGGCTGGCCAAGACAAAGACCAATGCTGAATTCCTCATGACGATGAATATTGCGTAATAATTTTATTTGGAGTTTATAGACACCATATGTCCTCTCTTTTTATTTATGACAAAGCTGAACAGGTGTTGGTGATGCTGCTTGCAGGCGGGCAGGGTGAACGTCTCTATCCCCTGACAAAAGACAGGGCAAAACCAGCCGTTCCCTTCGGCGGCATCTATCGTATTATTGATTTTCCCTTAAGCAATTGTCTTAACTCAGGTTTGAAAAAGATTTCCGTATTGACACAGTATAAATCCTATTCCCTGGACAGGCATTTGCGAATTGGATGGAATATCGGCAATCATGAATTAGGTGAGTTTATTGAAACGATACCACCACAAAAAAGAACCAGTGATTTATGGTACCAGGGGACAGCCGATGCCGTACACCAAAATATCTACGTATTGGAAAGAGAAAGGCCAGAAAAAGTATTGATCTTAGCAGGTGACCATATTTACAAAATGGATTATCGTGAATTAATAACTTTTCATGAATCAAAGCATGCGGACGTAACAATACCCTGTATAGAGGTTCCATTAAATGAAGCGAGTCGTTTTGGAATTGTAAGTATCGATAATGAACTGCAAATTACGGATTTTGTGGAAAAGCCAGTTGATCCAAAACCGATGCCGTCAAATCCCAATGTTGCATTGGTGTCCATGGGAATATATCTGTTCAATACAGAGGTATTGGTAAAGCAGATAATCGGAGATTCGAAACAAGATACCAGCCATGATTTCGGAAAGAACATTATTCCATCAATGATCAAAAATAGCCGTTTGTTTGCATATATATTTAATGATAAAAACAACAAAGCGGTGAAATATTGGAGAGATATAGGAACACTCGATGCATACAGGGATGCAAATATGGATCTTGTTCAAGTAGATCCTGTTTTTAACCTCTACGACACATCCTGGCCAATTCGCACGTATTATGAACAGTTTCCTCCTGCAAAGACCGTGTTTTCAGAACTATTTCCCGGAGGGAGATGCGGTATCGTTTTGAATTCCCTGGTTTCTCACGGCTGTATTATTAGCGGGGCACGTGTGGAGAAGTCTATTTTATCACCAAACGTGAGAATCGAAAATCATTCTGAAGTCTATGATTCAATTATCATGGAGGGGGTTCGGATTGGTAAAAATGTCAAAATTCGAAATACCATAATTGATAAATCAGTCATAGTACCGGATGGTAAACAAATCGGATATAATCCGGAAGAAGATGCCAGACAGTTCACCGTTACAGAACGAGGTATCGTCGTTGTCCCCAAAGCGTTGCCGTTGATCTGAACATTGCCAAAAGGCGACGGCAAAGATTAAAGATTATACCTGCACTCTCCCCCATACAATTCCGCAAAGCATTCCATGTCTTCCCTCTGTGTCAATAATAGTTGGACACTTTCCCCCATATAGTTTAGTGTAGGG
>CAZBCT010000038.1:0-25744 GCA_964490485.1 uncultured Candidatus Brocadia sp. | reverse complement strand
GCGCGGTAAACATCGCTATTATTGGAATTTTTCAAAAAACTAAATTGTTACAAAAAATCCAGTCTCGTACTAAAACAAGCAGCACAACTTCTGTGGCATAGTAATTTTCTATTTAGCCAATTATTAAGCCGAATATTAGCCTGAAGTTATAAATGAGTTATTTAATCGATCAACATCTTCTTGTTGTAATTTCCAGCCAATGGCGCCTAAGTTTTCTTTCAGGTGTTCAACCTTTGTTGATTTCGTTATGGTAACAATTCCTTTTTTAGAAATTAACCAATTTATCGCAATTTGAGACTGCGTCTTGCTATATTTTTTAGCTAATTCATCTAAAATTCTGAAACCGGGTCTTGCGAGTTCACCCTTCGCAAGAGGTCTCCATGCGATAACGAGAATATTATTTTCCTGGCAATAGGGAATTGTTTTAGATTCCATATTTTCTGTAACTCTACCTTTGTCTCTCACGAGCAGGTTGTATTCAATTTCATTAGCAACAATTTTATTTTTGGTATATTTCTGAGCTTCCTTTATTTGTTCAACCGAAAAATTGCTTACCCCCATGCACCGAATCAGTTTCTGTTCAACTAAAGAATCCATTGCCTTCATGGTTTCCTGTATGGGGATGTCCGGATTCGGCGCATGAATCAGATATAAATCAATATAATCCGTATTTAATCTTCTCAGACTTCCTTTTGCAGAAACAATGAGATCTTCATAGCTTAAATGCTCCGGTGAAACCTTCGAAGTGATAAAGAGACTTTTTCTATCAAAACCATCGATTGCCCTTCCAACCAGTTCTTCGGTATGGCCCTGGGCATACGCTTCAGCAACATCAATATGTGTTATTCCAAGTTTGATTGCAGTTTTTATTGCAGAAATATCTTCTTTATCATACGTGGTATCTGCTTCATCCCCTCCGCCAATAGTCCATGTCCCAAGACCTATAACGGGTATTGTAATAGTATCTGTCAACTTTTTGAATTCCATGTTAGCCTCCCATTAAAATCGGATGGGGTGTTTCTCAATTACATCCTTCCATTTCGTAAATGTAATAACCGCTCTCTTTAATGGCCTTTTCAACATCTGCGGATGCCTCTTCCATATGACAGAAGCGACATTCTTTCGTTGTGAGTGGTTGTCCCTCTTGTCCCACTCTTTTGAGATATTCGTGACCATATTGAAGGACATTTTCATGGGACTGATCATTTGGGACGATAATATCAAAATGCATTGTCGTTCCATTTTTCTTTACTACATAGGTATCGTAGACAGCTACTTTCATAGAGTATCCTTTCCGCTTTTAGAATGAAATTAACAAGTTCCTGGGAGTTGGTCTCAAGCAGGCATAATAACCAGGGTATCCATTTGAAAACATCATTACAATGAAGTCGCCTTTATTAAAACGAGCATGCCTGATATTCCTTAATCTCGCACTAATATGATCCAACAGTTCATTAACACGACCGAACGAATGTGGATCACCCAAAGGGTTGTTTATCCGTCATGAACAATTGATGAACCACCATTACAAGGATTACCAAGGGAAGCATATAATAGTTTATAACATTTGGCACCTAAGTTCTCGTTTCCTCTGAGAAAGAAGCTTAAGTACAGACTTATTTTACTGTTTTACAATAGATCGGTGCAAACTATTACATGCCTCCCTTTAGCAATATGCTCCGGTTTCATTCTTTTTGACTATCGATAGTGATCTATCTTTTTTTCGCCAGAGTTATGCTTTCCTCTTACAAGTACAACTACTAGATTCTTTGCTACATCCGCTGCAAACGCCTTTCTCAATAGGCTTGCCACATGTCTTACATGGCGTACATCCGCAAGCTTGACACATATTTCTCACCTCCTCTCTATTTTATAAAAGGGTTTGTTTTTATTTCACTTGCTCATACCTCATCACCTCCTTTATTGCCACACAAATTGCGTGTGACAGAAGCGACATTCTTCCGTTGTAAGTGGTTGTCGCTCTTCTCTCACCCTTTTTAGATATTCAAGACCATATTGAATGGTCTTTTCTTTTTTTATTGAGACACCACCTGCAGGCATTCATCCATAGTGAGAACGGGTACAATTTTTCCTGTTTGGCTGGGCAGCAGTGGGCGAAAAAATTCTACTACGGTATTATAATCATTTGCTTCCAGAATAATAAAAAAATCATGTTCTGTAACTGTGGCATAAGCTCCCAGTATTGTTACACCCTTCTTCTCGGCCATTTTTCTTCCCTCCCAGAACTTACTCAGCATCATTGCTCCCTCATCGCTCCTGCCAGGGCAGTTTTCCGGGGTATGTGTCCAGTGGGCGACGTACACCGTTTTTTTGCCGCCAACACCGATATTCCATCCAGACTCCTTTTCATTCTCGTTGGCATAGACGTTGGAACTGATGAACATCATGGTTGCAAATAGGGCACAGGCATTAAATAGTATAGTTCTCTTTTGCTTCATGTTGTCTGTTTCTCCTTTTACCTGAGTTTTAAGAAAACAAGTTGTTTTATAATCAACTATCAATGTTTACTGGAAGAAATAAGTTGGCCGATTACAACATAACAATAGCCATTGTTAATGGCAGTGAACTTTGTTTCTGGTTCCTTCAAATTCGCTATAATTGATATTTTTGATTATCACCTCCTCTGTCTCTTAACTCTTGTATGTGAGAACACGACCCCAAAGGCTTTTTGTTCCCCAGATACCTGACCTCAGAGATTCAAGCTGAACAATCTGGCTGTGGTCAACAAAGAGATTAATCTCAGGCCCATAATTTTTGATATACCACGAAAAGACGTCTGGATCGGACGCTTCAAACATCGCTTTTTCCAGCCCCAATGTATTGATAATCCTGGCTACGACATCAGTCCGCCACGTCTTTACATTTTCGGTAATCCCTTCTGACTCGATCATAATCATATGCGCACCGGCCTCCAAAAAGCGCTTTGCCTGTAAAATCGCACATTCCGGATCGCGCGTCCCTTCTGCCTCCAGTTCTGCAACGGCGCTTGCACCGCCAGATCCGAATTGAATGCCGACTTCCGGCTTTGCAATCAATCCAGCCTTTTGTACCTTCTCAACGAGGCGCACAAGGTCTTCCGTTGGTATGGTGATAAAGCCACTTGAAATCTCTACGATATCGAAGCCGATCTCCTTGCATTCAAGAAGGTAACGGTTTACTGTTTCGACTCCCTGGGTAAGTACGTATTCTATAAAGCCGCCCGTGGAGACACGAACGTTATGCGCATGGCAGATATCAATAAGTTCCTTGACTATCTGCCGCGGCATGAGGCTGAAGGAACCACCAGCAAACTTGAGCGTGTCCACATAAGCGCCCATAGTTTCCAGAATGTCTTGCAAATAATGTCTGCCCATCGGTGTATAATAAGGGCCACGGATCTCCGTAACGCCCTGCGTACGAGGCTTTGGTTGGCGCTCATTAACTTTTAGAAAGGAAAACGCTCGTTCTGTGGTGTGGGTTTTCGCTTGAGCCATGTTTGATCCTCCTTAAGCTGTTTTTTTGAAATTCTGTAACAGTTTAGTTTTTTGAAAAATCCAAATAATGGTGATATTTACCGTGCAGTGCAGGGGCGAAGCGTTTGCTATCGCTGGTATACGTGCGTTCATACACAAGCCAGCAAATGCTTCGCCCCTACTTTTTCAAAAAACTAAATTGTTACGAAATTCTTAAACATCAAGTTGCCGGAATCTGAACTTTTGCCAGCAATCCCAGTAGATATGAAATCTGTATTGACTCCATATCAGCGACCGCATCTACAATTTTGCGGCGCAGGGATGCATCTGTGTATGGTCCGCTGAGTCTCTCGAATTTCTGGACTATGGTTTCCCATTGCATCGGATTGGTATGAAAGCCCTCGTAGTCTTGTTTTTCTTTGATTAGCACTCGGCTGCCAGAGAGCGAGACGATGATTCGGCACGGCATTTCGTCTGGGAACCGCAAACTATAAGCTTCTGATGGCCTCACCAGGATTTTTTTGAGCAATTCTTGAACATCGTGACGCCAGATGCGGTCCGGTTTGTACTGCTCGGGCATGACACGGTCATCCAGTATTGCAACTGCAATCAGATAAGGGAGACTATGGTCGGCCTCCTCCTTTGTTCTGACAATGGTCTTGTCACCTTCCACACCGCCACCGATGATGTGATATGCCACGTCAAAAATTTCTATTTCAATCCGTGTTACCTCAGCGGCAGTAAAACCGTACTCTCGCTTTAGTTCCAGGATGCCTTCGATGGCTGACTGGGAATGAATCTCGGCATTATACTTCTTCAGTATCGTGCTCGTCACCAGCCCTAAATCTTCTTGAGACCAATCAATCTTAAATTGCCCGGCAATGGTATCCATAAAACCCTTATTTCCCTCAAAGACCTCCAATGGGCCAGTAATGCCTCGCATGGCCAGAAAAGTTGCATGCGTGCAGCCAAAAGCGGTGTTTGGGTAGGCCAGCCCTTTCCAATGGGACAATGCACCGGTCCTGGTTACCCTTAATGCATTAAAGGCCGTTCCGCTGATGGCAAGTGCGTTGGCGGTTTTGTTCTCATCTAACCCCAACGCTCTGGATACGCCAGCCGTTACTGCGTAAGCTCCCTGCGTGGTATGGTCAAAGCCCTTGGCACGTACCGGAGCAACGTCGCTCAAGCGGCACTGCACCTGATAGGCGATCGCAAGGGCGGTTAGGAATTCCCGTCCACTTTGGTTTGCATACTCGGCAGCGGCAAGTATAGCACCAAGATTATCACTGGGGTGGCACGTTTCGCCTTTTGCGAGGTAGCTGTCATTAAAATCCAGATAGCGCACTAATGCACTGTTATAGAACGCTGCACGATCTGGTGATGTTCGACCTCCTCCAATCATGGTACAGCGTTCGGCGCCGCCGAAATCATCAATCAGCGTTCTGATCAATTGAATTGGTTCTCCATCAATAGCGCCGATGGCACAACCAAGGGCATCAAGCACCCGGATTTTGAGCTGACTGCGAACCGCATCAGAAAGATCGTCATACGACGTTCGTCCGACAAACGCAGCGAGTTGCTCCACCTGTGTCATGTGTTAAAACACCTCAAAATCTTCTTTTGATACTCCGCATACAGGACAGGACCAATCGTCCGACAAATTCTTAAAATTCGTGCCCGGATCTACGCCATGAGAGGGATCGCCTTTGGCAGGATTGTAGATATAACCACAAACATTGCATTTATACTTTTCCATTTTCTTCACCTCCTTGTTATTATCAACATTGTTAATGTCTTTCTTAAAAACATTTTTTACTATACCATATTTTTGCTCATTTACAATCTCATTCAGATGAGAAAGGTAATCTCAGGTGATGCAAAACAATTTGTGTTGTTAGTTTTGGAATATTGGTTTATAGTAAGGCATTAATATTTTACAACATGCTTGCATGAAAGATAAGATAGCAACTATAGTGAACGTCTTAAACAAGTATACAGGGAAATGTCATTGCGAGCAGAGCGAAGCCGAAATTGCGAGCCCAAGCGAAGCAAACCCATGAGATTCCTCGCTTTGCTCGGAATGACAGTCATAGCAGAGATTGCTTCGGGCTATCGCCCTCGCAATGACCACTTTCTTTTGTTGTTCACTATAATAATTGTTTTTCTCAATTAAAGAAAAGGAGGACGATATATGGGCAAGAATCTGTATGTAATTATAGATGGCGAGATACATCCCTTTCATTGTTCTAACGATTACACGGAACTGGATTCGATTGTTGCATGCGCCAATACGGAAGAACATGCCATGGAGTTGGCAACCATGTATGAACGTGGTGAGATTGAGCCAAGTGATTATCGTTGCAGGAAATGTGGTGGTACTCATGTGGTGTTGCAGGAAAACGGGGAATAAGTGAATGGATTGAATCGATTGAATCGATAAATTTCGGATAATTAATATGGCAAGGAAGAAAAAAAGAAGGCATTTTCCCCACGGCATAAGTGTATGAACAGGGCGAGGAGACTTCAATCTGACAGGCACTGGATTCCCAAATACCCTGGAAAGAATCTGGTAAAAGGATATAGGAACCATTTTGGAGTAGATTGGCTCTGTGCGATCACAGAATTACAGATGTTGGGTGTTAATCTTGATCCTTCTTATGTTGCAAAATTAAAACAGTTCCTGGATAATCATACCAAGGCACGGAAGCGTAAGAAGGAAGATCAAGCTATGGATGCATTTGATACATATTCAAATGAGACATTTGCTTATATTGCAGGTTATACCCCTGCTGGTGTCCCTTACGGCATCACATGGGAAGAAATGAATTCAAACATAACATGAAAGTGAGGAGATTAAGGTAATGAAAAAGGTGCTCATTGGCTATTTTAGCCGCACCGGCAAGACAGAAAAAATGGCAGAATATCTTGCCGAAGGTGTTCGTTTTAGTGGAAATGACGTTGAAATAAAAAAAATATCGGAGATTAAAACTGAGAAAGATTTGCAGGGCTTTGATGGTTACCTCTTTGGTTGTCCAACATATCATAAGGATATGACAGAAAACTTCAAGACATTCCTTTTTCTGGCACAGAGGGCAAAGTTAGAAGGGAAACTTGGCGGTGCCTTCGGCCCGCATACCCATAGCGGGGAAGCGCCAAAAATAATTTTTGATACGATGGAGTTCGTTTATAAGATGAAAATGACCAATCTGGGCGCCCTTGTCCTGAAGGAGAGCGAGGTAGATACGACAGAAGGCTTGAGGGCCTGTCAGTCCTACGGTCGCGATTTTGGGAAAAGGCTTTAAATATGATTTTAATGCGAAAGCATGCATGATCGAGAAATATTTCATAATACGTAACAATTTAGTTTTTTGAAAAATTCCAATAATAGAAAGGGTAGGGGCGAAGCATTTGCTATAATTGGCATAGATGTGTTCATACCCAAGTGGCAAATGCTTCGCCCCTACTTTTTCAAAAAACTAAAGTGTTACCATAATACAAAGTCACGAGCCGTTATTACGATAAAGTTTCAGTTTAAAGAAGGGGAGAAAATGCTTCGTTATATTGCAATTTTGATATGTTTTACAGGGCTGTTTACTGCAAAAACTACTTACGGTTATTCACATGAAGAAAGTGTACGGGAAGGCAATGCATCAGGCGAAGTTGCAAAAACCCAGGCAGAACATCATGGTATAAGAAGAGATCTTGGATTTTCAAATTTCTTTGAAGGATGGCTCACACCCTGGCAACACTATGAAAAAACCAAAGACCACGCGCCTCGAGTGCCGCTTTTACGCATTACGCCGGCATTTTTTCAGAGAGAAGTCCGGTTCAACTATATTTATATAGATGACGAACATCATGGCGAAGCAGACGTCAATGAATTTGCATTTGCTTTAGAACTGCCTCTTACACTCCGTCTTAAGGTCGATATCGAATCGGCGGTGCTTCATGTTAATACCGCCGAAGATAGCGATAACGTTGGGTTTGGCGATACAAGGCTTGCCCTGCGAGCCATGCTCTTTGAGAACAATACGGTATCATTGTCCACAGGCTCCGTTATCAATATACCCACAGGCGATGCGGATCGAGGATTAGGTGAGGAAATAACGGCTCTTGGGCAGCAACTTGCCTGCTGGATAGACCTGGGACACCGCATAAGCCTCCATACTTTTTTGGGTGTAGATGTCCCCACGGGCGGAAATGACAAAGACGACGCCGATATGGAATTTCTTTACGGCGCGGCGGTTTCAAAGACTTTTACCATACCTGAAAATCATGTTTTTCATGGTATCACGCCTTTTCTTGAAATAAACGGGCACAGAGGGTTTGGGTTGGATGAAGAAAAGCAATATTTTACTGATCTCCTGCCCGGAGTGCGATTTGATCTTAGCCATGAACTCTATGTCCTGGCTGGATATGAATTGCCCTTAAATGGCTCAGAAGAGTTTGATGAGCGCGTCTGGTTCAGTGTTATAAAGGATTTTTAGTCGTTTCTCTTCCAGAGGATTGTTTTGCTGAGAGGACTCAACGAAACATAAGAGAAGTCAGTACCGCTATGATGCCAGAGATACTGACTTCTTTTTCTCTTGTTGCAAGGATTACCGGTAATAAAAACTGACGTGCCGCCAGCAATCAATCTTGGGTACTTAAAACTTTGCATACCCTTTAGCTTCGAGATAATTTAATATCGCCCGCGTTGATTCATCAACGGTCATCTTTGAGGTATCGATCGTTAACTCAGGATTCAAAGGTTCTTCATACGGCGCTGATATACCGGTAAATTCTTTGACCTCGCCGGCACGCGCTTTTTTGTAAAGCCCTTTCGTATCACGCTGTTCACAAACGTCAAGAGGGCATTTTATATAGACTTCAATGAACTCCCCTTCTTTGAGTAGTTTCCTGACGTTATCCCGGTCTTGTCTATAGGGCGATATAAATGCCGTTATCGTTATGATATTTGCATCAGTAAACAGCTTCGCAACCTCACCGATACGGCGAATATTCTCTGTCCGGTCATCAGGTGAGAAACCTAGATTTTTATTCAGCCCGTGTCGTATATTGTCTCCATCGAGTATATATGCCTGATGCTTGTTCTCGAGAAGGGCGTGCTCGAGCTCGACGGCAATGGTTGATTTTCCTGAACCTGACAGGCCTGTTAACCATATAGTTACTCCTTTTTGTTTCATCAGTTTTGTCCTGTCCTCTTTCGTGATCTTACCATGATGCCATTTGATATTCGTAGCTTTTTGTACTGTCATGTCATCTCCTTTAGATTTAGAAAGTAATAAAGTGATAAATGATTTCTTACTGCATGTGTTTCAGTCTTAAGGTATCGCAATTGCCGCATATCTCATTCTGATGCTCACGGAAATATTGCATATTCTCACCGTGCCAGATTTCATCCATGCCTTGCTTTATTAGATCCCCCACTTCATAACGGGGAAGATCACAGCAGGGGGTAGCCTTGCCATCAATGTTAATGTACAGATAATCATAGGGTTTCGGACAGTATTTATCAAACCGGTACATGACAGGGCGTAGTTGTTTATAGAAAAACCGAAGTAGCCGGTTATCAAATGCCGTATAGTTGTTATCGACTTGGAAGCCATACTTTCTGGCTATTTCCCCGGCCTCTTTATAAATTTCCAATTCCTCTTTCAAATCCGGCCTCTTAAAGCTGCTATTCCCGAGCGGATTGTTCAGACGCACTAAATAAACGCGATCTACACCCACCGTTCCGGCAAATTTCAAGGTGTCCAGGCATTGCAGTTTGTTGTGCATGGTTATTTGAATGGTTACAACGGGTTTTCTCCTATTTTCTCGATAATTAATGAGGGTTTCAATATTTTTTTGAACAACTTTATTGGAAGGATGTCCATCTGTGACCTCATGACCTTCCTTAATACTGTCTAAGGAAACAGTTAGTTTATCTAAGGTATCTATAAACTTTTCAATAAATGGAGACAACAACAAACCGTTCGTTGTCACGCCGACATGGTGTCCCTTGCTTCTTGTATAGAGAATCATATTCATGAGTTCCGGATGTAAGAGTGGTTCTCCCCATCCGGTAAGGGTGATATTATAGCGGGATCCAATCCAATCGATAATTTTTTTAAAAAGATCAAGGGAAATATCTCTTTCAGATAAACTGAAAGATTCGCGGGGGCACATACCACATGTATAGTTACAGCGGTTTGTAATCTCTATCTGGATACGTTCAGGTCGCTGAGGAATAGTATAAAAGGTTCTACCGACGATACCTTTTATGAGGTACAGGGGGTTTGTAAGCATCAATCCGTCTAGCACAAGTATGAAATTGCCATATATCGGGATATTTTCTCAGCTCTTGCTATCTTTTTCTGTGAGTTTCTTTGTTTCTTCGTCGATAGGGGTTGGATAATTAGCGGTAAAACAGGCGTTACAGAAGTGTTGCCGGGGTTGTGTTGTGCAGCTCATCATGCCATTTACGCTGAGATAACTTAGGCTTTCGACATGTAAAAATTGCCGGATTTCCTCAACTGTGTGATGAGCAGCAATAAGTTCACCTTTTTGCTGGAAGTCGATTCCATAATAGCAGGGATAACGATGGGGGGGACAACTTATCCTAACATGGATCTCTTTCGCTCCTGCTTTTCGTAACAAACCAAACCGCGACTTCGATGTCGTTCCTCTTACAATCGAATCATCGATCACAATCACCCGCTTCCCTTCCACGGTCTCTTTTAAGGCATTGAGCTTAAGCTCAACAATACGATGCCGCCGGTCCTGCTCAGGTAAAATAAACGTCCTGCCTACATAATGATTGCGGATAAATCCCCGATCAAAAGGTATCCCTGACGCATGAGAATACCCTATTGCCGCAGAGTTTCCGCCCTCGGGGACAGAGATTACGACATCGGCTTCCACGGGTGATTCCTCGGCGAGTTTTGCTCCTAATTTTTTGCGAAACAGATGCACGCTTTCACCATAAATTTTACTATCGGGTCTTGAAAAGTACACCAGTTCAAATACACAAAAGGCAGGTTTGATATATTTTTGGGGGCAATAATACTCACTCCGGATTCCTTCCTTGCTTATGTAAACTGCCTCGCCCGGATTAATATCACGAACATATTCAGCGCCCACTTGGTCCATAGCGCAGGTTTCGGAAGCCAGGACATAACCCGCGTTCAATTTCCCGAGCGCTAAGGGTCTAAAACCATGCGGATCGCGCACTCCCACCATTTTTTCAGGAGTCAAAAACAGCAGGGAAAATGAGCCGCGTAGTTGTTGCAGCAGGAGAGACAAATTGTTTTGCATCATATACAGGGGTTTTGCCATAAGGTGAACAATTACTTCTGTGTCAGAGGTGGTATGGAAAATTGAACCATTGGCTTCAAATTCTTCGCGCAGTCTTTTTGCGTTGGTCAACTGCCCGTTATGAGCAACGGCGACTTTCCCTTTATAATAATCCACTACCATGGGTTGCGCATTTCCAATATTGCTGGAACCAATGGTAGAATATCGAACATGTCCAATGGCAACAGGATTTTTTAAAGTTTGAAGCATTTGTCGTTTTATGGCATCGTTTACCAATCCCATCCCTTTATGACAAAGAATGTCTTTGCCGTCCGTTGAAGCGATCCCTGCACTTTCTTCCCCACGATGTTGTAAAGAATACAAACCGTAGTAAACCCTCTCTGCAGCATCGTCGCATCCATAAACTCCAAATAACCCACAATGTTCTTTTATGTCAGGCATTTCCTTAAGACCTATTTTTCTTTTTTTAGAAAGGCATACTTAATATTATTCACTGTTTAGGAACAAGACTTGTTTTCACACCCGTGAAAAATTACAATAGCTTTTTTGTGTACGAAGATTCATATCGGTTTGTTGAAGAACTTGTGTTGGCAGGAGAAATACCTATAGCAGCCAAGCCGCAGCCAAATTGAGCATCCTCAATCCCTTTAATAAGGAGATAACAAAAGGGGAGGTAAAATACTTGATAATATAGAAAGTTTTTCAGGAAAAACTATAACGCACCAGATTATATCAAACCCTGAAAGAGTGTCAATAGATTTATCCTGGAACAGATAGAGGGGAAACAATTTGGAAAACGTTTTTTTAAAAACTTTTTCAGACGTAAAGTTGTATGTTATCATCAGCTCTCATCTTGTTAAAAAGCCATTACCAGAAGTACTGCAAGATGTTATCGAGGGTGGCGCAGATGCTATACAGTTACGGGAAAAAACGATGTCTGACAGAGAATTCCTTATCTTAGCTCATGAGTTTAGAAGAGTAACCGCACAATCAAAAACGATCTTCATTGTAAATGACCGTGCGGAAATTGCAAAAAAAGTTGATGCAGACGGATTACATATTGGACAATCGGATATAGAACTCAATGTCGCACGTAAAATTCTTGGCTATGACAAGATAATTGGTGTTTCAACTCACAATATATATCAGGCACGGAGGGCACAACAATCAGGGGCGGATTATATTGGCGTTGGCCCGGTTTTTCCCAGTACGACAAAAGGCTATGAACCTGCCGTAGGTTTGGATTATGTTAAACAGGTAAAAAAGGAAATTACCATTCCGTTTATTGCTATCGGTGGAATCAACCTCGGCAATATTCAGGAAGTATTACATGCAGGGGGGAGCCGTGTTGCCATCTGTTCTGCAATTATTGGCAGTGAGAATATTTTAGAGGTCACACGTTCTTTTAAAGACTCACTGATGGTGTAAGCATTGGTTTTGATTTAATTGTTAAACGGTATTTTATTTGCGAATATCCCTAAGTGAACGTAAAAACATCCTGAAATTAATATTAATAATTAAGTTGTTTACTGAGAGAGTATTAAGCTTAAAATAGTAACCATGCGCATGAATGAATTCCAAGATAATGCTCGCACGAAAAGTTGCAATTTTAGACGTTTCGGGGTTGAGAGGATGAGAAAAATGGTATCTTTCATTGCTCTATGTTTATTGACTTTAACGTCTTTAGGATGCGAGTCCTTTATGCTGAAAAAAAATAATTCTGGTGTTACAAATTCTTCTGCTAAGGAAAACGCATCATCTTTAAAGAGCAGTGGTTATTTATCAAGCGGACAGACAGTAACTATTGATACGGGAGAAGAAAATAAAAATACATCTTTACTTGAACAATTCGATCAAATAAGAAAAGACTTCGCATCATCGCTTGGAACAAATGCATCACTTGAAAAAGAGTTGGAAAATGAAAAGACAATAAAAATATCACTCGAATCAGAACTGGAAGAATTCAAAAAACAGGTAGAGATTACTCAGCAACTTATTATGGAAAATGAAAGAACATGTAAAAAGCTTGAGGAAAGTCAGGCACCGTACGAAAAAAAGATCAGGGAATTAAAATCAGAATTAACAAAGGCACAGATCGAGGCAACAAAGGCAAAGCAGGAACTTATTGGCCTGAAGATAAAACAACTCGTGGAAAGAAAAAAACAAAAATCATATAGTAAGCAATAAGTAACAATTTAGTTTTTTGAAAAATTTCAATAAAATAAGGCTTTAACCATCATCGATGGACAAGGCATATACCATGAGAAACACACCCCTAAATCCCCTCTTTTTAGAGGGGACTCCTGCTCTCCCCTCTAAAAAGAGGGGCCGGGGGTGTGTTTGAAACCACCAAACACTTTGTCCGTACCGTAAAACCAAAAACAGATTGAATCTTTTCTTCAAAAGACTAAAGTGTTACAGCAATAATAATTTAGATGGCACAAGGTTTTTCATGAAATATCTCTTCTATATTTTTGTTGGATGTCTATCCGCGGCCACAGGCTGTTCTAGTGTCCCGCCACACTATTCTTTGTCTATTAATTATAACAAAACTGATGAATTTAAAAGAATGCAAATCCATCGTGTACTGCTTTTACCTTTTGAACATGACGTAGACCGCGATGCAGTGGTAGCCGAGGTGACGGAGGCATTTGCGGTGGAATTGAGGAAGACTGGGATTTTCGAAGTTGTGCTACCTGAGGAAAACGTAGCAACCCTTAACCGTTACCAGGGGATATGGACCAGAGGATCTGTTGATTTAGACACGGTTTTGTCCTTAAAAAGAGGATATGACGCTGATGCGATCATATTTGGAACGATAACCCATTATCGTCCTTATGAGCCTATAGTACTTGGTGTTAAAGTAGGTATGATCTCTACTGATACTGGTCTTGTTGTCTGGAGTGCAGACGGTGTATTTGACAGTAACGAGAATGAGGTTGCAGAACTGGTAAAACAATACTTTGAAAATACTCACCAAAAAAACGCTTTATATGGATGGAAACTGATTTTGGTTTCTATGAGGCGTTACTCCCAGTTTGTAGCAAATCAAATTACACAAACCCTCCTACCGTAACCATTGACAGCAAGATCAATTGTCCCATCCCATTGTTTGACCATTCAGCAACCGCTGCGGCATCGTGCCACCGGCCTGAGCATAAAATGCCTGATCCAAAAATTCACAATTTCCATAATAACCGCCCATTGAGGTATAGTTTAAATAGTAAGGAATTTCAAACCAAGATTCTTCGGTCGCTTCACTCCCTCAGAATGACTCCGATTGTCATTCTGAGCGGAGCGAAGAATCCTAATTTAATGTATAGGAATTTCAAACCAAAGTTCCTCCCACTTAATCCCCCTCACGGAGGGGACAATAAATGTCCCCCGCTGGCAGGGGGTAAGGGGGTGGAATTTTGTCGTAAAAAAGGTGTACGTATAAGTTGCCGAAGGCCCAGTGAAACTCAATATTACCATAGAGTAAACGTCATAAATAAGTTGCCATGAATCCGCCATTGCGAGCGGTGAGCCAAAGCCCAGAGCAAAGCGAAGGGGAAGCAATCCCACCATAGAGACTTCGTCGTGAGCTCAGCCGAACGATTGCTTCGGGCCAGCACCCTCGCAATGACAAACTTCCTTATGCGCTTACGATAAGTTTCCCCGTTCCTTCCGACTCCTGACTCCTGACTCCTGACTCCTCTTCCATCGCGCATCTTTCATCTTGAATCTTGTATCTTGTATCTTTTAACAAAACAAACACCCGCTCCTGCAGTGCGCCACAGGCCGTAACATATATTTCCTTATCCAGACATTCATTACCATCGATAGCCTACCATTAAACGTAATCTTTAAGATGGTGTATCTCTCTCCTCACTGCCTTAACTTACCAATTGGAAAAGCATAAACATGTTGTCAATTTGGTCACTTGTAAGTGATTTAAAATCTGCTGCTGTGCTAACTTTTATTTTCACCCTTATTTCTCCGAGAGAGTTTGGTTGCGTTCCGGCAGCAAAATCTTTAAATAAATGATGGACATTGTTAAACTGCTCTTCTCCTTTTCTATCAACAGACAATCCATTCAAGACAGCAGCATTTGTGACTTTAATGTTTGAAGTAAAATTCCCTGCCACAGTACTCTCAACAAACAGATACATTTCCTTTATCAACAGCGTACTTAATTTTCCGCGTACAAAAAATGGAAAATGCTCCGGTTTAAGGGTAACAACAAGTTCCTGCTCGTTTCCGCCTTCCGGATTCAGGAATTTATACCACTCGGTTGGAAACTCGTGTTTGAGGCTAAACAAGCGGGCAGTTTGATTTGGCAATTCAGCTTGTAAAGCTTTGTTCGCTTCAATAGCAAACAGCTCCCCTCCGTTCCTAGACGTATAGCTAATATGTAAAATCACATCCGACAGGGAAGCAAAATCAAAGTAATTGTTTTCAATCGGCATATTGATTTTCCATGTGCTTATGACCCCGGCTCCTTCAAACGGCAGATAACGTTCGTCATTAAAATTCAACCCGAACATGCCACTGTCATTTTGTGCATTGCTGGTGGCAATGGAAGAAATTACTCCAAACATGGTCTTGAAACGTACATCATCGGGCTGCTTTACATAGGTGGTGCCGTCTAATAATGTTGCATCCATTCTGATTTCGCTGCTTGATAGAGAAAGGGTACAATTAACTCCTGTGTATGGACCCACAACGCAGGGAATGCTGATGGAAACATTTTTAATACGGCGCATAAAATGACCGGGATAATCCATGTCGAACAACCATTCGGGCAGAGAGATGTCACATTTGCCTGTTTCTTTTAAAGTTATTAAACTTAAGGGCGCCATTTGAGCAAGCGAGATATGTTTGGTGATTTCAAACTCACGCCTATTCCGATTTAAATATTCCGCTTCCATCCTTCTTAAATCATTCAGCAGTTTTTCGCCGGCCAGCAGTCCTTTTTTCAGGCTGTCCCAATAACCGAATTGAATAAAAGAAGCATTCTCAATGCCAAGCTCATGCTCAAAACATTTCTGTGCCTTCTTTGCCATGTTATATGCCAGCTGGTAACTCTGAAAATATACCGAAGAAATCTGTTGAACCATGTAATTGTACAGTTCCTCATTGGTGAATTTGCTCTTCAGGAAATCATCCACTTCCTTCGATTGTTCCCTTTGCAGGTCATGATTCTCCAGGTCCTTTTCCGCAATTGCTAAACGTATTTCGGCCGCGGCTATTTGTTTTTCGACTTGCTTAAGTTCTAATATTGCACTTTTTGCTTGAAACTTCCAGTCGTCTTGCCTACGTTTATAACCTCCTGTGACATTAGCCATTTCACCGTATAGTCTTAATAAATTTGCCCCTGATTCAGATGCTTCAATAGCCGCCTGTGCGGCATTTCCCAATGTCAGGCCGCCGCCTTCTGTTCCTGCTGTAAATGGTCCTCCAAGTTTAAAAACAGGAATTAGATATCTAAAACTTGCCAGCAAATTATTTGCCGCAATAATTTGCTGTAGCTGAGAAGCACGGTTTGTAAAAGAAAAATACAAATCCTCAGAAGAATTTTTATACGGCCTACTCGAGTAGTAATCCCGTCTTTCTTCAATTACTGCTTGCGAGGCCATTAGGCTATCCAGATTTTCTTTTGCCTCATCCCGCTGTAAGACCTTAATATCCCGAACGGCGTTCAGCATGTTTAATTCATGGCTGGAACGGAGCAGAGAAAGATGTTCTGCATCCCTTTTTTCCAGGGCAGCCAGCAATTCATTGCCTAACCCTTTTACATCGTTACAGAGCTCATTGGCTTTTTGCAGCAGCACCGAAAATCGATAGTTGGGCAATGGCACATTCATATCATTCAGGATGCTGCTTAAATCAAGGCCCGCCGCGGTGGCCTTAACCAAGAGGGCCGGGTTAATCGGCGGCTCAAACAATGGCAATTGCCGGAAGACCCCTTCTATATTCAGGCAATGACGGATCTTGAACAAACGATCAGCCACCGTATCCCAATAGCCAAGCAATATATCATTTTTGGGAATGCAAAACAGGGGCATCGGTATCGAATCGATTGAACCATCAGCATTACTAAAATCAGACAATGAAAAGAACGATTGAATTGCCACTTTTGCATTACTGAACCTATCGAGCTTGCCCTGTATCGTTGAAAAAGAATTTTCTTCGGGAATAGCGCGCGCAGGAACACGCTCCGGTTTTTCCCCCAGCATATTTGCAGCCAGAATATATAGCAAGGTGGCTTCGTTTATCGTTTCAATGGTGTCCTGTTGAAAAAGCTGATCCCCCCAGGCAATGAGGTTATCAATATATTTCATCACCGTGGTTCGCATATAGGCAGAAGGCCGCAACCGTGCAACAGCATGAGGCTTAAAAGGGTTTTGCTCCCAGGTATTTAATTGCAGATCCAAATCAGGGGACGCCGTATTGATCAAATCTTCAATAGAAAGAATCCCCTTTTCTATTTCCTCTTTGAAAGGTTTGGTTATCCAAAACCTTTTGGTACCTGATGCGTCTGATGTGTCTGATGAGGAAGACCTGGTTGGATCAAAAATGTAGTGAAACCATTTACGCGCCTCATCAAATTTTTGATTTTGAGACAACCTTGTTGCTATTAACAAAGGGATATGGAAAAACAATTCCCAGTTATAAATGGAATAAACACTGCTATAATTAAAATCGACCTGTTCTACCGGATAAGGTTTTTGCACAACGGCGGTTGGATCATAGTCGCCCTGTGGAATAAATATCGCTTTGGCTACCCTGTTTTGTATCCCGTCTTTGAATGCCCCGTCCGTGTCAAGGATTGTATTTTTATACAAACCCTCTATCCCCGAAGTATTGAGTGTTTTTATTAACTCACAAACGTATGGATGATAGAAAGTCTGGAACGCATAACGCTTTTCAATAAAAACCGGGGGAAAGGGAGAAAATTCTCCCCCAAAGATCAGTTCTTTTCCAGAGGTATCCGCGAAAGGCAACTTTGATGGTGACAAGGGTCCCATTGCCTTTCTGTTAATTAATACTCCCTGGGTAAGAACCGTAACATCGTTAAGGGGCGGAATGGTAAAACCACCGAGGGCATGCACATAGAAATTGTTGTGTTCATTACGATAAAAAAAGGTAATGTTTTTTTCCTTTTCTATCTCATGGTGATTTGGCAGAATTTGAAAGTTACCGGGAGTATTAGGAAATATCGTTGTTTCTCTATGATCACAAGTTGGTGTATGTTTTTTATAAATTCCACTGTCAAAAACTGAAAAACTATCTTTGCTACTGCTTTCCTTGATGAACATGCCATCCAAGTCAGTATCATGCAGTTTATGTATACCTTCCTCATCCGAGGAGGTATCGGAGAGATAAATTGAAGGAGAATTTTGGCAACCATCAAAAACAAAACCACCAATTTCAATAAGTATACGATAATATGCCAGTGGCTCCACGTCAATATGTAATCTTATATACAACTTCCCGGCATCAATATATGAGGTTAAGGTATAAAAAGCCTTAGGACGAAGATAAGGAGTAGGATGTGTAGAAATAACATTTTTTGATATTTTTTTTCCACTCCATTTCCCACCCTTATACTCACTCCAGGCGAGTTTCATTTCCCAATATTTATCGGCAGGGGCCGTACTTAACGACATGTTGCCATCACCGGTGCTACTTATAGTTGAGCTACCGCCACTTTCTTCCTGCTTTTCCGTCAACGTTCCCCAAAACAACATCAACCGGTTATTCCAGACAACAAGCAGTACATGATCACCGTCAATATCCACGTCTATCTTTTCCCAGGCAGACCATATAGTCTTTATTTGTTTCGTGAGATAATATTGATGAGGTGGGTTTTGGGTTCTTCCAATTGCATAGACAATACCTGTCAGCGTATCCGGATAAACGCCTATTATCTCAAGGTTTGACACCGCATCCAATTTCTCCAGGTATTCACGCAACGCATCTTCGGCTGTTTCGTCCGTAATTTCGTTTTGCCTGAGTTTTGATTCAAGTTCTTTGAAGAAAGGTGATTTGTCATCCCGTAAGTCAGGATCAATCCAGTTTTCGGGGTACACAAATATTTTACGGTTGGCTTCCCATACCCGGTATCGCTTCCGCCAGGTATCCCATTGGGTGGTAAAATCAGCGCCCAAAACAATTCTTTTTTTATCCAGTCCATCCTCCAGGTTCATCAGGCAGCGGTCAACGAATAATTGCATGCTGCTGATGGCCTGTTTTATCCTGGATGTGATCATGCAGGCATCCATTTCCAGATCAATCAGAAAATGTGCATACAATGAATTCGTATTGGTAATGTTATTATCCTGTCTGAATTTTACCATGCCGGTTTCCGGTGAAGTTAATATATAGCTTGTCAGGGCATCTCTCTTCTTTAGCCTCAATTGATTGCTCAGAGGGGTAATAATGCTCAGCCAGGTTGTGACATCATATTTCGATTTGAGTATACTTTTTGCAATCGCTGTGGCTATATTTTCCTGTTCATCCGTAGGCGTTGGTTTTGTCAATTTTTCAATATTGTCTACGCTGCTTCCCAACGTATCAGCCATGTTTGCACAATTAATTACCTCTATCAGCGCTGCTCCCTTCAGGTAGTCAGAAGGGAACGTGAATTTCAGTATTCCGGTATCATTCACATTGGTGGCCGCCCCTAAAAGAAATTTCATTGCAGCGGTTGTTACATTGCTTAAACCGGCCAATGAATGAATGGAATTCTTTTTGGCATCGACACCATGGAGAATTGCAAAATCAAATAGCTTAAACCAGTCGGTCGTTGGCGACGCTAACGCATTTCTGAAACGGATGATATTGGACAGGTTTTCAAAAGCAGGAAACAAAATGCCGTCTGGAGAAGGAACAGGCAAATTCCAGATGCCACGGATACCTAACGCGTCCTCATTGCCTTGAAAGTAAATAAACTCATCATTTGAAATTTTCCATTTTGAGACCAGTTTGGAAATCCGATCCCAGGTATGGCTTAATAAAACATAGGTGTTAAAAAGTTCCGGGAACGTCCAGGTGATTACACCTGATGAATCGATGGTAAAAAGCGGGCCTTCGCTTGCAATGAACCCCGCCGCATCAATAAAGGGGGTGATGGCCGGCTTCGTGCTATCTGCCGCCAATTTCACCAGGTTGTTGATTAAGACATTGATAACCTTGGATGCTGTTTTAAAAGCGGTGCCGAGCGTATCCGTAATAAAACTATTTTGATTTTGCAGCTTATTTTTTGCCTGCTCCTCAGGGGTGGTTCCCAACGGATCAAGCAGTTCGATCTTCTTTAACCCTTCTCTCAAGGCAGTTAATACTTTCGCGATGGTATTTATATCGACCGGTTGCGAAACGGCTGATTCATCTCTCAGTAAACCATTCAATTCAGGGATTGAAAAACCGGATGACCGAATGAAGGCGATTGTATCAATAAACGCTAAGGTATCTGAGGATTGCAACCTATTTCCGAACGGATTGATCCCGGATACATCGATAGCGCTTATTAAATCATCTACAGAAAGCTTTAATGCCTTTGCTAGCATGGCATACCGGAAAAGCGTGCTCAGGTTTTGTAACGTTAAGTTGCCATTAACAAAACGGGGTTGATTAAGGGTATCAAAATCTTTTTGTGAAAGATTTAATGCAGCAGTGATAACGCCTGATTTTGCCCCAAGCGTTCCGGAAAGTCCCCCGGGATCTCTGAAATCCAGGTCAACCGGATTGGTAACCTGCTTATTCTGAAAGAGTTTTTCGTACTGGGTGGATATTTTCGGCTGTCCTTCCAGCGAGTGGTCATAATAAACAGCAATATCAATGTTTGACCATAACACAATGCTATCGCGCACACTTAATTTATGCTGTGCTTTCAATCGTGCAATGTGTGAAAGAGGGATTATCAGTTTTTTATTCATATTCCCGGTAAAATTGGTAACACCCAATGCCGTGAATGCACGGTCAAGATCGAAAATATCCCAACCCGTTTTTTTCCATAGCCTGATAAAAGGGTCTACTTTCAGGGATTGCGGGCTCGTTGTTTTAAGTTTTAAAAATTCAATTTTGCAGGTAGCCTGCTGGTCGGGGTCGGGAGAAGTTGAAACGATTTTAATGCTTCGTTGCCCGCCTGCCAAAGGGTTAATAAAATAACATTCCAGCAATTGCAGCATTTCTCTATAGGTTAAACCCGTGTCCCGGAGAAAATCAGTGACATAGCCCAGGTTGACAGGCATAGGCGTGGTGCCGTTTACGATTTTTAACTCCTCTTGTGATAACTGTAAATATTCTGCAGCGATGGGCACGTCATCGTATTGGGAATCTGTCTGTTTCTCACGATACAATTCCATCAACCGGTAACGTTTTACGCCCAGCTTATCCAGGTAAAGCCTTGTTTCTTCCAAAGGCAGATTCAAGGGAAGGTTAAAAGCTGAGGTAGCTGTTTTTAAAAGGTTATAAGCTGCCGTATGAACATGCTCAGGGTAAGCTAATAGCTCTTCAACCGAATTAGTCGTCTGATAGTGCGGAACGGGTGGGATCGGCGCAATGGCGTATTCCAATAACTCATTCACCAAATCAATATACGGGAGGGGTGTATTCGTATTTTTGCAGGTAAGCAGGATATAAATAAGGTCGGGCCTGCGGCGGGTAGTGAGCTGCGTGTATGCATTCGAATGGTACTTCATTATCAGATGCAGGATATCGACAAAATAAGCCGACGGGCTATACACGACTGGCAATGCTCACAGTCACAGTTGGTATCGCCAAACATGGATTCATAATCCGACGGCGCATCATTTTTTGAGCCATTGATGACATCAACGGGGATATCATTGCGCATCTTTATACTCATGGCAAGTGCCGTTACGCGATTATCCATCTGCTGTGCTTTTTTATAAATTGCCGCTGCTGTTTCCGGACTCATGGAAGCGGCAAATTTTGCTGAAAACCGGGCTGGAGAGTATTTATTTACCAGAGCGGTTGCCGAGTCAAGACCATCCAGCCGTAATGCGCTCACCTGCGGGTAATCGTCAGTTATTTTGGAGAGAAGATTGATGGCCGTAAGTTCTGTTTTCAAACGCTGTTTATTTGTTATCCCTGTTAAATTCGATTTGTCGAATAGTTTATGAATGTTATTGTTTTTTAAATCGTAATCAATATTATTGGCAAAGAACGTTGTTAAATCAGTTTTTGCGTCCTTAAAAGCATTGCTGGTGTCTTTTTTCAATCGATTTGCAAATTCATCGGTAGGGTAAAGTAATTGAACCAGTTTCGTGGTTGCAGTGGCATAATTCACGGTTTTTTCTTTAGGCGTATTACCTTCAATGCCGGCGGGAAATGTTTTCAGGTCACCGGCTGACACTAATTGAGTAATGCGTGTATGCCAATCATCGTAGGTAAAAGATGCAAAACCACGGATGTCTTTTAAAGCGGGATTTTGTTTTTGTTCGGTGTATAACAACGTGGTAAGCGCCGGTACGGAATTGGTAAGCAGGTTTAATTTCAAAACAGTTTGTATCCCGGCAATCACTTTGGGGTCGGTAAAGCCGGTTTGCCGGGAAAGCGTTTCCCAGAATTTTTCGGGTGTTTTTTCGTTGGCAAGATATACCTCAACAAAAGCCTGTTGCTGTTGGGGCTTGGGAAGGGCAGCTCCTATCACCTGTTTAAAGGCCTTGCTTTGATCATCCGACCCTGAAAGAATGGCGCCCGGGGCAAGCCCGTTTAATGTTTGCACTATGGAGTCTATCTGGGTCTGGTCGCCCCATTTGGCGGAAATAATGTTTTCGCTGACGGCGGCTTTTATGCCATTCGCAATGCTGTCGCTCTTTATAAGCAAAAGGGCATTCAGCGTTGTCGGGAACTGCAAACGGAACAAGCCGTAAAAAACCGGGGCAATTTTTTGTTGAATGGACTCGGACATTTTATAGGCGATGGGTAAAAAGGCAATCTTTGTGGCATCTTCACCGGTTTCATGGGCGAGAAAACTGATGTCTTTAAATTTATCTGTTTCCTGCAAATCGGCGATGGCCACTTGCTGCGGCTCCGTAAGCGGTCTTATTTTTTGTACCAGCGCGTCAAATTCATTGAGCCCCTTGATAGGGGTATTGCCGATTTTAAAATCGAGTACGAACTCAGCGGGGACATTAAAATTTACCGGCGATTCTCCCAGGAAAACGCCATTCGCATTTAAGACACGGATAAAAATATCGGCGGTCTTGTAATCGGAGGCAGCATATTTTGTGGTATTGTAGCTGATCGTATAAAAACCGTTCACATCGGTTACTGCATCGCCCAGGAGTTGTGCTGAACGGAGGTCTTTATCATAAGCCTGCACGGTTACATTGATCATTGGTGTATTAAACTCATCGTAAATAATGCCGTTTACAATATTGGGTCTTCTCCCTATCGAGTGGGTAAAAATGAGGGGAAGAATTCATAGAACCCGCTATACGACAGTGTTTTTTGCTTGTTTGAGCTTCTAAAAATGTGATATAAATCTGCATGAGAAAAAAACGATCACTGTATGATGCATATCACTTTCCTGATTTTAAACCACAGTGCAGGGTGTCAGGCATATTTGGTGATCCCAACGCCTTAGTGATAAAGCTCACCCGGCAGGGAAAAAAACAGTTTGTGGCACTTGCAACAGAGTTCACCGGACTTTCTATGACCGCAAGAATAGACAAGTTCGTGATCTTTCTTGCGGCAATAGGCGCGTGTACATCGAACTGGAGATTCGACGCGTTTTCTGTCCTGGTTGCAACAAGGTAAAGCAAGAGAAGCTTATGTTCCTTGCGGATAACCCATTCTACACCAAGCGCTTTGCTTTTTATGTCGGCAAGCGATGCAACACCCAGACGATTAAAGACGTTGCCAAGGAACTGCACCTTGACTGGAAGATCGTCAAGGAACTTGAAAAGCAGTACATGCGGGAGAAACTCCGTCGTGCCGGGAAACCAAGTCCAAGGGTAATCGGTATTGATGAAATTTCTATTCGCAAAGGCCATATCTACCGCATCGTAGTAAGCGACCTAGAGAAGAAGCGTGCGATTTGGTTTGGTGGCAAAGACCGATCGGAAGAGAGCATGAATCTTTTCTATGACGGGCTGGGGATACAAAAAACCAAGAAAATACGGCTTGCGGTTATGGACATGTGGAAGGCTTTTGAAAACTCCACCCGCCAGCACGCACCACAGGCTGCCATCCTTTACGATAAGTTTCATGTCATAAGGCATCTGAACGAGGCCTTGGACAAAGTGAGAAAGAGCGAATACGCCAGATTAATCGGCAAAGATCGTAAGTTCATTAAAGGCCAGAAATACACGCTTCTCTCTCATCGCGAGAATCTCACGAAAGATGGGAGAAAGACGTTAAAGACGCTTTTGGCTGCTAACAAGCGACTGAACGCTGCCTATGTCCTCAAAGAGACGTTCGGACAGTTATGGAGCTATACGTCAGAGGCCTGGGCCAGAAAGTTTTTTGATAACTGGAAAGCCTCGTTAAAATGGCAACGGCTTAAACCGTATGAAAAGTTCGCAGAACTGGTTGAACGCCACTTCGACGGCATTGCCGCATTCTGCAAACCAGAAAATAAGGTCTCGCTTGGATTCGTCGAAGGTCTGAATAATAAAATCAGAGTTATTCAACGTCGAGCTTATGGTTTACGAGACGAAGAATATCTCCGGCTCAAAATCTTGACCTGTATGTTGCCTGATATCTAATTCATAAATGACTCATTTTTACCCACTCGATAGGGAGAAGACCCACAATGTTTGCCATGGTAGTCCTCCTTAATAACTTTTAAAATTTATATTGCGTGTATTGTTCATGTGTCTCAGCCATCGGTAAAACCAAAAATCACAAATTGTTTTCTGCTCCCCTCCACGTTGTCCAGTACCCCTCTGTTGACAGATGTCAGTTATCAGTTGTTAGCCTGCACCCTGCCCTCTGTATCCTGCCCCCTGATAGCTGTCCCCTGTCCCCTTTATCCTTTGCCGTGCACGCTTAACATTTAAGACGCGACCCTCAGCACTTTTCAATTAATTTTTAAGTTCCACATTGACACCAATATCTTTGTAAATCTATAATGATGACGTATTTCACATTATTGGATGATAAATTAAATGAGTACCGAACTTTCTTTAAAAGACTTAACGGATGCTATTGAGCATCTTAATCAACAGGATCAAAAAATCCTTTTGTCTAAATTATTATCTCTTCAAAAAATTTCATTAGACGATTTATCTCTCCTGAAAGTAGCCGAATCTTCTTTCGACTTCTGGGACAATCCAGAGGACGCTATTTATGACACCATTTAACCAAGGTGATGTAATATTAATCCCTTTTCCCTTTACGGATCTTTCAACCACAAAACAACGTCCAGCCTTAATAATTTCCTCTGATCAATTTAACAACAACCATAAGGATGTTATTGTTATGGCTATCAGCTCACAGATACCTTCTCAGATTCCAGAAGATGAATATCTCCTTTCCTCCTCAGAGCTGAAGATTTCAGGCTTACCCAGAAAGTCTATAATTAAACTGGGCAAGGTAGTTGCCTTGAATCAAAGTCTGATTATAAAAAAATTGGGTAAAATACCGAATCAAACAGTAACGTCCATCTTGAACCAATTTAATGTATCCATTGTCAGGGATACGAATTCATAATTCTTTCAACCGTTTCTGCCTTTCTTAGCCGTAAGATACACCTTACGCTTGCTACAGTTGTCAGGTATCAGTTGTCAGTTGTCAGTTGTTAGCCTGCCCCCTTGCACCCTGACCCCTGTATCCTGCCCCCTGATAGCTGTCCCCTGTCCCCTTTATCCTTTGTGCACGCTTAACATTTAAGATGTGACCCTCAGCCCTCCGTATCCTCCGATAATTTGGCATATTAAATTTCCATCCATTTTGTAGGGCGGGCAATGCCCTGCCCTTTACCCACAAATTGATACTAAAAATATTAACCGCTCCTC
>CAZBCT010000037.1:0-26038 GCA_964490485.1 uncultured Candidatus Brocadia sp. | reverse complement strand
TGTACCCCTGAAACAAAAAACCCCAATACCTTATGCGGATACTGGGGTTTTCCTGTCGTAATTATAATTAAGTAACAACTTCATATTTTTATACTTCAGCCAACCAAAAGCAACTTCGCTAGAATATAAGATGGCACTAACTTTTTTAAAGCGAGAAGGATGCTCAGTTAAATGTCAGGTAGCTCATTATTCAGCTCTACGGCTTCAAATGAATAGTTGACAAGATACATACCAAAAGAAGGCGAAATTCATTGAAGTCGGTTACGACAAGTTGTTACGCCGTCTATTTCTGGCAGCAAATGATTATTTTTTTTGAAGGGAGTTGCGGTATCTGCTCAATGCTATCAGCGGGAAGTAGTTACGATACAAATGGTATTTCAGATAAAATACCTTAGGGAAACCGGTCGCAGTAAATTCAGTTTCATCCCACGTTCCATCTTCTTTTTGTTTTGCCAGGAGGAATTTTATACCTCTTTCTACCGCTTCTGATTTAGTCTCCCCGCCGGCAAGCAAGCCCAATATAGCCCATGCCGTCTGCGAAGGCGTACTTTTACCAATTGCCTTGAGGAATGGATCATTATATGACTGAATGGTTTCTCCCCACCCCCCGTCAGAATTCTGCACGCTTTTCAGCCACTCAATGGCCTTTTTGATATAGGGCAGATTCATGTCCTCCCCAACCGCAAAAAGTCCGGAAAGTACCGACCAGGTGCCATAAATGTAGTTTGCACCCCAACGCCCAAACCATGAACCGTCTTTTTCCTGTTCTTTCTGGAGAAATTCTACCGCTTTTCGGGCATGCTGAGAGGATTTGCCAAACCCGATACGGCCGAGAAATTCCAGACACCTGGCGGCAACGTCACTCGTGCTGGGATCCAACAAGGCATTAAAATCTGCAAAAGGGATATGATTTAGAATAGTCTTATTGTTATTGCGATCAAAGGCACCCCATCCGCCATCATCGCATTGCATAGCCAGAATCCATCGTATCGCACGTAAAAAAGACGCATCTTTACCGGCTTTTTCCGGCAGCGATACCCGTTGCAGCGCCATTAATACAGCGGCGCTATCATCAGTATCGGGATAAAATTCATTTGCATATTGAAAGTACCAGCCGCTCGGCTCATCTACCTTGCACTTTAAAGCCCAATCACCGAAATTCCTGACTTCCTTGCTGAGAAGCCATTGTCCTGCCCTTTGTAATGCAGGATCGGCGCCGGCTATCCCGGACTCATGAAGCGCAATAATCGCCCATGCAGTATCCCATACCGGCGATACGCACGGCTGTAAATAAAGCTTGTTGCCATCATAGACAATCAGATCTTCTACCTCCTGAAGCTGCTTTACGAATGCAGGATGATCGTCCTGATAGCCAAGACACTTCATGGCAAAGATCGAATTAACAATTGCCGGCCAAATAGCGCCAAGACCGCCGGATTTCTCCAGATGGTCCAGCATCCATTCTTCCGCCTTGCGAAGGGCAATTCTTCGAATACATTGAATGGGGTGTTGTTCGTAGCGTCTGAAAATACTATCGGCGTCAATAAAGAAATTATGCCAGCTCAAACCTGATTGGTCACGTTTAATACGATAAACAACTTTTTCGCGGGGTATTACGTAGAGTTCTTTCAGCAGGTCATCCCCAACAGGAATATAGGGTTTTTTTGCGATGGCAATGGAGAGAGGCACCACGATACATCGTGACCAGTAAGACATCTCATAAATACTAAAGTAAAATCCGGGTGGAAACAGGATCATTTCAGCCGGAACGGCGGGCACAGCTTGCCAGTCAACCTGCCCAAACATGGCAAGATAAATCTTGGTGAAACAGTTAGCCTTCATAATGCCACCCTTATCGAGAATACACTTCCTGGCCCTCTGCATGAAAGGCTCGTCCGCAGTATATCCCGCCAATTTTAGAGCGAAATATGCCTTTACCGAAGCGCTGATTTCGCTTGGCCCTCCGTAGTAAATATTCCAGCCACCATCAGAGAGTTGATGTTCCCTCAGGAGATTCGCGGCCATTTTTTGTTTCTCACGATCTATCTTTCCAAGAAAATGCATGACCATGATATATTCTGACGTTATGGTGGTATCTGCTTCTAAAATTCCTACCCAATATCCATCTGACTGGTTTTGATTTCTGAGAAGGTAGCGCTGCGACCTGAGTATTCCCGTGTCCAACGGATTTTTTACTGCCGACGAGGCATGGATATTTGTCCTCATTGGAAGACTTTCAAATCGTAAGTTATCCTTGGATAAGTCAGGAACAGGATGCTTTCCATTGCCGTTTCCGTTTCCATTGAACTTGTAAACACTTGTTTCCAGGCGTTCAAAAAGGCTTAATAAAAAGTTTCTCATACCTCAACAACCCTCACGGTATTGGTAATATTCCCATATTTAAGTAGACAGTTATCATAATGTTACACAAAAAACAGGGAATAAAATAGCACATTTAGGAAGCAATTTCAAGGAAAACTTGCCTTGTTCCTGAGTTTCGCTCTAATGCTTTATTTTATGGAATAGGGCTATTTGTGACTTTACCGATGTTATCTCCGGGAATTTAACGTGTTATTGATATTTCCCGTATAAGGCTTGCATAAGCAAGAATTTCTGCTAAACTTACATTTAAAGGACTTACATGAAAGAGTCTTCACACGCGGGATTGGAAAATGGATAATGTAATTTCGGTAATCTTAGGTGGCGGGCGCGGAACAAGGCTCTACCCATTAACGAAAGAAAGGTCGAAACCAGCCGTCCCCCTTGCGGGGAAATACCGGCTGATTGACATTCCGATTAGTAATTGTCTCAATTCAGAGCTCAACAAAATATACGTCCTCACACAATTTAACTCGGCATCTCTTCATAGACATATAACGAGGGCATATAAATTTGATAACTTCTCCAGGGGTTTTATTGAAATTCTGGCGGCTACCCAAACCATGGAAAGCATGCATTGGTATCAGGGCACTGCAGACGCTGTTCGGCAAAATCTTCGGTTTTTTAACCAACCCAATATCGATTTTGTCCTGATCCTCTCCGGCGACCAACTGTATAGGATGAATTATGAACATCTTATCCAGGAACATATTAAGAACGGCGCGGAAGTAACGATCTCAGCCATTCCCGTAGAAAGAAAAGAGTCACCCAATTTGGGAATCTTAAAGATCGATGAACAAGGTCGTATTATCGGTTTCTTTGAAAAACCAAAAGACGAGAGGCTTGTCGATTCTCTATCGCTCAATCCAGACGCTTTCGACCGTCGGGGTGTTAGAGCCAAGGGTCGCACCCTGCTCGCATCCATGGGAATTTATATATTTAACCTTGAGGTATTGGACGGCATCCTGAAGGAAACCAATCAATCAGATTTTGGCAAAGATATTATCCCGGAAATAATAAAAACAAGACGGGTATTTGCTTATTTTTTTGACGGTTACTGGGAGGATATCGGTACCATCAAATCATTTTATGAGGCGAACCTGAACCTGGCCGCTCTTACTCCGAGTTTTAATTTGTACAGCGAAAAATCGCCAATCTATACGAATCCTCTTTTTTTGCCCGGATCAATCATCAACGACTGCAAGATTACACAATCCATTATCGCGGACGGCTGCAGGATCAATAACGCTGAAATCCATAATTCTGTAATTGGCATCCGAAGCATTCTCGGGAAAAATACCCTGATTCAAAACTCCATCATCATGGGCGCTGATTATTACGAAACGGAATCTAATATTCGGGCGAATCGGTTGAAAAAAATACCCGACACCGGCATTGGCGACAATTCCCGCATTATGGGCGCTATCATCGACAAGAATGTGCATATTGGGGAACAGGTAACCATAGAAAACGCAAAGAAGATAGAATATCTTGATGCGGATAATTACATGATTCGTGATTCTATCGTTATCATACCCAAAGGGAGTATTTTACCATCATACACCACAATATAATCATCAGATTGTATGGCTATTTCAGAACGGGTCTGAGGTTTTTTACCAATACAAAAAATTTTTCAACCGGTAGCAATTCTCACTTGCAAATCTATCCTAGGATAGTATAATTTCACCAATAAATCGTTTTTATGCATTACGGATGACTTTGTCAAGAAAAATGAGACATTTAAAAATGAAAATTACCTTTACTCAAAACAATAACGCTTGGTTTAGACATCTACAGGGGATGTCTGCCACGATTCTACAATGGTTTGCGCTTGACCTCGAACCTCCGTCGTGTGGGTGGGTCAGGTGTAATACCACATTAGGAGAGAAACCATTTTACAACTCATTGAAACGAGTCTCTCGCAAGTAACAGAACAACGTAGCATCAGTATCGAAGAAAAATGCAAGCTGTATGGGTTAAAGCGGTTAAAGGTTGAAGATAAAGGGTTTTTTGACACTTATGTAAAGAAAGAAGAGGTAAATTTATGTGATTATTCTTTTGCAAATAATTTCATATGGAAAGGCTCAATAGAATTATTATGGAAGCTGATTCATAATAATTTTTGCCTCTTTGGAGTCACGTCCAAAGGCATGTGCATGATGCTCCCCCCGTTAGGGAAGAACAACCTTCAAAATACCCTCCACGAATGTTTTTGCCTGATGCGCGAAATGAATGATTCCCGCGGCTTTGAATCTTACATTAATTACGTTTACGAAGACTTCCTCACTCTTTTTGACAAAAGTTCCTTCCGCATTGTTGAAAGTTATCCTGATTACCTCTACAACACCTCCGACCTCATAAAACTTGCCGGCAGAAAATACGAAAAGAAGAGAAACGAGATAAACTATTTTAAAAAGCATTACACCGCTTCTTTTGAAAAATTCTACCCCCGGCATATTGCGGATGCACTTCTCATGATTGACCAATGGAAAAAGGAAAAGATTCAGGAGTCGAATCTTTCAAGCCATAATGAAACCCATTATCAGTACAGCCTTATTCACGAAGCCGAAGCCGCTAAATGCGCAATTATTTTTTCTGAAGAATTAGGATTACAGGGAGCAATTATTACCATTGATGGACGCATTGAGGGTATTACGCTGGGCGAACCAATTGCGACTCATACTGCATCTGTCCTTATAGAAAAAACCAATAATACCTTTTGTGGTATGCCACAATTTATCTATCAGCAATTTTGTTCCAGTGACTTTTCCAATTTAGCCTACATCAATGCCGGTGAAGATTGGGGTATAGAAGGTCTGAGAAGGGCAAAGATGTCATACCATCCCTGTGTTTTGGCAAAGAAATTTCTTATTTACGAAAAACCTTGATTTAAAAGCATTCTTTAACGTAAAATCTGGATAAAATCAACACAGAGCCCCTATAGCTCAATTGAATAGAGCGTTGGCCTCCGGAGCCAAAGGTTGCAGGTTTGAATCCTGCTGGGGGCGTTGATTTTATAGGGATTTTATGTCGGTGCGTGTTCGACGTGACAACTCCATTGGATTTCCTTCCCGGTCATTCAAAAAAAACGCATGAAGCGCTCCGGCATAATCGTCAGAACGACACGCGGGTGTTTCTTCTCCATTCAGGCAACTGGTTAAGAGGGGATGCCGTATTTTCCTACCAAAATCATGCCTTGTTTGTATTTTGAATCAACGGCAGGTTGTAGGTTAAAATGATTTTGAAGTCCATCGGTAACCTGCTTGAGTTGCTCAAGTCTCCCCTGTAGCAGCTCTATTTCTATTTCTCTGAATTGTTTTTGTCCCTTATGTCCCCGAAAGACTACCTCGTCGAGCGATAGTTCTGCCTTAAATCCGTCATTACCACTCAGTATTGCTGTATAACGGCGTGTTTCTACCGCCAGGACTTTTCTCAAGGGTTGCCCATCGAGAGGTAGTTTATGAAGAATGGTTAGCGGAATTATGACCCGTTTCTCTTCATTCCAGACCTTTGCTTCATCATCGGAAAGCCTCCATTCAAATTCCCTGCGTTCAAAAATAGCCCCTTGTTGTTTCTTGGATACTTTATAGGCTCCAACGTAGGTCTCGCTTCTCTGCCGGATGCGCAAAGCAGCGCCGAAGTGAAGCAGTGTGTACTGGGGAGTATCGAAATATACATCCGCCTGGAAGCACGGCTCTTCTTTATAAGAGCGAAAACCCAGGGTGTCTATTCTTGCCAGAAGCGCTTCCAAATCAAGCCCGTCAGGGCAAACAAACTTCGCCTCAAATTCAGTCTTTTCGTTAAAATCGGTATTCATATTCACTAAATGATTTCTATAGTTTCCTTAATATCCGCCCATGCAGAGCGCCGTTATGCTTACCTGCTGCAACTGTAATCTTTCCGTTTACTAACACATATTCTATGCCTTCAGAATATTGGTGTGGTTCTGCAAAGGTGCTTTTATCAGTAATCCGTCCGGGATTTAAAATGGTTATGTCTGCAAAATATCCTTCCTTTATCAACCCCCTCCGGTCCAGCCCAACTTTTTGTGCGGGCAGCCCCGTCATTTTTTGTATAGCCTTCTCTTCGGATATCAGTGGTCTTTCGCGGCAAAACTTTCTTAAAACACGGGAAAAGGTTCCATAGCTTCGCGGATGAGGCTTGCCATCATGCAGGACTCCCTGATTGGCACGCATAGCACTGTCAGAACCGACAAAGACAAAGTCCCAACCCAGGATCTTCTCCAGGTTTTCTTCGCACATACTGAATAAAAAAATATCTACCCTCGTATCTTCTTCGACAAGCAAATCAAAAATGGATTCCAGAGGAGTTTTGTTGAGAAGCACGGCAATTTCAGAAATTCTTTTCCCTTCCATCCACTTGTTTTTACCATGATTGACAGACGAAATCACGATTCCATTCCAGGCTGCATCATCGTATACCGATGACACTTCCTCTGCAATGAGTTTGCGGGTATTCACATCTTTCAGCCGCATTATTTGCTTTTTGACGCCACCTTCATACACCCACTGGGGCAATATGACATCAAGATCGGTAGCGGCAGCAAGGTATGGATATCGATCACACGTGATATCAACTCCTTCATCCCGGGCACAATCTATAATCAGTTTTATATTTTTGATTTTATGCCAATTTTTACTTCCTGACGTCTTAAGATGTGACACTTGCAATCTGACTCCGGAGCGTTTTGATATCTCTATAGCCTCGGTAAGCGCTCCTTCAAGGGTATCTCCTTCATTCCGGATATGGGTCGCATAAAAACCTCCGTGTTCTCTGACCACTTTGCACAGTTCAGCAATTTCGTGAAGGTGTGCATAACAACCTGGCGGGTAAATGAGTCCACTGGACATACCAAACGCACCGGCGTCCATGGCTTCTTCTAGATCTCCGCCCATTTGGATTAATTCAGTTGGGCTCGGTTCCCTGTTCTCATATTCAAGCGTACATGCCCTTATATTCCCATGGCCAACGAGAAACGCCCTGTTAATAGAACTCTTGGCTTTTTCTGTGATGTCATAAAACTCCGTTGCCGATTGCCACGCGGGAGCTATGCCGTATTTGGCCAACCCCTGAGTTCGCCTTTCTAATATCTTCCCACGCAGTGGAAATGCCGACATACCACAATTCCCGCATATCTCCGTAGTTACACCGTCAAGGATCTTGCTATCGCTTTCGGGACGGGCAAGCCACAAAAAATCACTATGAGAATGGATATCAACAAATCCAGGCGCCACCATCATCTCTTTTGCATCAATGACGGGCGTCTCGTTCTGGGGAATGTATTGGTCCATACAAGCGATCCTATCATCCTTGATAGCAATATCGATATTCCGCCTTGGCATACCCGTACCATCGATGACTGTGCCGTTTTTTATGATTAAATCAAAATTCATAGACCATCCGCCCGGATAAGAAAAGAAGGCGCTTAGCTCCTTAACATCGACAAATTTTTGTCAATGTTCTATAATTTATTTGGTGTTAGTTGCAACTACGCTTTCGCGCCACCTCTTCCAAGGAAGGGCTTGAGAAAGGCGCAATACTTGTAAATAATATTTTTACATTTTCAGCAAAAACATTTTTATCACTGATTGGATTTCCTTATAATACAAGACTCACAAGCCAATTCACACAACCATGAACTTTTTTAATATCCAGCATGTTTACCTCTATTTTTGAGCAACTAACCCGAACTTAATCAAATAAAAAAATATAGAGAGTCATTAGAAACGTTTCGTTGTTGAAACAACATAGAATGAATCACACTCATTGACAATCTCTTCCGACTCGTCTCGTTCGGGTTAGGCATAAATATCAAATTATACACTGAAACACTTAAGATTCCCCTCCAGTATAGCTTCCGTAAAATCCCCAAAGAGCGGGCCATGATGAGCCTGAAGAAAGCTAATACCCTGGTTTATTAAATTTAGTTCAATCAAAACAGGCGTACCATTCCTGTCAAGCCCCAAATCCCAAGACACCATATTATAATATAATAGATAACGATGGAGATCTTTGGCAAAATTTAATAACATTGAAAATTGAGGAATGAGGGTATTTTCATAAACATACCCTGTATTGGGATGACTTGGGTATTTTTTAAAATTCTTGTCCAGCGCAAATTTATCTAATTTGCCATCAAACCCTACTCCGCAGTGAAAACCGCCACGGTATACGTTATAATCAACATAATTGCCGTCACAGCCAAATTTCACAATTGATTGCAATACATGGATATCGCCATTTACCCTCAAGGTTACTACCCTGAAAGTATTTAAAGAATGGGGATAAATATTTTTTAAAACTGAATGCTGCGCTAAAAATTCCTGTACGAGAAAATCCTTTGGCACAATATGTTCGATATTTTCAAGTGTTGCTGATTTTCCATCGAACCATAACCCCGAAGTGTCAATCTGTAATTTCACAATGCTCCTCCCACTACTGCTGTCAATGGAAGGTTTTACAATAAACTCTCCCTCAAATTTTTTTAGATATTCAGTCACATTCCCAAGTTCAATCCTTTCGTAGTTTTCATCGTAATATTGCCCATTCATATTTCTCAGGATAGTTTTGGGGGTACAAAAACGATGAAACAATCGATCATAATTATTTTTATCTACATATGCATGATACAGGTCTTTTCTATTCAATCTTGGCTCAATAAATATATAAAAAATGTCTTCCGGTATGTAACGGTGATCTTCGATTCCATTTACAGACATAAAGGCTTTATGCCACCGTATGTCTGTACTCAGCCCACGTTTTTTCCAGAAAGATCTTATTTTCGCATTCAAATCTATATTCAGTGCATATTCTTTGAGACATGGATTATTGGCAAAGATACATCCTATTTCTTTCCTCTTTTGGCTTTTAATCCGTTTATACCGAAATCTATTTCTCAACTGTTTATATAACTGCTTCATGTTCTGGCGGGAAATGGCAATATTCATAATTTGTATCCTGAATCAGTGTGTAAACACACGGGAAAAAAGTAATCCTCTACTGGCACAATTTTGTTAATTTACTAAAAAAACTGTGAAATATTATACGTTTCAACAGGCTAAGGTCATTTAAGAGAATATCGTAATAACAATTACTTTTGATTCGGGGTATCCAGTGGATAAGGTCTTTGAAATCTCGTTCTTTGATACATCGTGATACATGTTGAGGAAACATGTATGCCCTTTTATGCTTGCCTGTAGTTGAAGGGTCTATCGGTTTTCTCACCGTCCTGATACCGAGCAACATATCCCGTATTGCATCTGAGAAATTGACATTACACACTACACCGAGATGAAATCCGGGAGGTGGTCTCGCGTGAAATTCGAGAACGGTAATCGAATCATCTTGCTGGTTGTGAATCCAATCAAAACCACAGAGTCCATGAAACTTCGTCATCTCTCCTAATTGTAAATTTATCTTTTCCATGGATGCATGTACCATGAATTGTCGTACACATGAAGGACCGAAACGTCCGTCTATTGTCTGATATATATATGAGGAAACCCACGCGAGCGGAGTACCGTGATCCATAAGTATTTCCGTTACTCCTACGAGACCGTGAATGAAGTTTTGCAGAATAAATTTTGGCGGTGATTTGATGGAATTATAAGCAGTTATTAGTTCTTGCGCATTCTGAGCGCATCTGACACCACTGCCGGAAGAACCCCTGATAGTCTTAAGCATAACCGGATATCCTGCTTTTTCAGCTATTGCATAGGCAGAATGGACACCATCGCAAATGTATGATACAGGAAAAGGAATACCCCTTACACTGCATGCCCTTGCAAAACCTTCTTTTGTAGATATGATGTCAACCAATTCACTCTTCATGTCAACCGGAAACCATCCTTCAACCCATTCTGCTCCCCTATACTTTATTAATTCAAACAAAACACCTTCGTCCCCCAAAATAACCCATGCATAGTAATTTTGGTTTTTATCAAGATGGGCTTTGAGTGAAAGTATCAGGGAAGGAATATCAGGTACCTGCGGTAAAAGACAATGTACAAACCGTGACCCAATTAATATGTTGTTCCGTATGGTAAGCAGCGAAACATTACATCCCGCTTTACTAAGAATGCTAGGTATTCGAAGGAGATTATAATAACCTCCGTCGCTGCACACGAGAAGAACTTCTGGTTTTCCTTTACTCATAGTCCTATGCTTGTTAAAACTTAGCTGGTAAATTACCGTATGATAGATGAACGTCAGCGTTCCCACAGAGAATTGTTAATTCTCCCAATAGCATAGCCGTAAAATCCCCATTCTCAGTAAGGGTTATTGAAACAAGTTGCACAATAAAGAAATATCTTACTGTGCTACTGTATCGTGACTTCCTGTATACCTTGTTAATCATCTCCAGTAAAACTATGTAAAAACAGGATTCATGAATTGTTTTACCATGTCTTAAACTATGGAGAATAATGATACCATTTGAAAAGGTTATTTCAAACAAAATACAATTGATTGTCTCAGACGGATGCCCTCGCGATGACTATAGAAATAGTTTGTGGTCAAATGTACCCGAAGGAGTGGCATGCTCATTCGTCTTTACTGGACTTCTTATTAATATTCTGATTAATTATCTCCCGATATTTTTTTAGCCTTGTATCATGTTCCAGTCTGAATCGGAGTGGTTGATAGCCCCTTCGGCATGTGGTGGCGAATTCGCACCATTCACATTTCCGGCGATCTTCCCCTGGCGAAACAGGAAAGATACCTTCCCGAATGATTTTCAGAAATTCCCTCAGGGTCTCCCAATATTGCTCCTTGCAATTCATCCATTCATCACTGGCGACGGTCTTCATTTGTGGGGATATCTCTCCCGTCTTTTCTTTAGTAAGCTCTGCAACATAAACAAAGGAGGCCTCGTCCAGCCTGGGTTGACCTTTGGATATGCGCCCTTTCTTAATTTCTTCTGATAATAGGTGTTCTGCCATGATGATATAAAAGGGGAGTTGTAATTTTTGTCCCCGGATAGCCGACCTCACGAGATCTTCCTTGAAAAATCTCCCGGATTTGTAGTCGACCACACGATAACTCGCTAAGTCTCCGGCTTGTTTCATATCGATGCGATCGAGCTTTCCCTTAAATGTTATCCTTGAAGTATCTCCCTCTTTGAAATGCTCCGGAATGAGCTTTAACAAGTCATTTTGCGGATTTAGCTTTACCGCCTTTTCCAGCCAAGTGGGGACAAAGCCCGTTTGTCTGATCTGTTCAAGGTCCCATGTGATGAATCTTGTCAAAAGGGCGAGTATCTCCTCTTTTTCGATTTCCCAGACGACCGGGTAGGGAATCGGTATCTGCTGTTCTACCCCGGCGAAATATTTCTGGACAATACTCTGCAGAAGTTCAAGAGGGTCTTGTCCTTTTGTTTTTGCGGTAAAATATCCTTTCTCCATCAAGATATGATAAAAATCCCTGAGGATGTTGTGATAAAGGGTGCCAATGTCCACGGCAGCTATCATCTCTGCCTTTTCAGGCTCTTCCAGGGACTCCAGTTCAAGTATCTTACCCATAAAAAACTTGAACGGACACATCCCAAAGGTCTCTAACGCGGTCGGGCTAAAGCCGCGCCATGCCTCCTCATTCCACCACGTGGTCATGTCACCAATGACCCCATCGTATGATGTCAACTGTGAACTATATCCTTCAATCAAACCCAGTGCTGATTGTGAGCGATCAAAGACATCCCGATTGATGTTGAAGGCATCCATAAGCTTCGCGAGGTTTATTCGGTCGAGTGCCATCCGGATACCGACCTCCTTTGGTGTAAGCAAAGATATTTCCTGTTTACAGAGTTTTTCCTTAATGCTGCGCGAAACATAAACTTCATATCCCGGCCTTTCCCCGGATTCCTTTGTGAGCGGCAACATTCCTTTCAAAGTTTGAAGAATGTCCATAAGGTAATGGGATTGAACCCGGGGCTTTCCCGCTTCGTCTGAGCGTTCGTAAAGAAGATAGAGTCGTTCCCTTGCTGCGTTTAACAGGAAGGAGAAGAGCAGCCGTTCTTCATCAAAACCCCGGAGCTTCTCAGGAATAACATTTCCCAGCACCTCGGATAGCCTGCGTCGAACGTGGTCTCGCAGGAAAGGTTCTTCAGAGATGGCACGGGGGAACACTTTTTCATTAAGACCCAGGACAAACAAGGCACGAAAGGGGACGCCCCGGGCCGACATGGCATCCAGCACCTTCACACCTCTGCCATTTTTCAACCCGATGGGCAAGGTTTCCTGCCGGCATGAGTCTATGAAGGTGTCAATATATTGATCCAGTGTTACCTCTTCACCCAAACAGTCGAGGACGCATAACATGTGCAATAATTCCCCTATTTTATCCAGTATCAGGAGGTCTCTTTCCTGATCCTCAGGATTCATGCCCTCGGAGGGAATGTGGATATAGTTCCCGAGAAATTGGGTTATTTTTTGACCCATAACTATCCATGATGCCTTTTCTGGAAGGGAAGATAGGTCGTGTGATAAAAGACGCAGGATATTCTCTAAGAATTCAATTTGAACTGCAGGAACTGGAACGAGTCTTCCTGTTTCATCATCATCTTGAGATATATCTTTATCCCCCTTAGCCCCCTCCTCGCAAGGGGGGGAATGAGGGGGCGCATCACGATCGTCCTTTGTACATTCTTGCAACATACTTTTTGCTTGCGCAAGCCTTGATAACCAGCACGAGATATCACTACGAATCCCCAATCTTCTGCTCAGTATGTCCCAGAGATCCGTGCGTGGGATAAGTCCGCCGGGACCGCATGACGGCATTCTGAAGTAAGGTGATCCAAGCAATTCAATGACCATGGGGCGGTAAAAATCTTCTCTTTTCAACTGAAGAATTTGTTGGATGATCTTTACCGGTGGATATTTCTCAATGGGTTCCTGTGCGCTGGTTGCAAATGGGATTGCATTTTCCTGAAATATTTTTTTGATGGCATCGGTGTAGGGATCAAGCGATCTCGCAACCACGCCAATCTCCTCCATCGTATACCCTTCGGCTGCAAGTTTCAGTATCTCCTTAGCAACAGTCCAGACCTCATCCCTTTTGCCAGAGACGTTGATAATAATGGGTTTCGGGTTGCGAGTTGCGTGTTGTAAGTTGTGAGTTGTAAGTTGTGTGTTTAACCCGTAATCCGTAACCTGTAACTTACAACCTGCAACAGAGTTGTCTTCGGATTTGGAATCCATTAGATATGAAAATCCATAACCTTTATCGACAGGTAATTCCTCTATATCACGCGCCATGCCCAGCACGAACGATTCGAAAAAGGGCTTTACGTAAACAAAGGCAGGGTGTTTTTTCTGGTAAGGCAAAAACAATATCGTTGGGTGATGTTTGAATATTTCTCCAAAAAAATCCTGTTCAACCCCGGTAAGGTCATAAAACCCATACGCCAGAATCTGTTGAAAACCCCTCAGAAATGCAGAATCAGGTACGCATGCCGCGGCCATACGATAGACGTCAGAATAGTGGGATATATGCAGGGTTTTTAATCTCTGTCTGAACGTATCAAAGAGATGCATGATACCGTAAAGCTTCTGAATCTCCACACCTTCAACAAATCCTTCCCGCACGGCCTCCTGCATGACATCAAGGTGAACATTTGCATCAATAAGATCCTGGATGACCTGAAATAGGGCTTTGGAGAGAGCAGGCAGGGACTGTGCGTTTTTAAACAGGGACTCTTGTAGTGCCCGCCGTTTTAGTAATCCCGTGATGACGCTTTCATAAATAACTGACTGTTGAATAATCTGCCCGGCGTCTACTCCTGACAGCCTGCATATCTCCTTTGCAAGGGCAGAAAAGTTCATGCAAGTGATATTCAGAAATGAGGCGTCATTTCCCTGGACGAGGCGTTCCTGGAGCCGGTGCAGCATCCAGTTTGTGGGCACCACGACGGCAAGGGGCGCTAAAGGATCCTCTCTTTTTAGTGCCTGTATTGTTTCCACGAATGAGTCTTCAAGCGATGGATGATAGGGCCCTGTCTTAACGGATAACATTATTATGTCCTATAAAAGCTTCTTTATTAGGTGCATTCCCGATTTTTGTAAATCGGGTTAACTGGGTAAGGGTGGGCATCGTCCACCAAACATCACACACTCGCTCACATTACCTATTTTTTGGTGGGCGATGCCCACCCTACTGCGATGGCAGGGCACGCCTTGCCGCTACAATTTTATAAGATGTCCTCAGCCATATCGTTCATTCATTTTTTTCAAAAAATTAGGAATACACTCTCTTTGTTTTAATGGTATAGGAATTTTACCTGAAAATAATAACCCACTGTTATTCCGATCCCTTCGCTTTTTGTCATTCTAAGCGAAGCGAAGAATCTGGCCTTAACGAGATCCTTCGCCTTTGGCTCAGGGTGACATTTTTACTATCTCTTGCGAGCCAGAGGCGCATGGATGTTTTCGTTTTATTTACGCAGTTTTGCGGTAGGGTGGATTAAACGAAGCGAATCCACCATATCAGACTAACTGCCCTCTGTCTTGAGAGACGCCGAACCTTCTGTCAGTTCTAAACTCTTGATTTGAGGGAGAGCGGCACCAATAATACCCTCCATGTCGCCGTACATACCCACGGTATTATTGACTATCCTTTCAATCTGCTTTTCTCTCTTTGCCCACATTTTTATCATGGCCCTCTTTTCCTGATCCAGGTCTTCTTTCATGGATTGAAAGGATTCCACGATTGCCTCAATTCTTTGCCGGAATTCCGGTCCGGATAAGTAATTGTAAAGCACCTCCATCTTTTCGCTTTTTCCAACAAGGGATACCTTAAGTTGTGCCAACTCTATCAGGCTCGTTCGTAAGACCGATGCCAGGGCAATTGACAATACGTAACTGGTAACCCATACCCCTTCTACTTGTGAGAATCCCTCTACTCCCTTGGGCATGGTTTCTGTCACCAGGACGGCAATTTCCGCCTTTACCTCTCTCTGGTCGTCTTTGAGTTTCAACAGCCAGCCGTCATTCCAGGCCTTCGTGTGCTTTGATTCCCAGATAATGGTGCCGCAAAAACGGCCGCCACGGTCATGAACCCGTTGCACAATGTCGGCCCCTTTAATCCCTTTGGGCACGGGCTCGATCTCATCAACCGGAAATTGTGATTTCAGGATAGACTCCAGGTCCAATTCCAATACCTCTCCCTGGGTTTGCATAGAACCCTGATGGGCCTTGCGTTTGGCCTCATCAAGGGCCTTTTTCGTGTCTTCCAGCTGTTTCTCCTTTTCCAGGAGTTTTAGGCGATTTTCTTCCCCGGCTTCTTTTTTTGCCTTTTCAAAGATCAGTTTGCGTTCTTCATCAAGCTTTCTTACGATTTCAAGTTCCTGATTCTTTCTCAGTTCTTCCAGCTCGCGTACCTTCTTGCGAAAATCCAACTCGACTTTTTGTGCCTCCGCAAGCTTCCTTTCTTTTTCAACATTTTGTTCCTGCAAATCCTTTAACTCAATCCTAACGGAGGCCTCAATATCTTTTCTGGTTTCTTGTTTCAGCTTTTCCCTTTCGGCCTGCAATTTTTGGGAGACTTGCTGATCAATGATCTTTTTTGCATCTTCAACCTTTTCTATTTCTTCTGCAAGCGTCTTTTCGCGTTTGGCAAGCTCTAATTCTCTTTCCCTTGATTTCAGTTCGAACTCTTTTTGAAGCCCTTCTTTTATTTGATGGGAAAGCGTCTCGGTCAACGGTATCTCTTTACTGCAATAGGGGCAGGTTATGGTTTGGTCTTGCATATCGTTATCCTAACCCGAACGAGTCGGGAGAGTATTTTTTAATAGGAGACGCCGAAAATACGCTTGTCCTGTTGAAAATCAGGAGTCATCGTGACATTTTGCGCTTTGTCATTCCGAACTTGCTTCGGAATCTCCTGTATTATAATAGGTTTTCTCCAACTTTCACTATTTTTCGTCTTTTGTTATTTCTCGGTATGTGCTATATTATGCCCGAAGGTGATCCATCATCCCGGCATAAGTAATCAGGAGTGGTATAAGATGAAAAAAAAATTAACTTTAATTTACTGGAAAGAAAAGAAATTCTGGATCGGCAAACTTTTGGAACATCCAGAGATCATGACACAGGGAGAAACACTGGAAGAACTTATAGAAAATATCAAAGATGCTTATTCGTTAATGATTTTGGAGGATGTCCCCCAAGACTACCAGACAAAAGAAATAATCGTATGAAAAGAAAAGAGCTTATCCGCCAACTTGCGGAAGCTGGATGCGTATTTGTTAGACACGGAGCAAAACACGACATTTATGAAAATCCAAAGACAGGAAAAAACAACCTGTTCCACGACATACAGAAATCGATGATAAACTCGCAAAACACATAAAAAAGTATCTTGGCTTATAGATTACAATCGGAGGCATTCAAAATACTGTCAAGATTTCAGATCGGGCTATTTCCTGTTGTTGATGGATCGCATGATCTCCCGAAAACTTTCCAAACCGGCTTCCAAATTTTCAACGATATCTCCGGCCAGCTCATCAGGGTCAGGCAGGTTATCAAGGTCGGCTAATGACTTATCCTTTATCCATGTAATGTCAAGCGAGGTCTTGTCACGGTCAATGATTTCGTCATACATAAATTTCCTCCACCTGCCTTCGGGATTTGTTTCACGGTTGTATGTTTCCTTCCGTTTGTGGCGGTTAGTTGGATTATAGCATGTAATGAAATCTTTCAGATCGTCCAACCGTAGGGGATTTTTTTTCAGTGTGTGATGAATGTTGGTACGGTAATCGTAAAACCAGGTTTCCTTCGTCCATGCCTTTTTCCCGGCAGGTTTTGCATCAAAGAAAATCACATTTGCCTTTACGCCCTGGGCATAAAAAATCCCTGTTGGCAAACGAAGGACAGTATGCAGGTCAGTTGTTTCTAAAAGCTTCCTGCGCACCGTTTCTCCCGCTCCGCCTTCAAACAATACATTATCAGGCACCACGACGGCTGCCTGCCCTGTTGTTTTTAAAATGGTGTGAATATGCTGGACAAAATTGAGCTGCTTGTTACTCGTAGTTGCCCAAAAATCCTGCCGGTTGTAAGTAAGGTCTTCTTTTTCCTGTTCGCCTTCTTCGTTGGTAAATGTCATGCTGCTCTTTTTCCCGAAAGGTGGATTGGTAAGGACATAATCATACCGTCTGCCATTGTCGGCAACCAGCGCATCGTTGGAAGAAATCACGCTCTCGCTGTCAATATCACCGATGTTGTGCAGAAACAAATTCATCAGGCACAACCTGCGGGTACTGGCAACAATCTCATTACCGAAAAACGTCTTGTATTTAAGAAACTGTTTTTGCTCTTTGTCCAGCGCAGGACTATCGGCAATAAAATCGTAAGCAGCCAAAAAGAAACCACCCGTGCCGCAAGCCGGGTCAGCAATGGTTTTCTTCGGTTCAGGCCTAAGACATTCCACCATTGCTTTAATCAGCGCCCTTGGCGTGAAGTATTGCCCTGCGCCGCTTTTGGTGTCCTCTGCATTTTTCTCCAACAGCCCTTCGTAAATCTGTCCTTTCACATCGGTACCCATGATGCTCCACTGTTCCTTGTCAATCATGTCAATAAGCTTGTAGAGTTTGGCAGGGTCTTGAATCTTATTTTGGCTCTTGGTAAAAATCTGCCCAAGGATTCCTTTTTGTTGTGAAAGCTCACGAAGCAACGTGGTGTAATGCAGTTCCAGCGCAGCGCCCCTCTTTTCAGTCAGACTTTCCCAGTTATATGCCTTGGGGATGGGAAGCTTTCGGTTGTGTGGTGGTTTGGAAAACTCATCTGCCATTTTCAGGAACAGCATATACGTGAGTTGCTCTAAGTAATCGCCATAGCCTACGCCGTCATCCCGAAGGGTGTTGCAAAAGCTCCAGACCTTGCTAATGATACCGGATGTGTTGTGGATGTTGTTCATGCTTTTTCAATCCTGCCCTTCTGGGTATCAAAAATCATGGTGTACAAAGAATATTCAAACCATTCGTTAAACATTTCCATAGTTCTGTTTTGTGGCCACAAAGCTTCATCTGTGTACCAGTTGTTCAACTGATCTGTGAAAATACTGTCAAAATTTCTCTTTAACCAGTTTTGCATCTGACTGATTTCTTCGTAGCCGGACAATAAGTAAACATCCCCTTCTTTCAACTCGTCAAGGAAATCTTCTCCCGGCTCAACGCTTAACAGCCAATCATGAAATGGCTGCTTCGGTTTTAAAACCAATGCGGTTCGTTTTACGTTTTCCATATAGTTGGCATTTTACTAAAAATATTTGCACTATTTTTAGTAAATTAATGTAACGCCGATTTTAATCCCGAAGGGATGTTATTATTATAGCATATCATTACGCAATTATTTTCTAACCCCGAAGGGGCGATATATTATCGCTATCGTCATTTTATTGCACATCTTCTGGTTTGTGTGTTATTTTACGGTTTATATCTATAATCCATCGTAACTCATTCAGTGGTGGAAATATTACTCAATCCACTCAAACAAATAATTTTCATTATATTCAATTTCAAATTTTTTCAAAAAGTCGATATATTCCTCTCGGAAGGTTTTCGTGCGGTGATGTTCCTCTTGATTCAATATGTAATCATAAACGTTTTGAATGTGTGAATGAGAATATGAAAATGCGCCATATCCTTCCTGCCAGGAAAATTTCCCTTTAACTATTTTTTCTCATTGATAAAATTGGATGAATTGTTTTTGATGTCACGAACCAAATCGGAAATAGCCATAGCCGGCCGCAATCCGACAAAAGCATGAATATGGTCAGGCATTCCATTGACAATGATGGGCTTTTGTTCCTTGCCTTTGATGACGCCAGCAATGTATTTATTCAATTCATCTTTCCATTCCTTACGAATGAGATTTTCCCAGCCTTTTACCGTGAAGACAACCTGAATGTAAACTTGTGAAAATGTGCCTGCCATAGAATTCCCCCTTTCAATCCCGAAGGGATGTAATTATTATAGCATATCGGTGCGCGATTGTTTTCTAACCCCGAAGGGGTGATATATTCTCGTTGTTGCCATTGTATTTCACCCCTTCGGGATTATTTTTTTAGCACCTCATTTTTCTCCCTCTCTGCCTTTATGCTCTCCAAGAATTTTGATGCCGGTTCGTCGTTGGAATTTTGTTCTACCAGCTTTCCTGTAAATGCCTTTTTTAAAATGCTTTGCCGCAGGGCATCGCTTTGCTGCAAGTTGTGAACAATGATTTCTTCCAAATTTATCGCAACCGGAGTGGCGCCTTCTCGTTTATTAAACAATGGGTTTTTAATCCCGAAGGGATGTAATTATTATAGCATATCGGTGCGCGATTGTTTTCTACCCCCGAAGGGGTGATATACTCTCGTTGTTGTCATTGTATTTCACCCCTTCGGGGTTGGATATTGTGGTATGGTTTTTTCCCTATAATCATTTCATCCCTTCGGGATTTTTTCTTTAGCACCTCATCCTTCTCCCTCTCTGCCTTTATACTCTCCAAGAGTTTTGATGCCGGTTCGTCGTTGGAATTTTGTTCTACCAGCTTTCCTTCAAACGCCTTTTTCAAAATGCTTTGTCGCAGGGCCTCGCTTTGCTGCAAGGCGGTTGTTATGGTTTCTCCTAATTTATCGCATACAGAAAGGCGGGTTTCTATTTCTGAAACGATTTGTTTTTGCTCGTGAAATGGTGAAAGTGGAAATTCAAAATTGGAAAGTTGCATTTGATTGATAGAAGCCATCCCAACTGTTTGTTGTGCATTAGAATTAAAATATTTGTTTGCACTCAATAAAAACCAATAGTTCAAATATTCACTATTAATTGTGCTCTTTACTCTTAGTCGAATGTTTTTACTCTCGTAAACTATAGGTTCATTGTATTTTCTAATTACAGCAGTTTTACCAACAAGTTCTCTACTATTTACTCTGTTAACCAATAGGTCGCCTTCTTTGAGTTTATATTCTTCAATATCTTCTTTACTAAGGTTCATTCGTTTGATATCAAACCATACAATTTTTCCTAAATTTATATTATACATTCGCAAACAGGCAATTCCATTCTCAGAATAAACATCGGCTGGTTTATACAAACCATTCTTCATTGATTCAGCAACCTCGGCAATTTTCACCCACTTCCATCCCTCCGGCAATTCACCATCTTTTACATCTTCATGCGTCAACCTTCCTTCAAACGCCCACTTCAACATGGCTTGGCGGTAGATTTTGAGTTGCTGCTGGGCGGTTTTTAAACTTTCAATGCCTTTGTCTAATTCGCTGAAGAGTTCTTCTATTTTGGATACAATGCGGTGCTGTTCGGGAAGGGGTGGGAGAGGGATTTCGATAGTAGAAAATTTTCCTTTATTCACAATTGCAACTGTTGTGGCAGCTGAAAGATTTTCTAATTGCAGCTTAAAATTTGGTGATTGTGCTTGGTAGAAAATATACTTTCCTGCAATAACCTCGTTTTCTAAAACAGCATTTAGCTGCTGATTGAAAGCTGATTCAATTTTTATAATTCCAGTTCTACCTAAATTACCAATGCAAGTAACTAAAACTGTATTCGGAGGAATAACTCTAGCTTGTTTTGCTCCTTTGTATGATAATTTTTCATCAGTATTAAAAATTGGTCTGTCTATTAACTGGGGCGGTTTAATAAAAGGAATATCATTCCCATAATTTGAAGAATCAGCTTTTGATGGTGTAGTTCCAGTTACAATTTCACACACTTCACCCAGCTTCACAACTTCCCAACTTGGCGGTATCTGGTTTCTGTCAATCATCTTATGCTGCTTTTTTATGAGTAAATACTGAAATTAAAATGGAACCAACACGGGGCGTCTATCAAATAACCATCAAATACCAAACTGGTAGTTTGGCAATGAGTTACGACTTAAACAACCCCTCCCTGTCAAATAACCATCAAATAAGATTTTAAGCCCAAAAGGGAATATAGCTGGCATATTTTTTTGATTTACTGTTAGGGTCTTCGTCTTTTACTAAACCTTCACCCATGGTTTCCTTAATAATCCTGGAAGCAGTAGCTGCATTCTTTTCATCAATCTTAAACCTGTTTCTCAAACTCTGGTTAGTCATTTTTTCATTGCTTACATATTTAAGGCAGCAATGCTGGTAACAGGAACGGACACGGTCGTTCTTATCCATCGCATTCAGTGATTTGGGAGCATACAAAACCACCGTTGTATGTTTCTCTTTCGTGATAAAATCGGGTGCAGGTAATTGGAAAATTTCAGAAAGCGAAACCACTTTATCAATACCGCTTCCTTTTTCCTCACATACTCCCATTCGCCTCATCAATGCAGCAAGTGTTTCGTTGCGGCTTTGATACTCGTCAATAAAACGAATGGTGGTAATTAAAGGCAAACCGGGATTGGTTATTTCAATACGGTCAGAAAATATTTCTATCAAAGGTCCTGTTCCTGTTAAACTGAAATCCTGGTGTATGAGAGCATTAGCTACCAACTCACGGACAGCAAGGTCGGGATATACCCTCACCGTTTTGCGAATGGCAGATTCAATGGCTTCATTGGTTGGCAACTGGTCGTTGATATAATTTACTAACGGTTCAAATGCTGCAGCATAACCTTTCACTCCAGTTTGGTCTTTTAGTGTATCAATTTTGTTTTTGCCTTTGTAAACCACGACCCGTGGGGCTTTTCTTGATAGCAAAGGAAAATTACTGAGATTTTTTGCAAACAGAATTGCACCGAGATTTGTAATGGCAAACCGCTGGTTATGCTCAATGAGTCTTTCGGAATGAAGTTTTTCCAAAACACTTTCACGATTGGTTGGGTAAGGCAGTTTCAATAATTCAAATACCGATTGTGTGTCTATCAAAGCGATAACTTCATCAGCAGACAAACCCGAAAGAGCAATTTCCTTCTCAAAGATAGAAGGTGGTTGCCTGTTCCATATTTTTCTTTCCTTCTCAGGAAACTCACGAAGCAAACGGGTGATACTTCCTACTCGTATGTATGCCTTGTGCATGAAATCGACCGGTTGATTCCGGGTAGCTTCAATTTCGAATATAGCAACCTGTTTGCCTTCTGCTTCAAACTCATGCACAACAAAATCCACTCTTGGATTTAATCGCTGAACCAGCCAGTGAATGATTTCTTCATTGCCTTTTTTGTGTTGAGTGGGTTTGAAATCTGTTCCGATAATTTTATGAGTATTGTTTTCAATTCCGAAAATTAAATAACCATGTTTCTTATTATTCAAGCATGCCCCGTTCGATAATGCAGAAAGTAATTCACCGATTTCTTCCAGTGAATGAAAATTGTGTTTGAACTCTAACCATTCCGATTCCTTTGGAAGTTTCAGGAGTTGTTGCAATAGAAAATTAATGTCTGTGTTACTCATTTATTTATGCTGCCAATGCCTCGTTTAGTTCGTTAATAATTTCATTCATTCTGTCACCAAAGAGTTGAAACATCTTCCCTTTACCGCCTGCGGCGTCGAAGGGTGTGTAATCCAGGTCATCGGCATCCAGGTGGATGCTGGTGGCTATGTGTTCTTTTATCATCCACAGCCATTGCATCTGCTCTTCGGTGAACTTCAATGCGCCTGCCTGCTTCTTAAATACCCAGTTTTGGAAGTTTTTGTCCACGGTCTTGTCGTAAGCCGTCAGCGCCTTATCCACACCTGAAACTTTACGGATCAAAGAGACCAATGCAATCAGTTCATTCCGTGGACTGCCCCTTGCTGCTGAGCCTGCCGAAGCATCTAGTTGCTCATATGCACGCCACACCTGCATGGGCGCAAGCACGGGCTTTTCGGCCTTCAGCTTTTCCAGCACGTCTTTCATCATGGTATAAGTGAGTTCGCGCCTCCGATACGGCTGCGCATAAAATATCTGCAAGGCAGTGATTTCATCTTTGTGCTGCTCTATCCATGCCTTAAAATCCTGCACCAGCGTTTTTGCCCTTGTCTTGTTGTCTCTGTCCCAACCCACATTAATTACAGCATCGGGGTTCTGCATATCAATTTTCTGTTCATGTGCCTTGCGGACATTCTCAATATATTCATTCAGCTCGCCTGTAAATACCTTGGCTGCGTTGTTCTGTAATTCATTTTGCAAACGGCTGAATTTTTCTTCCTTCTCAACAGGCGCGGCGCCGGGGTTTTCTTGTTCTACTTTCAACCGCAAATCTTCCAGGGTGTCAGGATTGAAGGCATTCAATAAATCCTTCACCACCTGCGTAACCGTTTTGCCATGGGCTTTTTCAGAAAATTGTCGTTTCTCCTTGTCGGTAATTTGTTTTTCCAGTCGTGTCAAACGATTGGCAACAGAAGTGAACAACTCTTCATCCCTTGCGCCAACGGCAATGGCTGCCAGCAAGTCTTTTAACGGCACGCCAGGCTTCTTCTCCAAAGGACGGCTATCGGTTTTCAGACTTTTTGTAACGCCGATAGCATCCACAATTACAAAATGGTCTTTGGTGTACTGAGCAGAAGGCGATACCTTTTGCAGGTCATCAAAGGAAACAGTTCTTGTGCCCCTGCCTTTCATCTGTTCGAAATAGTTGCGGCTTTTCACATCACGCATGAAAAGCAAACACTCCAATGGCTTTACATCAGTGCCGGTGGCAATCATGTCAACCGTTACGGCGATCCTCGGATGATACTCGTTGCGGAATTGTGCCAGCACCGATTTCGGGTCTTCTATGGCCTTGTAAGTTACTTTTTTGCAGAAATGATTCTCTTCGGCAAACTCCTCACGAACGATCTGAATGATGTCGTCCGCATGGGAGTCGGTCTTGGCAAAGATGAGTGTCTTTGGGACTTCGAATTCTCCCTCCTTATTGTAGCGGTCGGGAAATATTTCTGGCAGATGTGCTTTGAACGTGCGAATGATCGTGCGGATTTGATTCGGGTTCACTGCATTCCTATCCAGTTGTTGTGCGGTATATGCCTCATCTTCATCCTGCAATTCCAGTCGTTTCTTCCTGCTCAATCGTTCACGATGCTCTACATACACGCCTTTCCAGAAGGTGGCGCCTTGCTGGGTAACTCGTGTGTCAATAAGAAATACATCGTAACCCACATTCACGCCGTCAGCCACGGCTGTCTCGTGGGAGTATTCCGAGACCAGGTTCTGGTCAAAGTAAGCCACCGTGCGCTGGTCAGGTGTTGCGGTTAATCCCACCTGGAACACGTCAAAATATTCCAGCACCTGCTTCCACAGGTTATAAATACTGCGGTGGCATTCGTCAATCACCACAACATCAAAGAATTCAATCGGCAGTTTTTCATTGTATTCAACAGGCGGAACTTCTTTCGGCTGCCATCTCTCGTTCGGGTTTTGTTCCTCAGCGCTTTCTTCCAGCTCTGTTCCTTTCAGAATGGAATACAATCGCTGAATGGTGCTGATGTAAACCTGGCTGTCGGAAGGGATGTTGCTTGATTTCAAACGATGCACGCCGTACAACTCAGTGAATTTGCGGTTATCGTCGTTTGGCTGATACGCCATGAATTCCTGTTCAGCCTGTTCGCCAAGATTTTTTGTATCAACCAGGAACAATATGCGTTTTGCGTGGGTGTATTTCAGCAAACGATAGATAGACGTAATGGCAGTATAGGTTTTTCCGGAACCCGTTGCCATCTGAATCAATGCCCTTGGTCGATTGTCTTTGAAAGATGTTTCAAGATTGTTGATGGCCGTAATTTGGCAATCACGCAATCTTTCAACCGGCAGCACTGGCAGGTCAAACAAACTGCCGCGAAGCGATTTCGATCTCTTCAGTCTTTCACGGAAGGTTTCCGGGCGATGAAAGGAAAATACCGGTCTTGAGCGTGGCTTGGGGTCTCTGAAGTCGGTGAACCTGGTTATTTCACCTGTACTTTCATATACAAAAGGAAGTTTTTCGTTCTTTAAGTACTTGAGCTTTGCCGAGGCATATGCTTCGGATTGTGTTTCGTGAACGGTGAGGCGGTGTCCTTCTTCCTCGCGCTTGGCTTCAATAACACCAGCGGGCATACCATCAACAAACAGAACATAGTCGGCTACCCCCGCATCAGTTAGACACTCACGAACCGCAACACCAGTTCCCGCATGGAGATTAATCCTGTCCTTATCTTGAATAAGCCAGCCGCAGGCAGTGAGTTGCTTATCAATACGGTCTCGCGCTCTTTGTTCCGGATTTTGATTGTTCATTGTCATAAAAACATAGCAAAATTGACGAAAACATACAAGCATCAAATTATCTTGAATGCCTTAAAAATACTGATAAAATTAAAAAAAAGCAAAATACACCAAGACATCCAAAAAGCCCCAAAAATGGCCTGAAAATATTATTAAAGAATTTTTCCTCCGGTTTCATTATAATTAGGTGAGGTTAAACCCTACAAACCGTTTTTTTATAAATTTATATCCAGGAATTTCAATCTTTTGTAATTCCCCTCTATCGGTAGGACAAGTGTCCCCATTTGTCATTACGATGTCAACCGAGGACGGTTGACCTACCTTATGGGATAAAGGGATGTGTAAATCGGTCATAACACACCCCAGGTCCATGTAGAGCGACCAGACTGGTCGCCTTACAATGAGGGGAGCTTAAAGTCGCTGCCGAAGGCAGCCTAATTCAATGCATAGGAATTTCAAAGTTGTTGCAGAGCGAAGAACTTCTTCGTTCTCGATTGAAAA
>CAZBCT010000036.1:0-26114 GCA_964490485.1 uncultured Candidatus Brocadia sp. | reverse complement strand
AAAAAGTAGGGGCGAAGCATTTGCCAGTTTGGGTATGAATGCAGGTATGCCAATTTTAGCAAATGCTTCGCCCCTACACGGTGCGGTAAACATCGCTATTATTGGAATTTTTCAAAAACCTAAATTGTTACCTAGGTTTGAATTATTGGTTTGGAAACAATCAATGAAATACAGAATACTTGGCAGTACAGGAATAGAAGTATCGGAAATCGGGTTTGGCACCTGGGGGCTGGGTGGTAATTCGTATGGTCCGGTTGATGACGACGTCTCCAAAGATGCCCTGCGCTTTGCCTTTGATTCAGGAGTAACTTTCTATGACACTTCCGATCTGTATGGCAACGGCCACAGTGAGGAAATTCTGGGTGACACGCTGCACGATGTTAGAGATAAAATCATCATTTCTACAAAAGTTGGTTTGCTTCCGCATACCGGCTTCGATATGCCATGCGACTTTTCACCGTCTCATATAAGACAGGGATTGGATGACAGTTTAAGGCGATTGAGATTAAACTATATCGATATCTATCTCCTGCACAGCCCAACGATTGCAATGCTGAGAGAGGATAGCGAAATTGTTGCCATACTGCAAGCCTGTAAAGAAGCGGGAAAGATACGCACATATGGGATTTCGGTAAGAACCCCGGATGATGGCCTTGTGGCAATTCAGGAATTTGATTGTAAGGTGGTTCAGGTCAATTTCAACATGATCGATCAGAGAGCGATTAATAACAGTTTGTTAGATTTAGCCTTTGAGAGGAAGGTCGGGATTATTGCACGAACCCCGCTATGTTTTGGGTATTTAACTGGCAAATTACATGGAAATGAAAAATTTGATGGTATAGATCACAGAACGAATTGGCCGGAGGAACAACGACAAAGATGGGCTAATGCACCCGATTTGTTTTCGTTCCTGAATCAAGGGGAGAATCGAACTCCGGCACAATTAGCGTTGAAGTTTTGCCTTGACTACAAAAGCGTCTCAACAGTTATTCCTGGCATGATGAATCGCAACGAAGTCAAAGAAAATATCCTGGCCAGCAGTCTTGAAGCACTGAATGCTGAAGAAATGGCAAGGATTAAACTGATATATGAAAACAATATCTTTTATGACAATACTGCCAAGCAAAGAAGGTAAACTATGACTCTTCGAGATCCATCACGGTTTTTGGAACCATCAATGACAACAACAAATGAAATTCAATTTCGGGTTAGTTTGGAAGATTATTTTTCAAACAGCATTGGTAGCAATGTCGAGAAATTGCAGAATTTTACCAAATACGTACCAACGCAGGATTTGAAGAAATTTCTTTGCCGGTATGAGCTTTTTAAAAAGATTCTGCACGTTCACGGTTCAATTGTTGAGTGTGGTGTGCTCTATGGTGGTGGATTAATGACATGGGCACAGTTAAGTGAAATTTTTGAACCCTTGAATCATCTGAGACAGATCATCGGTTTTGACACTTTTGCAGGTTTCGTGTCAGTTTCTGAAATGGACAAAACGGGTACCGCTTTTCATGGAAAAAATGGAGGATTGGCAATAGATACCTATGACGATCTGCTAAAAAGTATTACCTTGCATAACAAAAACCGTTTTCTCAAACACATAGAAAAAGTCAAATTGGTTAAAGGTGACGTTGCCGAATCCCTTCCCAGGTATCTAAAGGCAAATCCACATCTTGTTGTTAGCCTATTGTATCTGGATTTTGACATATACGAACCGACAGTTGCTGCCCTTAAGCATCTAATGCCGAGGATTCCCAAGGGAGGCATCATTGCTTTTGACGAATTAAATCACGAGCTTTGGCCTGGTGAAACAATTGCGGTAATGCAGGAGATAGGTATAAACAAGCTGAGGATTGAAAGGTTTCCTTTTGGTTCTACCATGTCATATGCGGTAATTGAATGATCAAACTCAATATTGGGAAAAATGTGGAAAAGTCCATACGATCTCTCAAGAGAGCGAAACTTTGAATGAGGGTTATACTAGTTAATCCACCAACGTTTTTTTTATTAAGCCGTATCAGCTTGAACTTGAAGAATTAAGAGAATTTAGGAATACATTCGATACTTTGCTTTCAGAAAATAAAAGAGAGAAGTCATTGGAGCAATGCCATGTATAGGCAAAATAATGTGCCAACAATTACCTTAGCGGACTTTGCACAATTATTTGGTACAACTACCGATGATATTGCTGAAAGTTGCAAAGAGATTATAGACACGATGGATCTTCGTTATGAGCGGCTTTCTGGTGCTGCTCGAGATAAAGTAATAGTTAATATATTAAATAATTATGAGTCAGTAGATTTAACTGCCTCTGGAGAGAAGAGAAAACCGGAATGGGAAAGAGGTTGGGCGGAAAATCTTCAGGACTTCGTTAATTCCGGATATGATATCTCTAAGCTTGTCCCAAAGTATTTCAAAAAAAATGTCCCGGTCCGGCTCAATCGTGAATATGTGATGCCTATGGATCCTGACTTTGTCCTTAATTGTACCAGAGTTTTTCGCAATTGGATATTCAACAAATATTTGAAAGATGTCGATTCTATCTACGAATTCGGTTGTGGCCCTGCCACACACCTTGCATTTTTAGCAACTATTTATCCTAAGAAGAAGCTCTACGGACTCGATTGGGCAAAACCTTCTCAGGAAATTATCAGGCTCCTGGCAAAACATTTTGGCTGGCGGATAGAAGGACGTAATTTTGATTTTTTTGCCCCTGACGTAAATTTACATCTGGAAGAGAATAGCGCAGTTTATACTTTTGGAGCGCTTGAACAAATAGGCAGAAATCATGAAGCCTTTTTGCAGTATTTGTTGAAAGAATCTCCCGATCTGTGCATCAATGTTGAGTGTATTAGTGAATTTTACAATCAAGACTACTTGCCAGATTACCTTGCCGTTAAATACCACAAAAAAAGAAACTACCTGGATGGTTATCTCACCCGTTTGCAAGAATTAGAGGCGGCGGGAAAGATCAAAATACTGGCAATGCACCATCAGCAATTTGGCAATATGTATGACGATTCTCATTCCTATGTGATATGGAAACCAAAGAAAGTACCTGCTCTATCATAAAGGGTTTTGATTCACGAATATTTACAGAACCCGTAGAATCGTACAGTCGTTTCTGTTATGAGGTATCATTCGATAAAAGGGACACTAAAGAGAGGCAATATTTTAAACAACTTACAATAAAAACGAAAAAAAGAAAAATAGCCTTTTCAGCAAAATCTGTCAAACACTGCATTAGCTTCATTGAAAGATATTGGAAAACCCCTGTTTTTTAATAATATCCAGGGAAGAAACGCAAGAATTGATGAACAGATTGAAACTACTTGCAGCTACTGTTATGACAGTTAGAGAATCGAGAGGATAAAGTATTGGAGAATCAAATATGGAAGTTAAGCAAACTAAACTTACAGGAGTTTTAACGATTAAGCCCCCTACTATTTTTGAAGATTTTAGGGGAACGTATGTTGAATTGTACAATGAACAACTTTACACAAATGCCGGCATAAAAGTGAAATTTGTCCAGGATGACGTTTCTATATCAGCAAGGCATGTCTTGCGCGGTATTCACGGTGATAATGAGACATGGAAATTGATTTCCTGCTTATCTGGCAAGTTTTATTTAGTTGTAGTTAATTGGGACAAGCATTCTCCCCAATATCGCAAATGGGAATCCTTTACCATATCAGAAAATAATTGTATTCAAGTCTTAGTGCCGCCAAATTTTGGCATTGGTCATCTGGTTTTAAGTGAACAGGCGATATTCTGTTATAAACAAAGTACCTACTATAATCGCGCTAGTCAATTTACCCTGGTGTGGAATGATCCGAAGCTTAATATATGGTGGCCAATTAAAAATCCAGTTTTATCACAAAGAGACTCAGGAATTTGTTAAAGCTTCTCCTAAAATAAAGCATTATTAAGGAGTATGGTAGTGTCTGTGTCTAGTATTAATAATAGTGCAAGCTTGAGAGTATTATATATTCCTTTAGAGTTTAAGACGTGGCAAAATGCGAGTCACTTTCCCTATTCGGGAAATTATGGTTTTGAAGAAGGGTTTGCCCCAAACGGAGTGGAATTCCTGACGATTCCTGCTCTTTATGAAACGACTTCTTCCGAACAGACATCATGGCTCAACCACTCACGTGAACTCTGCGCAGGAAAATACTTTGATCAGGTTTGGCTGGAGATAGTTCACAGCAGGCTTGACGAAGATTTCCTGGATTGGACTACTACAATAGCTTCCGTGCGTATTGGCTTCATCTGGGAAAGCTGTGAAATGCACCCTGATGAACTGGTAAATAATCCCGAAGGCGTCAAAATACGCCGCATTAATCTCGAAAGAAATCTTAAATTTGTAACGCATGTTGTTGCTATTGACGAAAAAGATGTGGAAAAATTTAACGCTCATGGCTCGGTAAAAGCCAAGTGGTTGTGGGATGCTGGTATCGTGCCAGAGCGCTTTATCTGCAAGGAACTTCCACCAACGCCTGCACCCAATAACTGTGGGGTTTTTTACGGAGCTCTCTACGGAGAAAGGAAAAAATGGCTGGAACACCATGCTTTAAAGGATTTGCTTGTCCGCCCGGTAGCCTCATTAGAATACACCAGCAATCTGCCTGGTCTTTTTGATAAATTGAATGCTACTTCTGAGGCGTTTTTAAAAGAAGATAATGCCGTTACCTTCGATTTCTTTACAACTTACATAGACTCTTTACGTGTCATCCGCAGGGAATGCTTTTCCCTTTGGCTGAAGGGGCTGAGTATGGGGGCAGCGATTGTGAATTTACCGCAATTCGGCAAGGGTTATGCAAGCCGCGTGCTTGAAGGGATGGCTGCCGGGCGACCGGTTATAAGCTGCGAAATCCCCGATCGGCCTAAGACCAAAGCCCTCTTTGAGGATGGAAAAGAAATTTTATTATACAAGGGAGATAATCCTTATCAGTTGGCAGAACATATACAACGGATCCTGCGTGAGCCTGATTTTGCCAGGAGGATTTCAGCGAATGCCATAAAAAAACTAAAGAATTTTCATACCATGGAAACGTTAGTTCGCCAGATACTTGACTGGATTGAAAATAAAGAAATAAACTCCTGTTTAACGACTTATTCATTTCAGGGTGATCAAACACAGTCAGATCATGTACAGGACAAAGAAACGCTGTTTATGAGAAATTTTTTTAGCCCCGGAGATATCGTATTTGATATTGGAGCAAACATCGGCGGCAAAACTCAAAATTTTCTAGAAAATGGCGCAAGGGTAATCTGTTTTGAACCTCAATCTGATTGCACGAGGATATTGCGAGAGAAATACGGCAACGACAAAAGAGTAGTGATTGTTGAAAAAGGTTTGGCTGATAAAAATGGGAAAATGCAATTTTCTATTTGCTCGCAAGCTAACAAAATCTCCACTTTTTCAGATGAATGGAAAAAGGGAAGATTTGCTAACTATACATGGGATAAATCTGATGCTGTAGAAGTTATTTCTCTTGACGATGCCGTTCAAACATATGGATTCCCTCAATACGTCAAGATTGATGTAGAAGGATTTGAATATCAAGTTCTGTGTGGATTATCCAAACCAGTTCCATGTGTGTCATTTGAGTTTACGATTGAATTTCTTGACCGTGCAAAGCAGTGCGTGTCTCAATTGGAAAAACTTGGTTACAAACTCTTTAATTTTTCCGAAGGAGAAATATCTCAACTGGCGCTTTCCGACTGGGTACCCTCGAATATTCTTTTTGAAAAATTGGAGAGTTCTGTAGATCAGTTATTTTGGGGTGATGTTTATGCAAAATATGACATATTGTCCCTTAGTCATAAAATAAATATCTCTCAGGAAATTAGGCGCACGCTTCCTTATCAATCAGATGCAATAGCAAATATAAGAAACACACTGTCAATTGATAATATCAATCCTCTCGAACAATTTCGTATTGCAGGTCTTTGGAGTGACAATCAGCCGCTTCGCTTACACCTCGGTTGCGGAGAAAAATATCTTGACGGGTATATTAATGTCGATTACCCACCAAGCGAGCATAATGTCATGAAGGTTAAGGCAGACGTTTATGCAAACGTTACTGAATTGGTTTTCCCTGCCGGGTCTGTAGACGAAGTGAGACTGCACCATGTCTTTGAACACTTTAATCGTGTCACTGCCCTGGCTATGCTGATTAAGTGGCAGAACTGGCTCAAAATCGGCGGCAAACTGCACATTGAGACACCTGATCTTGTGGGAAGCGCAAAAACATTATTGTCCGAATCTTCCTGGAAGACGAAGATGGGAGTTGTCCGCCATATTGCCGGAGATCAGTCCTCCCGTTGGGCATATCACATCGATCACTGGTTTCCAGAAAGGTTTGAACAAACCCTGAACCTACTGGGATTTAGCGCCGTACAGACACAGTCAAGCTCCTGGTCCCACGAGCCGTATTTATCAAATGTTACGGCAATTGCGGTAAAATCACAAAACGTCTCGTTGGCAGAACAGTTGAAAGCTGCTGATGAATTGTTGTGGGAAAGCACGGTTGCCTCCACGGAACAACCAACCTATGAAGTATGGAAACGGCAGATTCGCTCTCTTTTATCTGACAAACACGAGACGGTATCACCATATCACCCGCCGCCTTTTGTTTCCCAGATAGAACAGATCACTCACGGATTGCAACAATCTGAGATGGAACAACCCATACAGGAAATTCATGACTTTAACCAGAGAGACCGTGATGCATGGGTTCGTGCGAAGGCTTTAACCGTATCTGCCGGTTCCCGTGTTTTAGATATAGGGGCGGGAACCTGTCCCTACCGCGAGCTGTTTGCGCATTGTGATTACAAAGCTCATGATTTCAAACAATACCTGGGTGAGAAGCTCGGTGGAACAGCGGAATACGGCAAGATTGATTATGAATCGGATATTTGTGCTATACCGGTACCAGACAGCTCTTTTGAGGTAATTCTTTGCACTGAAGTTCTGGAGCATACTCCAGAACCCATTGAAGCACTACGGGAGATATTCCGCATATTAAAGCCAGGAGGCAGACTGTTTTTGACCGCACCGCTTGGATCAGGACTGCATCAACTGCCATATCACTATTATGGTGGGTATACCCCCGAATGGTATAAGCATTTTTGTCGTAAATTTGGATTGTATATTTCGGAAATCTTACCAAACGGCGGATTTTTTAAACTGCTTGCTCAGGAATCTGCTCGTATGGCATGGACACTGCCTCAACATCAGTGTCTGCATGGAAATAACGTTGAGTTTATCAAATATCTATTTGGTGAATGGATACCGCGATATTTATTTGCGCTCGAAAAAAAACACTTTATTGACCAATTTACTGTTGGTTATCACGTAGAAGCAATAAAGGTCAGGGATATAGATGCTGTTCAAAAATTGATTGAGAACGACACACAAAATGTAAATCTTTATATTGAAGCGGCACGTTCACTGATGAATCATGGTAAATTTACAAATGCGAGAATATACGCAGAAGATGCATTGGAGTTAAACCATGACAATGCCATGCTGCTTGAAATGTATCGACAATTAACAGGTAAGTCATGAAAGCGAAGTTATTATACCTTGGGATGAAATATGATTACGGTGATAAAACAAGAGGCCTTTCGTTTGAGCACCGGAATTTCTACCATCCACTAAAAAGCTATTGCGAAAAACACAATTGGAATTTTGTTCACTTCGATTTTATGGAGCATGGACTGAACCTTGGTTTAGATTTAATGACGCAAAACTTGTATGAATTGGTTCAGAGAGAAAGACCGGCGTACCTCTTTGCCGTGCTATTTGACTTTAACCGAGATCCTCGGTATGAAGTATTTAAACAAATAGCATCACTGGGTACGACAACCGTTCATTGGTTTTGTGACGATCACTGGCGGTTTGAAAAATACAGCTCTGTGGTTGCCACACATTTTGATATTGTCTGTACAACAGCGAATGACGCCCTTCCAAAATACAAAAATATGGGAATATCCCATAAAGTCATAAAGACTCAGTGGGCATGTAATCATGAATTGTATGTTCCTTATGATATCCCCAAGGATTTGGACATAAGTTTTGTAGGACAACCTCATGGCAATAGGGTGGAAGTCTTATCAACGTTACTTCAAAAGGGACTCAAGTTAGAAGTTTTTGGCTTTGGATGGGAAAACCGGTCTCGCATTCCATTTCATCAGATGGTGAGGCTATTTTCCAGAAGTAAAATTAATCTCAATTTGTCGAATTCATCAACGTTAATTGGGCAGCAGATTAAAGGAAGAAATTTTGAGATACCGGGGACAAGAAGTTTTCAATTATCCAGTAATGCCGATAATCTAACCGAGTACTACGATGAGGGAAAAGAGATCATAATATTCAATTCAGTGGATGAATTAGCAGAGAAGGCTAAATACTACCTTAATCATGAAGATGAAAGAAATGAGATAGCAAATAACGGATACAGGCGAACCATAGCCGAACACACATGGCAACATCGTTTTGAAAAGATATTTAATTATATAAATTCAAAGCAGATTAACACAAACATGGCTGGGAAAAGTATTTTGAATCAAAATAATTATGCGGGGCAGACACATGCAATGCAAGCTTCCGAGCCACTGGTCTCAGTAATAATTCCCTGTTATAACCAGGCGAACTTCTTGCCCGAAGCAGTTGAAAGCGTGGTTCGTCAAGTCTATAAGAAGTGGGAGTGCATTATTGTTAATGATGGCAGTACCGACAATACCAGTCAAGTTGCAGAATCGTTAATTCAGAAATATACGGGCAATCAAATCCGGCTTATTCAGCAGGCGAACCAGGGATTGTCCTGTGCGAGAAACTCTGGAATCAAGGCAGCAAGAGGTGAATATATCCTTCCCCTCGATGCGGACGATCTCATTCATCCGGAAATGTTACAAGAGACCGTTTTATTATTAGCGTCTCATCCTAAGATAGCTATTGCCTATACGGATGTGAAGCACTTTGGCGGTGCGGAACGAATTGTGTGTGCACGAGAATACGATTTTAAACAATTATGCTTGCAAAATCATCTCAGTTATTGCTCCCTGTACCGACGTAAAACCTGGGAGGCTGTAGGGGGGTATAATAGCAGCATGACGTGGGGTTATGAGGACTGGGATTTCTGGATATCCTGCGGAGAAAAAGGACATTACGGAAAAAGAATTCCTGAACCGTTGTTTCTCTACCGGGTGAAAGAGAGCAGTATGTACACAAATGCCCTTGAACATCATCGTGAGTTATTGGCTCAAATTGTTATTAATCACCCAAACATTTATAACCAGGAATCTCTTTCAGAGGCAAAACAATTATTGGCTCAAGGCGGTGTGGATACGGTAAGAACCACACCTCTTGTTTCTGTTGTCGTGCCAACGCATAACAGACCTGATACCCTGAAAAATACCCTGGAAAGTATTGCATCACAGACTTATAAACATGTCGAAGCCGTTGTGGTCAACGATGCAGGAGCGGACGTGTCATCTGTGGTTGATGCCTTTCGGGATCGGTTATCTGTCACATATCTCACTCACGATACGAACAAAGGACTTGCAGCAGCGCGAAATACCGGCATCAAGCATGCATCGGGCGAATATATTGCCTACCTCGATGATGATGATCTCTTTTACCGCAATCATATAGAAACCTTGGTAACGTGCCTGGAAACGAGCGATGATAAAGTTGCCTATACCGATGCATACCGTGTTTGTCAGGAAAAAGAAGATGGAAGGTATGTCGTAAAGCAAAAAGACGTCCCTTATTCCTTTGATTTCGATGCCGACCTTATTTTAGCGCAAAATCTCTTTCCAGTCCTCTGCGTTATGCATAAAAAATCATGTCTGGATGAAGTGGGGCTTTTTGATGAATCGCTTACAACCCATGAAGATTGGGATTTATGGATACGCATGTCCAGAAAATATCATTTTGCACATATGAGAAAAGTTACGTGTGAGTATACATGGAGAACTGATGGAAGCAGCATGTCAAGTGAAAAGCGGGCTGATTTTCTGAGGACTTTTAAGATTGTTTGTGAAAGTTACAGAGACTATTCAAAAGATAAGCATCATATTTTACAATTGCAAACTGCACTCATGAAACATCTTCAGAAGGTTTCCATCATTATTCCCGTTTTTAACAAGGTGGAATTCACGCAAAAATGCCTTGAGGCAATAGTCAAAAACACACCGGGAGAATTATACGAAGTTATTATTATTGATAATGCATCAACGGATGGCACCAGAGGTTTTCTGAAAAGCCTGGAAGGTGATGTTAAAATTATCATCAACGAAAAGAACCTTGGGTTTTCCAGGGCATGTAATCAGGGGGCACAGAGGGCTTCCACCGATTATCTCCTTTTTTTAAACAATGATACTGAACCGATGAAAGGCTGGTTGGAACCGCTTTTGAATATTCTTAAGTGGGACAGTTCGATTGGGGCAGTGGGAGGCAAACTCTTGTTTCAGAACGGTTCCATTCAGCATGCCGGGGTTGTAATCATCGATGATCAAAAATTGTCTGATCCTCTGTTTGCCAGGCATGTGTATTATAGACAACCTGGTGATCTCACTGAGGCGAACCAATTGCGCCAGTATCAGGCATTAACCGCCGCATGTTTGTTAATGCGAAAATCCGCATTTCATGAGATAGGGGGGTTCGATGAAAACTATTGGAACGGGTACGAGGACGTAGACTTGTGCTTTAAGCTTCAGGAGAAGGGATGGAATCTGGTTTATCAACCAGAAAGTGTTTTAATCCATCATGAATCAAAAAGCGGCCCGGAACGTTTTTCAAAGGTATCAGAAAATATTCGGCGGTTGCATAGTAAGTGGATAGATAAGATAAAACCGGATATGATTATTAGGAAAGACGGCTCAACGATAATTACTGAAAATCATAAAATACAGCGTTACCACATGCCCAATGCGATTACTGCCGGATCGTCAGTTATCAAGCCGCAAAAACTTGTTTCTATCATTATCCTTACGTGCAATGCCCTTGCCTACACCAAGCAGTGTATCAATTCAATCCAGAATCACACGGGATCTCTGCATGAAATTATTTTTGTGGATAATGCCTCGTCAGACGGTACCGTTGAATACTTGCGTAATCTGACTAAAGAGCATTCAAACTACAAACTTATTGAAAATCACGAAAACAGGGGCTTTGCAGCTGGAAATAATCAGGGCGTAGCTATAGCCAGTGGTGAGTTTGTTCTGCTCCTGAATAATGACGTGCTGGTTTCTGATGGTTGGTTGGAAGGTCTTGTGGAGAGTCTTGAAAGGGATGAAAAAATTGGTATGGTAGGACCAATAACAAACGCTATCAGTGGCAGGCAGATGGTAAGAGCGGTTCCCTATACCGATGAAAATGGATTTCTGAAATTTTCACAACGAGTGAGAAAGACATATATCGGGCGGCTAACCCCCCGAAATCGTATTGCTGGTTTTGCAGTATTGATGAGAAAGGCGCTGTACGATGAGGTGGGTGGACTCGATGAATCCTTTGGCACGGGAAATTATGAAGATGATGACTTATGTCTGAAGGTACGGCGGAAGGGTTACGCTATCATGGTGGATGAAAGCGTATTTCTCCATCATTACGGAAGTGTGACCTTTCTCGAGAACAAAATTGATTATCGGGATAGCTTATCGGTGAATGAGGCACGATTTCGGGGAAAATGGCCTGATGTCAATTATGAAGATCTGCTTGAACTACAGAAGAGTTTAGTTGATCGGAACGCCTCCCTGCTGATACAGGGTCAACAGGCAGTGGATAGGGGAAATATAAATGAAGCGATAGTTTTATATTTGGAAATACTTGGATCAAACCCTGTTGACGAACATGCCTTATACGGGATTGGACGTGCATCTCAAATGGATGGGAAAACAGGTGAAGCCATTAATGCATACAAAAAAGCATTAAAAGTTAACCCCGCTTTCTTTGATGCATACCACAGTCTTGCACTGGCATACGAAAGTGTAGATCAAACAGACGATGCCATTTCTACGCTGAAAAAAGCATCCGAATTAAACAACATGGACGCCTCAGTATATAATAACTTAGGGGTTTTATATTTCAAAATAAATAACCACACCAGCGCCAGAAATTGTTTTGAAAGGGCATTAGCAATAGATAGAAATTACAGGGAAGCGCTACAAAATCTTAAAAAGGTATCATAGCTACCACCTGGATATCAGGACTTTTACGTTACCTTGGAGATACTAAATTTTCTCTTGATTTTCTCTCTGTAATTGATTTAAATTATTGCAATGCTTGTTGGGTTTTTTCCGAAAGGCACAATATGTTGTAAGAAGGGCGTTGATATAAATTGCATAAAGCACACCATTTTGATTTTTGGAGTAAACTTAATAAGCATTTATAGTAATTATTACGACAAAGGTAAACCCCGTGAGATCAGCAGCGCGTAAAGTAAAGGGTCTTAGACTTACAGAGAAATAAGTGCAGACAAGGATAGCCTTACTGGCGAAGATGGATATGATGTCCCTCTTTTTGCAGTAAGGCTTTTTTATTTTTAAGCGTATGGGGCTGCCCAAAAAGCAGGATCTGAAAAGATTACTTTCTTAAATTGCAAAATCAATATATCCACATTCATTCAGAAAGAGGAGATGTCTGTGCATAGAGTACAATTTCAAGGTCGTAGAATCCTATCTCTCATTGGAGTCCACGTGTATATGTTGTTCCACTTTTTGCTCTGGTATGTCTTCGGAGTTACAATATGGGGTAAGACGGCGATGATGGGCGTACCATCGCTCATGGCAGGCCACCTAAATGCTGCAGCAATAATGGTTATCATTATCATAATTTCCGTCCTGTTCTACGGAAGGGCTTTCTGTGGTTGGGCCTGTCATTTGCGCGGTGCTATAGAGTTTTCAGATTGGGTGATGCGAAAATTAAAGATTTCCGGGTATCGAAAGATACGGGAAGATAATATCCTTTTCAATACCGGCTTTCGCTGGGTATTTCGGGGCATTGTTTTTTTAATTCTCCTGCTACCTGTTATCAGTTATTGGATTCGCCGTGAATATTACTTCTATTTTAATTTACAAACGCCCACCCCATTAACAGATTTGCCGGGCAATAACAACCTTCTTTTTTCGGCAAATGCACCTTTTAATATGCAACTTGCTACATATGGTTTGACCATACTTGACTTTATAATTCCTTTTGCAGCGGGGATTTTTATTGTATTTGTCATGACATTTGTTTTCAACTATTTTTATGGTCAGGGGGCATTTTGTAGAATCATGTGTCCGTATGCGGTACTGCTGGCACCGTTCATGAATTTAAGTCCTTGGCAGAAGAAAATAACCCGGATATCGAATTGCACAGGTTGCAGGGCGTGTTCCAAGAAGTGTCCCCAGGGTATTGATGTAAGCCGGGAAATTTATCACTATAATGGCAAAGTGATGAACCGTGAGTGCATTAAATGTTATCAATGCATTGATGTATGTTCATATCAAACTTTGACTGATTCAGGACAAAAGGCTTCTTCACAGACAAAACCTATCAGTGTGTATGAAAAGACTCCCTGGTTAAATTCACGCAGGCACTTGCAGGTTATTGAGCCGTTACATCCGGTTTATGATGTCATCTCAATTATGTTTGCTATTGTATGTGGAAGTGTTACATCCCGATTAGGCGGTTTTTGGTTTTATGTAGGGGCTATTGGAGGATATATTATTTTTAGAAAGCTTATTTCTTTCTGCTTATCTGAAGAGGGTCAATCGTAAAGTGTTTTTATCGTTCGGGATAAAAGGTAGTAATTGACATCCTCAAGTTTTAAGTTTGCAAGGTATGCTTTTTTCCTGATTCTTACGATACGATCCCTTTCCAGTCCCATCCCTCAATTTTTTTATGGAAATTATTATCTGTCAGGTCATAGCGGAGGGGCGTAATGGAGATATAGCCTTCGTTGATGGCATTAATGTCCGTGCCTTCCTCGCGGTGAACGGATTTATTCGTGCCTATGAGCCAATAATAGGTCTTTCCACCCGGATCTATACGCCTCTCAAAGGTTTCTTTAAAATCATGGGCAAATTGTCGCGTTATCTTGATTCCTTTAATCTGATCAGGGGGAAGGGAGGGGATGTTTACGTTGAGCAACGACCCTGCAGGTAGCTTATGTGTTATAATGCGTTCTATGACTCCCCTGGCAACTCTTGCTGCGCTCTGGATATCGGTATATTGATCAGAAATCTCAAATGAAACGGCAATAGAGGGAAAACCCATGATAGACGCCTCAACCGCAGCTGCTACCGTTCCGGAATACAAAATATGGATACCCACATTGGAACCCATATTGATGCCGGAGATGACTACATCAGGTTTCTTTTCCATGACCTCATAAATGGCCAGTTTTACACAATCTGCCGGTGAGCCATTCACCCCGTAACCAATACGTTCACTATTTACCTGTACTTCCCGGATGCGCAGAGGATGACTAAAGGTGATAGAGTGGCCCACGCCGCTCTGTTCTACATCGGGAGCCACTACGGTAACAAGTCCGAGATCCTGAATCATATGCTTTAGGGCAGCGATTCCAGGGGCATAGATGCCGTCATCGTTCGTTAGCAATATCTGCATATGTTTACCTCATGTCGTCATAAAATCGTTTAATGGTTTGAATATCCACTCCAGCCCAATAGGCCAGCACCACCATTTTATTGATAAGCAATTGCTTTAGCACTCCTTTTTTGATAAACCGTCTCGCCGAAGAAATCACGGGCATCCGAATAAGGACAACCCTGCCCTGCCTACCGAGTCTTTTGTAAAAATCATAGTCTTCCATAATGGGAATCTCTTTGTATCCGCGGAGTGTTTGAAAGACTTCTCGCCGCACAAAAAAGCCCTGATCGCCAAAATGGAAGAGACTGAAATTGAGTCTTGTGACAAAGGAAACACCTTTTAATATAAAGGTATCTGTGTCAAATGCAATATAAAATGAACCACCTGCTACCGCAACATCCTTCATCTTCTTTCTTATTTCACGAAAGGCATTGTCTGGTAAGAGCGTATCGGCGTGCAAGAACAAGATAATATTGCCACTACATGCACTTGCGCCTGTGTTCATCTGACTTGCCCGTCCGCGTGGGCCGTTTATCACCGTGGTGTACTTTTTTGCGATCGTAACGGTATTATCGCTGCTGCCTCCGTCTACCACAAAGAACTCATAATCACCGTCCTGTTTTATAACGCTCTGAAGTGTTCTTTCAATATGCGATTCTTCGTTGAGCGTGGGGATAACAACCGATATCTTCAATAAAGTGCCTGCATTATATATGATATCATTGTTACAAAGTCAAATCTTCGGTAACTTTTTATACCACGAAACCTTGAAGACATAAAGAAAAACTTCAATAGTGTGCCCTGACTTCTCGCCTGACTGATAGCGATAAACGAAACGCTTGTTCTATCTGTCTGGTGGTTTTGAATTCTGTAGATTGACCGATGTAATCCTGAGCAGGGTTATTGATATTGCCATAAAAAGGCAGGCATCTCAACTTTGTTTCCTTTGGGAGGAAGGCTTTTTATCCCCTTTCAGGGGTTGTTCCAAAGCCACCTGCTTTGCGGGTAGATTCTTTACTTATCCTGCTGGATACAGAATGTCTTTGTTACAGCAAGTGACTTTAAAGAGGTTGATTTTAAATCAGAATTTAATGAAAAAGAGTTTGGTGATAAATATTCAACAAAAGTGACAATTTAGTTTTTTGAAAAAGTAGGGGCGAAGCATTTGCTATAATTGGCATACATGCATTCATACCCAAACTGGCAAATGCTTCGCCCCTACACTGCGCGGCAGACATCGCCATTGTTGGAATTTTTCAAAAAGCTAAATTGTTACCAATAAAAAAACTTTGTGATAATCTTGAAAAAGACGTAATCAATAATAATGATATGAAATCGGATATGCAAACTGAACCCGATGGAATGAGAGATAACGCTGTTAGGTTTACAACTCCCTTCATCCCCTTGTTAAGGGGGATTTTACTGCAACCCAAGCTGTTTTAGGTACCCACCCTGAGTTCTTTGCACTCTATCCAGTAAACCAGTACCGCGATTCTAACCATGTCACGTTTTTACACTACTCTTTGCCTGCTCTTGCCATCTTCGGTTGATAGATGCAATAGGGCTCCTCTGCCAGATAGTTACCCGTATCGTAAAATGCCCGCGCCCTGCAACCCTCACAGACCTTTTTATACTCACACGCCCCACATTTGCCTTCCAGGAGATCAGGGTCGCGCAATTTCTGAAAGACCGGAGAATCATTCCAGATATCAACAAATTTTTGTTTCTTTACGTGACCTGCCTCGACCGGCAGATAACCGCAAGGGAAGACTTCTCCTTTGTGGGATACGAAGCATACGCCCGTGCCTGCCAGACATCCTTTCGTCATGGCTGCCATGCCGTGTGTTTTGGGGGAGATCGTAATGCCCTCCTCTTTCGCCCGTTCACGCATAATACGAAAATAGTGAGGGGCACAGGTAGCCTTGGTTTGAATCTTTGCTTCTTTCGAGAGGTCGTAGAAATGATTCAGTACCTCCTCGTATTTCTTGGGATGAAGCATCTGATCATCGGCAATCTGTACTCCGCATCCTACCGGTACCAGCATAAAGAGGTGCAATGCATCAGCGCCCAGGTTCAAGGCCAGGTTGTAAAGGTCGTCGACCTGATGCACGTTGTGTTTTGCAATCGTACAGTTGATTTGCATGCTCATGCCCAGGTTTTTTAATCGTTTAAATCCGGCAATAGATCGTTCAAACGAACCGGGGATTTTCCTGAATTCATCATGGGTCTTGGCATCAGCGCCATCAAAACTGATGGAAACCCTGGCAATGCCTGCGTCAACGATATTCTTTGCCGCTTGGTCGTCTACCAGGGTGCCGTTCGTTGCCAGCGCAACGCTCAGTCCCTTGCTTACGGCGTACTTTGCAATCTCGAAGATGTCCGGTCTGAAGAGCGGTTCACCGCCACTGAGCACGAGGATAGGTCTCCCTACCTCAACTATGGCATCGACGAAGGCAAGCGCCTCTTTTGTAGTCATATCGTCCTTGGCAAGGGTGGTGCTTACATCTAAACGGCGGCAATGGACGCATTCCAGATTGCACCCCACGGTAGTCTCCCAAAAAACCAGGCGGAGCTGGTTTTTCATGTTTTTCATGTATTCTATGGCAGGCTTGCCGGAAGTATCGTCTTTAATACGTGAGTAAGTTTCTCTTATCGTTTCAGGATGGCCGCCATGTTCGTGTGATGCAGGGTGATCGCTATGCATGTGTGGCATAGGATGGCCACCTGGATGTTTGCCATGTGGATGATGCGGGTGCGACATGTTCTCCTCCGATTCTCATTGATTTAAGTCAACTACAAAGGTTTCTGGAAAAACAGGGAAAGAGTTTCATGGTTTCTCTGATCTCTATCCTCTGCAGCAAAAAGTAGTCAAAATTTCATATGGTAATATTATAAATGAATATTCATTGTTTGGTCAATTAATAAAACAATCTTTTCTGAAGTCCATCGTGTTTGCATGGGCAGGGAACACCCCGTAGTGACATTCTTTCTGGCATGATTCTTTAAGCTTGACAAGATATTCGGTCGTTGCTAACATCATAAATTCTTACCAAATTTTTTTAATTATTTGAGTTGTCTTCAAATTTTCCAAAAATGAACAGGATTTTTATTTACGACACGACACTACGGGACGGCAGCCAGGGCGAAGGGATTTCATTTTCTTTGCAGGACAAACTCGCCATTACTTTGAAATTAGACGATCTTGGTGTGGATTACGTGGAAGGCGGGTATCCGATAGCGAATCCCAAGGATGAATCCTACTTTCATGAGGTAAAATCCCTGAGGCTTCGGCATGCCAGGATTGCTGCTTTTGGAAGTACACGGCGGGCGGAGAAGCGGGTGGAGGAAGATAAAAATGTGAAGGCGCTCTTGCTGGCAGAGACACCCGTGGTGACCATTGTCGGAAAAAGCTGGGATTTTCAGGTAAGAAACGTACTAAAGGTCTCGCTCGATGAAAATCTGAGAATGGTTGCCGATACCATTGCCTATCTTAAATCAAAGGGAAAAGATGTCTTTTTTGATGCAGAACATTTTTTTGACGGGTATAAGAAAAACAATGAATACGCAGTAAAGGTATTGCAGGCAGCTCGGGAGTCAGGTGCTGATGCCCTGGTGCTCTGTGATACGAATGGGGGGAGTTTGCCCGCGGAAATAACGGAGATAGTTGGAGTTGTCAGGGAAAAGGTACAGGGGATGCTTAGTGTCCACGTTCACAACGATGGTGACCTTGCCGTGGCCAATACCCTTGCAGCCGTGAATCAAGGGGTGAGGCAAGTGCAGGGCACGATCAATGGGATTGGTGAACGATGCGGGAACGCCGACCTATGTTCTATTATTCCCAATCTTGTCCTGAAGATGGGATATCACTGTTTAGAAGATGGGGGGCTGAGGAAACTGACCGAAGTGTCCAGGTATGTTTATGAGACTGCCAATTTACTCTTGCGTTCCAATCAGCCCTTTGTGGGAGCGAGTGCCTTTGCCCACAAGGGTGGATTACACGTAAATGCCATTCAGAAAGACAAAGGCACCTATGAGCATATTCCGCCGGAATCGGTGGGGAATGAAAGAAAGATTCTCATCTCCGAGCTTTCCGGTAGTTCTACGATCCTTGCCAAGGTAGAAAAATTCAATCTGACACATGATAGTAAACTTATGAAGGATATTCTGGAAGAGGTGCAAAAACTGGAGAATGAAGGGTATCAGTTCGAATCAGCCGAGGCGTCCTTTGAATTACTGGTGAGAAAGAAGATTGGCAGGTATAGCACCTTTTTTGATCTGGAAGGGTTCCGGGTGATCGTTGAAAAGAGGGAAAATGGATTGCCAGTGACAGAAGCAACAGTTAAGGTCAAAGTCGACAATGTTCAGGAACTTTCTGCAAGTGAGGGGGCTGGTCCTGTAAATGCCCTTGACTCGGCACTGCGCAAGGCTTTGGAACGGTTCTATCCCTCATTAAAGGATATGATGCTTGTGGATTATAAAGTGCGTGTGATTAATCCACGTTCAGGGACTGCGGCTAAGGTCAGGGTGATTATTGAATCCCAGGACAGGGAAAATATCTGGAATACGGTTGGAGTGTCAGAAAATGTTATTGAAGCAAGCTGGTATGCCCTTGTGGATAGTATTGAGTATAAATTGTTAAAAGAGCAGGAAGTTGAGGTGGAAGGATAAAGAGATAAGCCAGATAAAAATAGGCGAGAAATTTTTTTGTTTAATATTATGAATTTCTCCATGACGTGATGCCCTTTGTTACCATAGCATAAAACGGTTTTTACCATCACTTTGTCTTGGGAAAATTCTTGACCATGGAAACAATTTGACATAGAATCTCGTTTCAATGTTTGAAGATTGAATAGTTCTCTGTAATTTCAGGAGAGTATTATATGAGTAAAGTAAAATGTCCTGGTAGTATACGAAATGCGACTCCCACTCCAATAGATCGTAAATGCCATAATTGCGGCGTTATGGTGGAGATGTGGAGTGACGAAGAAAAGACGGATTGCCATAAGTGCGGCACGACCATTTTTAAAGATAAGGTTCCAACCTGTGTAGAGTGGTGTAAATCCGCAGAGGAGTGCATGGGTGATATCCTGGATGTGAAAAAGATTCAGGCAGAGGCAAAAAGGCGGGCCGCGGCTGATGGGAATCCAAAATTCTTTGAGAATGTGACCGAGATGATTAAAAAAAAGAAAGAGGGGCCGCTGTAACATATCTTTCATCCACGCAGATAAGTCATCAAATTCAAAATTCCTGTTAAAACATTCGACAAGCATCTCTGAAATTTAAATCCTTCGTAAAACGTATCCTGATTATACGTCCGGGGGCTATAGGTGATCTGATTGTCACCTTGCCTACCCTCGGTGCAATCCGTGATCATTTCCCCAGTGCCTTTATTGAGGTCATGGGCTACCCCGCGCATCTAGAACTTATCAAAGGGCGCTATTATGCAGATGTGGTCAGTCGTTTTGATCACATGGATATCGCTCATCTCTTTGTGAAAGATGCTGAGATACCCAGCTTTTTAAGAGAAAGACTGGATCAGATCGATCTGGTTATTTCATTTGTTTCTGATAGTGACCGGATTTTCTCTCATAATTTGAATACTTCAAAAGCCAGGTGTATTATTCATTACGACCCTTTTCCCGCTGACGATGAAGGTATTCACATGGTTGATCATTTTCTGCAATCGTTGGATTCCCTGGGGATCACATCCAACGATAATATCCCAAAAATATTTTTAAATGATGAAGATGTCAGGTTTGGTGAGGATTATGTAAAAGACCGCATTGCTGGTTCAGAAAAAATGTTGATCGCCATTCACCCCGGAAGCGGCAGTAGGCAAAAATGTTGGCCTATTGAAAGATTTGCTGCATTGATAAACCGGCTCAATAAGGAGCTGCAAGCGCACATCGTTGTTGTCTCTGGTCCAGCCGATCAGGAGATTGTTGAACGATTAAAAACGAGAATTCATGATGATTTTACTTTGGCTGACCAACTTCCCCTGGCCAAACTAGCTGCGGTAATAAAGCGATGTAATTTTTTTATAGGAAATGATTCTGGAGTTACACATTTAGCCGCCGCGCTCGGTGTTTACACCATCGGTCTCTTCGGCCCCACGGATCCGAAAATTTGGGGACCCCGGGGTGAGTCGGTAAAAATCCTTTATAAAAAGGCACATTGCAGTCCTTGCCTGGCAGACATGAGAAGAAATTGCTTTACACAAATATGTTTGGAGAACATAAAAATTGAAGATGTCATGCATGAAGTGCGATTGAAGGGTTGAAAAAGATTGGGATTTCACGATATTGTTCTTTTTCAATTGACGGGCTTGTCTCAGTTTTATATACTTTGACTCCCTCTATTTTAGTTTTTATCGATACCCGAATTCATGGGTAATTATTTATGTAAGGAAACACAGATGTCCATGTCCAAAAAATCGAAACAGTGTCAGTTACAACATAAATATCTCTGTAAACCGCGAATAACTCCTCAAGTCTTAAAGAAGGGTATGAAGGTAAAGGACCTTGTTGACGAATATAGTCGTTCCGGGGCGTTTAATGCGGGACGGTTGGCAGAAGCATGTAAACTTTATGCGCATATGATTGACGAGGATGCTACCATAGGTCTTACTCTTTCGGGGGCTATGACGCCCACAGGAATGGGGGGGATACTTATTGCGCTTATTGAAAATGGATTTGTGGATTTTATCATTTCGACCGGTGCTAATCTGTACCATGATCTTCACTTTGCTTTGGATCTGCCGATACATCAGGGTGATTTTCGGGTTGATGATACAAAGCTTTATGAAGCAGGAATTGAGCGTATCTATGATATCTTTATCACGGATGAGCTATTGTTTAAGACGGATAAATTTATTCAGGATGTAACTCAAAAAAACTCTATCACTCAGCCAGTCTCCACTGCTGACTTTCACTATATGCTAGGCAAAGCAGTTCTTTCTGATACTCCATCACCGCAGTTGAGTTTTGTGGCTCAGGCGGCACGATATGATGTACCTGTTTTTGTCTCTTCTCCTGGTGATTCTTCGATTGGAATGAATCTGTCGTATCTTAAAATACAGGATAAAGGTATAACGGTTGATACCGATCTGGATGTCCTTCAAACTACGGCTATCGTTTTCAACAGCGAAAAGAACGGTGTGATAAGTATCGGAGGTGGTTCACCAAAAAATTTCTACATGCAGACACAGCCTACCCTTGCACAAATACTGGATATTAATAAAGGCGGTCATGATTATTTTGTTCAGATTACTACTGATGCACCGCAATGGGGCGGGCTTTCAGGAGCAACACCAACAGAGGCTATATCCTGGGGTAAGATACGCAGCGAAGAGGTGAAAAACCATGTGGTTGTGTATAGTGATGCAACGATAGCCATGCCGATCATCGCAGGATATGTTATGTCGGAAAAAAAGCCACGAAAGAAAAAACATTTATACAAAAATCTTCCTGCCTTTGTATCAGAGTTAAAGAGTCATGTGAAGTAGCCCTTTATTATTTAACAGGGAATAACGTTGTGCCGGATTAAAACATCCCTCCAACACCGGAGGGATGTTAAAATAAAAATTCAAAGTTGAATTTTTATGGTGGCAGGATTTCATCCTGACATTTTTCCTTCATCATTTTTTCTATTTGCCTATCCAAAATTTCAGTGACAATAATTTAAAATTAGCTGGTATTTTTTGAAGTCGTATTGTTGTTAAATATATAGCTGAAAGTTTTTTATTTTTTTAAAACATAGTGATAAATAATTCTGTTCTTGTTAACATCAATGCAATTGTCATTTAAGATAAAGAAAAACTGATGTAAGTTGTTAATAATAAATATTATATGCTTAATGACTATTTTTACTTTTAACCAATAATTCACACGTTATCAACAATTTATTTTTATGGTATAAATGAATTTTATGAGAGAAGAGTTTGATTATGTCTAAAGAAATGAATGTAGTACAAAAGCAGTGAAAGAATATGTGCTTCTAAGTTTCAATTTAATATGATATTACAAGACAAAATATTTTTCATGACAAAAGTTAATATTGTAAATATTTTTTAAATAAATTTATTTATGAATTTATGGGAGAGTTTCTATTTTTTTTATTGCTCTATTTATAGAGATGTTAAGTACGACACGTGTTTATGCCAAAGATATTTTAAGTATGTGGACATCTTTTTATTTTGACACATATAAATCCTTCTGCTAATATCGGCCTCCTTCAAATATAAATCTTATTTCATTTCCAAAACGAATTTCTTCATAGCTTAAAAGGATAGTAATAGTAATGGAGTTTTACTCAAAGGTCTGGGACGATGTTCTTCAAGATATTCGGGAAAGAGTGGGTCCTTTGCGATTTAACCTATGGTTTAAAAATACCCGGCTTGAATCTTTTGATGAAAATTGTGCAAATATAGCCGTGCCGAATATATTTACTCAAGTATGGTTGCAGGAAAATTTTTCGGCTATATTACGGGAGGGTATTGGAAAGCTCGTAAATAGTAAAGATTTGGATATAAGATTTTCTATCGCAAAAGACGGTAAGGGTGAAAACATTCTACCGGTTGGCAACTCACAAACAGAGAAGAAAATAGACGGTAACAAAACTGTTTCATCAATGAATAGACACCTGAAGCTGGAAGATTTTGTGGTAGGCCCTAACAATAGAATGGCATATACCGCATCCCTCGAAGTTATTAAGGACAAATATCCCGCTTTTAACCCTCTTTTTATTCACGGTTCTGTTGGTGTTGGAAAAACTCATATTCTCCAAGGGGTTTGGAATCGGATTCGTGAAGAACAAAATATAAATGGTATTTATATGCCAGCTGAGAAATGGACAAATGAATTTATTTATTCGTTGCAAAAAGGAAAAATGGAAGCATTTAGACAGAAATTTAGAAATGTGGATGTGTTTCTTATCGATGATGTACATTTTCTTTCCAATAAGCAGGGTGTTCAGGAAGAGTTTTTGCATACCTTCAATGCGTTATATGAACTGTCAAAAAGAATTATATTTGCAAGCGATGCACATCCGAAGATGATTGGTCAGCTAAAGGAAACCCTCGCGAGCCGGTTTATGTCGGGAATGATTGTCAAGATAGATAAGCCTGATTATGCAACAAGACTTTTAATCTTGAGATCAAAAGCCGCACATTTTGAAGTGCATTTTCCTGAAGAAGTGCTGGAGTTTATTGCAGAGAAATTTGTTGATAATGTGAGGGAAGTTGAAAGCGCGTTGACAACGCTTTCTGCCCACGCCAAGTTTAATGAAAAAAACATAGATATTCAGTTGGCCGGTGATGTCCTGGGAGAATTTTTCCTGGCGGAAGGAAAGATCGTCAAAATTAATGAAATTGAAGCTGCAATATTAAGTTATTTCAATATTTCACGCAATGAGCTTCACTCGAATAAAAAAATAAAATCTATATCCTTTCCACGGCAAATATGCATGTACCTGATAAAGACTCTCCTGAATTGGTCTTATCAGCAAATTGGGAATTACTTTGCAAGTAAGAAACATTCCACGGTTATGTTTGCCATAAAGAAGGTGAAAGAACAAATCGACAGTGACAAACAATTTAAGACGTTTGTCGATACGTTAATAGAAAAGATTAAAAAAGAAAAGAAATAGTTTTCGCAATCTGACATCAGCATACTTGGTTGCAAAACGCATTGGTATGAGTTGTTTACATAATATAAAGCAAATACTAAGAGAAGAGAATGTAAATGGATTCTTAATTACCAATGCAGTAAACATCCGGTATATTACGAACTTTACGGGGAGTGAAAGCTTTCTTTTGATCACACCTGATTGCGACTACTTATTCACGGATTTTAGATACGTAGAACAGGCCCAGCTGGATATTCCCTGGATTAAGATCGTTGAGAAAAAAGCTTCCTTAATGAGGGCGGTTTGTGGGAAACTCAAACGTCTTAAAATAAAAAACCTCTATGTTGAATCTTTCTATCTCACGTTGTATCATTATCGTGAAATTGTAGACAACATAGCTGGGATTCGCATTATACCGACTCAGGGAATTGTTGAAAGACATCGAAAACGGAAAACGCAGCAGGAGTTAGAGAAGATTCGGACGGCCATTAACATTGCTGAGAAGGCGTATGCCGTTACGAGGGAAACAATAAAGGCAGGGGTATCAGAAAAAAAAATCGCGGATTTTTTGGAATACGAAATAAGAAATCAGGGTGGCGAAAAAAGTTCTTTTGAAATAATTTGTGCTGCAGGACAACGTGCTTCGCTGCCGCATGCGCGTGCAACGGAGAGAATAATAGATGGGAAAGAAGCAGTTTTAATCGATTGGGGTGTATGTTTTCAGTTTTATAATTCCGACTTGACAAGGGTTCGTTTCGTAGATAAAATATCCCCCGCGCATAAGAAGATATACCAAATAGTGTTAGATGCACAGTGTTTTGCAATTGATAGAATAAAACCTGGCCGAAAGGCAAGTGATGTTGATTATGCCGCGAGAGGTTATATTGAAAAAAAAGGATTCGCAAAGTGTTTTGGTCATGGAGTAGGGCATGGCATCGGGCTTGAAGTGCATGAATGCCCCACGATAAATAGCAGAAGCAAGGAAATATTAGAAGAGAGTATGGTGTTTACCGTAGAGCCTGGAATCTATATCCCAGGGTGGGGTGGCGTGCGCATAGAAGATATGGTATTAGTTACTTCCAGTGGTTGTGAGGTTTTAAGTCGGGTACCAAAAAAGATTAAAGAAATAGTAGTTTAAATTAAAAAGAGAGCACGCTGTTGTCTGTTAAACAAAGGATAATAAAAGATAATCTGTACAATAGCCCTTCATTTTACTCCACCAATTTGTTGTTTCATAATTTCTCCGCGTAGTTCTTAAACAAAGGTAATCCCCATACGGATTAGCAGAAGATTTTTTTGGCTTTCCTGTTTAATAATTAAAAAGAGAACGCCACATTAAGGAATAGAAAATGAGTGTTATAGACAAGGTAAAGCAATTGATTTCAATTATGAATGAAAACGAATTGTCTGAGATTGAAATTCAGGAAGATGTTACCAAGATAAGGATTAAAAAAGCTGATGTAGGTTACACCCATACCGTTGCTTCCTCAGTTGCTGTTCCCCCCATATATCATCCGTCACTAGAACAAAAACATCCGGTACCTGTATTGTCGAAAGAAAATGAAAATATTGCGGAGATTATTTCACCTATGGTGGGTACATTTTATAGGGCCAATGCTCCTGGAGCAGATCCGTGTGTAAATGTTGGAGATTTTGTTAACGAAGAAACCGTGGTTTGTATCATTGAAGCAATGAAGATAATGAATGAAGTAAAAGCCGAAATGGTGGGCGAAATTGTCGATATCTATGTCAATGATGGGGAAGCTGTAGAGTATGGCCAGCCGCTATTTCGTGTTAGACCATCTACAAAGTGACAAATATGATTATACCTAAATCCTGCAAACAAGGCGAAGCCTTGTTGCAAGATTAGGTCAGAAATGGT
>CAZBCT010000035.1:0-26577 GCA_964490485.1 uncultured Candidatus Brocadia sp. | reverse complement strand
CTATAATTGGCATACATGCATTCATACCCAAACTGGCAAATGCTTCGCCCCTACATTGTGCGACAAACATCGCCATTATGGGAAATTTTCAAAACAACTAAATTGTTACATTTTTTCGATTCTCCTGCGTTTTAATTTTGAGAAAAATTGTTGTATCAATCTCATTGGTATAATAACGTGCAAAGACCTCTGCTTTTAACTTTGCCCCATCATCAATAATGGGTGCAAGTATCTTTGCAACTGAACGTTTTATATAACCAAGCCTGCCGAAACTTTCTGTTTCTGCAGCTATTGCATTTTCATCATGTTGATTATCTGGTTCACGAATAAGTGTAACCATTGTATCATTAAGATATTCATCGAGTCTTAAATATTTTGCCCATTCTATAAATCGCATCCCCACAATATTGGTGATTATATTGCCTTTGTGTAACATGTCCATAAATTTTGGAATACAAACATTCGCTTTTAACCATGTAAGCAAGTCTCTATTACATTCGAGCCCAAATCCAAAGCCAGGGTAATTTCCTTCACAGAACATTTCGTATTCCACTATCGCCCATTCCATACCATTATCCGTAATTATGTTTGATAAATCTTCTTTCCTTGAGATGAGAAATGCCTTATCTTTTTGCCATAGTTTCTGTATTGTTTTCAGGAATAGGTAAATATCTTTTATCTTTGCGGCATCAAGAACTCGCTGGAATTCGCCGGCAGGGTCAAATTCAAACACCTTCACTTGCGAAATTGCAAGTTTTTTCACCTCTTTATCGTTAACAGAAACTTCTTCAATGAGAAACTCTCGAAGAATGTCAATTTTAAAAACAAGCGAGGTTCCCTTAATTTTATCAGGGCTTTTCAATAAGCCCAGATCTTTGATCGTTTCCTTATTGCTATGAAACCCTGGAAGGTAAATGGTCTGTGAATTTTCTTTATGGTCTGTGAGTTTATCTTTTTTTCCATCACGTTTGTATTGATTGTTGTAAAGGTAACAAGCCTTATGAACAGCATATCCAAGTATCTCTTTTACCGAAGCGCTCAGTCCAATTTTTCTCAGCCGGTTTTTCACATACAACGCCCTATTGAGGATTCTTTTGATAACTTCGCCCTTGTCATCGTTTAAAATGGCTCGAAAAAGTAAAGAAACTGGTTGAATACTTTTAGAATAATTTATGATTTCATCCCCTGTTTGAAATTCTTTGCCTCTGAGAAATACCCAGGCTTTACTTTCTTCAGCAAATAGTTCTCTCCAATAAACCTTTTCAATTTTATTTCTCCCGTAAGCGCGAGGCGCGGCCATATCTTCGTCTTTTCTGCATCTGTAACAAACATGAGGGCTGATGAAGGCCTCCTTAAAAACACGATAGGGGATAAAATCCGACACCGCAGAAGGCCGAACGCTGATGTATTGATTTACTGGCCATGAGTTTGGATTTCTAAAGAAACATGTACAACCAACATATGCACCACAATATCTGCAATTATACAGTGGAGCAAACCCATTACTATCTGCTATTAATTCAAGATGCAAATGGCTACATACCTTAACATGCTCAAGCCATTTCCAAAAACTATCTTTTGCTTTCACAATAAATTCTACATCACTGACACTTTCGGCCTTAAGAAGCCAATACCGTATTTGTTCGTCCTTAATTTTGTCTAAAGCGTCCGACTTGACATTGTAATAATTTTCCTGAGATTTTTTATTGCAACGCCTTATATCCTTTTTTTCATTTCTGTATCTATCTAATTTCTCCTTAAAAAAAAGAAATGATGTTGCCTTGAAAAGATTTAGCGGCAAATCTCTGTTTTTTTCGAATTCTCTTTGCAGGGTAAGTATATTTTCCTGAATCTGGTGAAGCGGCAACCAGGTAGAATCACGAACATCCCACAGGCCGGGTGGCCGAACATAACTCAAACATTCCTGGTCACAAGCGCCATAAAGGATAAAGTTTAACTGCGCCTGTCTTAGTGAAGGTGAATTTGGGCCACCTTCGAGGTCTGGGTCTTCATATTGGGTGGGATCATCTTCCCAGTAACATATGGGGCACAGGTCATAATAACCTGATTCTGCTAATGTTTTGTATCCACAGCATGGGCAGGTACACTTTGCTACAATTTTAAAGCCCCCGTTAGTTCCCCCGGCGATTAATTTGCTTAAGTCGTCTTCGTCATCATCAGTCCAATACTCATTATCATATTCTGTCGTAAGAAAGTGACGGAACTTATAACTAAATTCTGCGATAAATTCCCCTGTGTTAAAAAGACCTTCCAGATATATTTTATTATCCTGATCACAAGTATTTTCGATAATCAGGTAAAACAATTCCTTGTTATCTACAGGATAAGCTTTCAACCTGAAAATATCAGACTCATCGTCAATATCTAACTGACAGGGCAATTTACCCTGGTTAATATTTTCGATCCATCTGACCAAGCTTTTGTACGGTGAATATACCGAAGAGGTGTTTATCGTTATTTCATTAGGATTCCATTTTAAAGATATATTTATCCAGCCAAACATATACCCAAATCTTCCATGCAAATGGTAGCCTTTTTGGGTAAAAGATACTTGTATATGGGCAATATCCTTCTTTGAGATATCAACCATTACCTTTGGGGGATATGTGACATACCTGTAAGGATTTTTCGCCATAATCCGGTATTCCAATAACGAAGAATTACGAAGCAAGGGGGATTGGGTTTGCTATGGAACTTTATTTTGCAAATACACGTGGTAAACTTGCAATAATTTTCACTCGTACCGCTCCACCCCCCCTTAATCCCCAGCCAGCGGGGGACACGCACTGCCATGTCTATAAAAGCCTTCACACCGATGTAAGGCACAAACACACTACAGCCCAAGCCATCCAAACAACCCTGAAGGTGTATACCACTTGCGGGCATCGCCCACCTTATCCGGCGCAGAAGCCATAAACCGATCAACGCCTTGCCAATAAGCTTGAACGCAAATTGTCCCCCGCTGGCGGGGGTTCAAGGGGGTGGATTGTACCGCCCCGTTGCACTCGTTGTTCTAAGGCAGGGAAATCATTTGCCCGTGTTTAGTACAACCCTTTTCAGCAGAGCGGTGTTACCGTATTTACCGTGCTTTATACTCCTCTAATTCTATGCAGACACACTTGATCCCGCTTAAGAAAGAGGAACGCAACCCAACATTCCTGCCTACTTTTATGACCATACCTCATCCAAGGCAGATCTAAATAAACCGTTCAACAGCTCTGCTGAGCATTGGTCTGTGTCATCTGTAAATTGTTTGCCTTCAAGCCGTTCAATTTCTCTGTCTATAAAATTACTTATTACCGGAATACGATACCCATAATCTAATTCTTCACCCTGCTCTTTGGATTTTATTAGCTTTTCGATCTCCTGTTTCAATTTCAATTCCCCCGAATTAAAGAGTTGATTGATCATTATCCTAAAATCTGTTGGCACAACACCCAACCCTCTTTCAAGCCAATTGATAGCCAATATGGGGCGGAGAACGTAAAAACACTTTTTTATCCAAACTTGCTCCCCTTTCAGATATTCACGATAGTTGCCACGCGCCATTTGTAAGTAATGATGCATGCAGGCTTTTGTCGAATAATAAGTCTCAGCCAATTGTCTCATCTGTGTGGCAGTTGAATACTTTTCCCGGTAAACAATTGGTGAACCTAACCATTCCAAAAGAGGTGGATTGGATTTGCGAAACAGCCACAAAGCCTTGCGTAAATCCCAACCACTCAAATCTATCTGGTCATTGATTGGTCGTTCAATAACATCCCGTTTCAGTTCAAGATCAATGGATAAGTACCAATTTTTGGGATGGAGGTATAAAAAGCGCACATCAAAATCACTATTGGTTGAAGGAAAGCCCCAAGCCCGGCTTCCCGATTCACAAGCGTATAGTATTTTTACACATTCTTCGTTTTCAACATTGTTTAATCTGGTTAGTATTTCTTCTTTCATATCCCGGCCTGAACCTACTGGTCTTTAGTTTTACAGCTACAAGATACCTCTGCAGATGATTAATTAGGTTGCTTTTGGCAGCAACTTTAAATCTCCCCTCTAAAAAGAGGGGATTAAGGGGTGTGTCATTTCTGTTTTTCATAATTTTCAATAAACCTTCGAATTACTTGTAAAACCCCATCCGTATTTTTCATTACATCTCCATCGCAAAATCTCAATACCGTTATCCCCAATTCCTTTAATTTTCCTTGTTTTACGGCGTCTTTCTCTGCAATTTCTTCAAATGTATGGGTATAACCATCCAACTCAATGGCAAGTTTTAATTTATTACAGAAGAAATCTACTATAAACTTATCAATTGGTTTTTGCCGATGAAAATCATACCCCATCATTTTTTTACTCTTCAAGTATTGCCAGAGCTTTATTTCTGATTTCATACTCTTATTTCTTAATTTCCGTGCAAGTTCCCTGAGTTTTGGATGGTAATTTATCTTCATGGGAAACACACCCCTTAATCCCCTCTTTTTAGAGGGGAAAACACGATGTTCCATTAATTCGCGAGTTCATGTACATGACCCGAACCCCATAGTTTGTCAGATAATAACGTCAGGAATTCAAACTGACGGGTAAATCAAACCCCTAGGTTCAAGTTGCAAACTTGAACCCGCTTAGTTTCATGGTAAACCTTCCTCAACAATTTTGATTTCCTCCTCCGTCAATCCGTACAATTCATACACCAACTGGTCAATCTGGCGGTCGGTTGCGTCTATCCGACGCTGGATGACGGTCTTGTCATGATCCGTCTTTGCCGATGATAATTGTTTGTGCAATTCGAGCATCTGTCTGACAAAAGCAACCACACTGTCGTGGTAAGACTTGTCCGATTTATTGGATGAGTCGATTGTGCGAATGGGAATTTGTGAAAAATACATGGGTTTGTATTCAAAATAACCACCCTGTTTGGTAGAGGAAATTGAATGCATGAAAAAATCAGCCACTCTTGAATTCAATATTCCAAGCAGATATAAATCGTCCGTGGCAATAATAGATATTTTGTCATTCGAATAAAACCCTGAAATATCTAATGTGTATGAGGCACTTTGCACAATAGTTGGAATAATTATCTTTGGTTTTTCAAACTCAACATAGTATTCACAAGCCCTTAGTTCCCACCAGTATTCGCCTTTATCATAACGTTTTTCGGCCTTTTCTTTGAATGGCAACAAATGAGTTGCTATTGATGGATAATTTTGTTTAAACCACTTCCATGCATCTGCAAAATTGGAAGACTTTTGTCCAGTCCAACCCTTCGGGACAAGAATCAGATAGCGCCCTTCGTCTTCTACACAATACCTCTTTACATCTCGCCCAATCAGGAATGGCTTTATAATCTCTTCGCTTTTCGGGTCTTCAGAAATAAGTCTATTCCTTGTTTCTGTATCGATTACAAATGCCTCATTGAGTCCTGTCTTAATACCATAGTAGATTTTACCCTTTACATATTCTTTCAAAGGAATTCCGGTCCTTTTCAGCTTGTTAAGCAGCGCCGCGCTTCGTTCATCCGCAAGTGACCAACCCGTGTCATCAAGGATGGATAGTTTTACAGAATGGCAGTTTTCTTTTACATAGTCCTCCAGGTTTTCAAATTCAAGTGTCTTTACCTGAGTCACGGAAAACGTAATCGTGGTGGTAGGCTTCTTTGCCGATCTTGCTGGTTCAGTCGTCTTTGATTGAACCAAAATATTTGGTTCAGGCTGCAAACCTGAACCATCGGGAGAGACGAATGGAGGTTTATCTTTCCCGATGACAAGGATGCAGGGATACGTTGTGGCTTGCTGGAATACCGGTAAGTCTCTAAAATCGACAATTTGTTCAATGCATTGTCGTTTTAACCACTTTCTGAGCGGCCCACCATAATTTGCCCGCATCCACTTGTTTGCGACTATGTAGCTGAAACGCCCTTTATCCCTGAGCAACGAAACACCTTTCTCAATAAAGTACGCATAGAGGTCGGCCATCCCATGATATACCGTGTATTTGCGCTGGAGATATTCTTTCAGATCGCCTAAACCTTCTTGTCTTACATACGGCGGATTCCCAATCACCACATCAAACCCGCCTGTCCCCTGCTTACGTCCTGCAGGGGCAGGCTTCATGATCTCAGGGAACTCTTTGTCCCAGTCGAATGGGTTGATCCGGTAGCGTTCCTCGTCTGACACACCCCCGGCCCCTCTTGCTAGAGGGGCGTCAATCGGTTCCCCTCTAAAAAGAGGGGTTAGGGGTGTGTTATAAAAATCCGTGCTGATGAGTGAGTTGCCGCACTTGATGTTATTACCAAGATCAGGCAGGGCGCGTTCATGGAAGAGTTTGAGTTGTCTTACAATGGTCTGCTCGGACTCGCCTTCCAGCACCTTCAAAAGGAGAGACAGCTTGGTTACTTCTACGGCCTGTGGGTCGATGTCCACGCCGTAGATGTTGTTGAGGAGGATGCGCTTGCGTTCGGCAGTGGTCAGCCGCCAACTATCAGTTTCGGATTTTGGACTTCGGATTTCGGATTTTCCAGATTGGTACAGGGCCGGTGATCGGCCGGTTGACCACTTCTCTGGGCCATTGGCAATATACCAGTCACGGTGCCAGTCAAGCAGGTATTCATAGGCGCCCAGGAGAAAAGAGCCGGAGCCGCAGGCGGGATCGAGGATTCTCAGTTTGGATACCTGCTGTGGATTCCGGAACCCACCCCTAGCCCCTCCCAAGAGGGGAATAGAAAGTCCCCTCTTGGGAGGGGATTGAGGGGTGGGTAAATCCGCATCCGACAATCGGAAATTTACAAGGCAACCAACGGTATTCTTTATGATGTAGTCAACGATGTAGGTTGGTGTGTAGTAGACCCCTCCTGCCTTCTTGACCTCTGGCTTGTCCTCTACCACCGCGCGGTGACCGGCCGTAAGGCGGATTACCTTTCCTAAAAATTGCTCATAGACTTGACCCAGGATGTCAGCCGAAAGGACAGAGAATTCATACGGGCTGTCGGGATAGTACAGGTTTTTGATGATATCCTTGAGTGCACTGTCGTCAATGGTCAAGCTCAGGGTGAGGGTGTCTGGTGATTCAGTACGACCCTTTTCTTTTTGGAAGTGGAATAAACCGGAGTTGTAGCGTTCATCGGCGCGATGGAACATTTCGCAGAGGCGTGCGTACACACGGTCACCGTTCTGCAAGGCCATGAGGCGACCGTACTTTTCGATGCCACGATCCTCGCATATACGCAGGAAGATAACGCGGTCGATGGTGCGCTGGACGGCAAAGTTCAGATCGTGCTGTGTCAAATCAGGATTCCGTAACGCCAGGTTGCGGGCAAGCGTGTCACGCCAGGATTCAATCTCATGCAGAAAGGCATCATCAACCGATGCGGTGCCTTTTTTGGCCTTGCCCGATTCGGCATATTTATCAAAGGCGCCCTTGAGTAGCGCTTCACGTGAGAAGACGGAGGCAATCTCATCCCAGCGCTGGGCATATTCGGTGTGATTGAGATAGAGGATCCGGGCTGTGGAAGGTTTGTCTGACTTATCGGGTTTTATCCTGCAATCGTAAACGACGAACTCCTCGAAGTCGGTAAGGATGCTGAGCGGGAGTTTTGCAGACCATGCGTAGCGGCGCAATTGAAATGCGGGATCGGCATCGTCTTTGAGATTGACCGAAGGTTTCTTCGTTTCCACGAAGAACTTACGGACGCCGCCGATGCGGAAGCAATAGTCCGGGGCCTTCGTTATACCGCCAACCTTGATGGAATCCTCGTGGATGACGTCTTTGTAAGCCTCGGCATAGCCCTTCTCATTGTCAACATCCCAGCCCAGTATCGTAAAAAACGGATCGACAAACTCGCGCCGAAGCTGGGTTTCGTTGTATGTACCGGAACGATATGCCTCGCGATTGCGGTCGAATCGTTCGATCAGACCAAGCATTTCATGAGGAGCAGTCATTGTTCTGTTAATGAAAAATGGTAATAACTTAGTATTTTGAAAAATTTTAATAGAAAGCCTTGTTTTGTTGGCTGTGCCAGGAAGAATATACAGAGAGAGACAGATTCAAAACATATCTTTGTAATTTCCAAATCCTGAAAGGATGTCATGATTATAGCCAATTGAAGCATTTTTGTCTGTTAACCCCGCAGGGGTGACATTGATTTTTTATGCCGGTGTAATGGTAATTTTATTTCACCCCTTCAGGGTTGTATATTTTATCTGCCCATGGTTCTATAATCATTTCAGCCCTTCGGGCTTTTTTACTGCATAGCGGATTTTGTTTTTATTGCGTGCGAATACCTTCAAGTACGCCACATCTACAGAGAAAGGGGTTTTTCAAAAAGCTAAATTATTATGAAAAATGAAAATATCAAAATACAAATTGCAAAATCATTTCTTCTTGGCTGTGACTATTGATTTTGCAATAATATGAGTGATAGTAAACGTATTAAATAAGTTGACAGGTGCTGGTCATTGCGAGCGACAGCGAAGCAATCCCACTATAGAGATTGCTTCGGGCAAGCGCCCTCGCAATGACAACTTTCTTTATGCGCTTACTATAATAGTGCGACCTACGGCAGTTTTGTTGAGCCGAACAACTAATTTGATAATATTCGCTGAAAATTCTAACAAACGTTCTGAAAGGCTGTTTCTTTCATTTTGCATTTTTCATTTTTCGTAACAATTTAGTTTTTTGAAAAATTCCAATAAAATAAGGCTTTAACCATCATCGATGGACAAGGTACATACCATGAGAAACACACCCCTAAATCCCCTCTTTTTAGAGGGGACTTCTGTTCTCCCCTCTAAAAAGAGGGGCCGGGGGTGTGTTTGAAAACGTTAAACACTTTGTCCGTACCGTAAAACCAAAAACAGATTGAATCTTTTTTTCAAAAAACCAAATTGTTACCATGTTTCATTACTGTTTATTCTCTATCATCTTCCGTAATCTTCCGTGTTTTTCTATGCTTCGTTCTTTCTTCCTGATTACCACAGAGGATAAAATCAATCTCTCTTTTTAAAAAGTCGATCTTATAGATCTTTACCCTGACAACTTCCCCAATCCGGTACATCTTCTTGTGGCGGGTGCCGACAAGGGACATGGTTTTTTTGTCCACCTGATAGATATCATCTGACAGCGTGCGGATGTGGACAAGACCCTCCAGCAGGTACTTGTTTAGTTGAACGAAGAAACCGAATTCCTGAACACCGGTAATGACCCCATCGAAGATTTTTCCAACCTCATGCTCAAGGAAACGAAGTAATTTGAGTTTGGTAATCTCGCGCTCAACCTCATCTGCCCTGCGTTCGGTCATGGAGCAATGTCCTGTCCATTCTGATAAACAATTCATCCATGCATCTTTTACTAAACGAGATGACAACTCCCCTGCAAAATACTGGTCTAAGATCCGGTGGACAAGCAAGTCAGGGTAGCGACGGATAGGAGAGGTAAAGTGGGTATAGTGATCCAGCGCAAGGGCAAAGTGCCTTCCTTCACCCGCCGCATACACTGCCTGTTTCATCGATTTCAGGAGCACCAGGTTCACCGTATATGCCTCAGGCCGTCCGCGCACCTTGTTGAGCAGCGACTGCAGGTGATTACTTTTAAAGGGATCTATCCTGGTGTGTTCCAGTCCGCGGATAAACTCCGCAAATTCCCGCATATCCTCTTCCTCTGGTTCGGGATGGATGCGGCACAGCAGCGGCATCTTTTTTTCAAACATGAACGTCGCCACCGCTTCGTTAGCCAGGAGCATACACTCCTCTATTAATTTATGCGATACGTCTCTTTCAACCTTTTCAACATCCTTGACGTAGCCGTGTTCATCTAATTTTAAGGAAACTTCAGGGAGGTCAAGTTCCAGGGCACCCCGCGCCAGCCGGTTTTTAAACAGCAATTCAGCAAGTTGCGCCGTGCTGCGCAGCATGGCCACCGCTTCGTCTGATATGTTTATATCGGTTTCATTATTGAGGATGTCAGTAGCTTGCTTGTAGGTCAAACGTTTGGTAACGTTAATAACCGAATGTCTGATCTCCGCTTTGGCCAGATATCCTTTGCGATCAATGGTCATAAAAACACTTTTGGTAAGCCGATCCTCTCCCTCTCTCAGGCTGCAGATATTATTCGATAGTATCTCCGGTAACATCGGGATAACTTCGCCGGGCAGGTAAACACTGGTTCCCCGATAGCGGGCATCCTTATCAATGGTTGTGTCGGGTTTTACGTAGTAGGAAACGTCTGCAACATGTACGCCCAGACGCCAATCTCCATTTTTATCCTTTTCGAGGGATACGGCGTCATCAAAATCTTTGGCGTCTTCCGGATCGATGGTGATGATGAGCTTGTTGCGCAGGTCGAGCCGGTTCTGGATTTCTTTTTCTGAAACGGCGTGAGGCACCTGTTTCGTTTCTTTTAGCACTTTTTGACCAAAGACGTGGGGCAACTTGAATTGATAAATAATAGAACGGAGGTCAACCTTTGGGTCGCCTTCTTTTCCTAAAACTTCTGTAATCTCTCCTGCCGGGTTGAGATGCCGTGATGGCCATTCAGTGATTCGAACGACCACTTTATCGCCAGGTTGCGCATCCGTTGAAACGTCTTCCGCAACGTAAATATCCCTGAATAACCTGGGGTCGTCAGGGGCAACAAAGAGCATTCGTTTCGTTTTTTCAAAGGTACCCACGACTAGTTCGTTAGCGCGCCTTAATACATTAACAACCTGACCCGACGCACTTCTTCCTTTCTCTCTCCTTTTTTTGCGTATTTGGGTCGGTGAGGAAAGTCTCACCACTACGAGGTCTCCATTCATGGCGGAGCCCATGTCTGTTTCACGGATATAAATATCTTCACCCCCATCTGCTCTGGCCGGGATAACAAAACCAAATCCCCGCGGATTGCAATCCAGGGTGCCTACGGTTAAATGCACCTTTTTCGGGTCAGCGTATTGTTTTTGCTTGATCTTTACGATTTCACCGGAAAACTCCAGGTCCTGTAAAAGGTCACAGAATCTCCGGTATTCCACATCACTGATCTCAAAATGATCTGCCAGCTCGGCAGCCGTCATGGGACGGTATTTTTTGTTGCGGATAAATTTGAGGATATCGATAGGGGTGATCATGGTAATTTTTTACATAAAATGCCTTGTAAAAACGGCTCTTTAAGGGTGCATTTGACGGTATAAATAACTCAATAGAAATATCTAAACAAGCAATGAAAAAGTAAGATTATTCGTAACAATTTAGTTTTTTGAAAAAATTCAATAGTGACGATGTTTACCGCATCGTGTAGGGGCGAAGCATTTGCTATCGTTGGTATACATGCGTTCATACACAAGACGGCAAATGCTTCGCCCCTACTTTTTCAAAAAACTAAATTGTTACGATTATTCTATAATCTATCGGGAACGACTTTAAGTTTTTGATTTTTTTGTGCGGTAATAATAGACTGACCAATAATGTTGCTTAACTCTTCAGCCTCTCGAAGAATATCGATTAACCTTTTTGAAGGAATTATTTTTGCTTGCTCGATGACTTTTAACCAGTAAATGGATTCGCGTAATTCTTTCAAGACCACTTTTAACGTATGAATAAAATCTACGGTGCTTTCTGCCCCTCGCGCTTCTTCATAATTGGCACCTGGTGAAGTACCAGATCTGAGTAATTGATTGGAAATATGTTTATTGACGGGATCACTACGTAATGAGTGCACTAACCGAATAATTCTCACGGAAAAATGAACCAACCGATCAGAAATATTTGAACCCTTAATCATTTTAATTCTAAATTTCTTGTTTGGCTATTTCTATTTAGTTGTTACCCTTTTGTTACAGATCGTTGCGTTATGCTATTTTTTATAGAGCCTCCGTTCAAACATCTTAACGTAATCTGTCCATGAGCTGCTGGTGTCTTTATGCTCGGTTATTGCCTTTGTTGCCGCATATACCTTCGCATCCAGATTGTCCAGATAGTGCAAGGCTATGGCCTCGGGTGTGCCAGGCTTTACCGGCGACCCCCACTCGTATTCCCCGTGATGACTCAATATGAGGTGAAAAAGGACGTTGAGGAGATCGGATGGAAACCCGTCGATTGTTTGAGCCTTTTCATAGATCATCAGCACACCTGAGATGAGGTGTCCGGTGAGTTGTCCTTCATCGGTATATTGAAAACTGCGCTCGCAGGACAGCTCCCGGGTTTTCCCGATGTCATGTAAAATGGCGCCCGCGAGTAATAAATCCCGTTTTATCATGGGATATAAATTTGAAAAGACGCTTGCCAATTTGGCGACAGAAAGGATATGCTCCAGTAATCCTCCCAAATAGGCATGATGGTATTGTGTAGCGGCTGGCGCCGTGGAAAACACCCTGCAAAAGGATTCTTCGGTAAAAAATGCATCTAAGAGCTTTGAAAGATAGGGATCATGGATTGTTTTGATAATCTGCTTGAGGTCGTTCATCATCACGGAAACGTCTTTTTCCGTGCTTGGTATGAATTCGCCCATCTGCACGTGTGTTTCTGCGAGGGGACTTATTTCGGTAATGCGAATTTGCAGGGTATTGTTGAAGGTCTCAACAACACCTTTAATCTTTATAAACTCATCTTTGTTAAAGCTGTTACACAGTTGGGGCGTTGCATCCCATTTCCGCGCTTCAAGAGAGCCTGATTTGTCAGCCAGTTGCAGGTTGAGATATGGTTTTTTTTCGCGGGTTTCCCTGATTTCCTTTTTCAGGACAAGAAACACATCTTCAACAATTTCGCCGGTTTTCAGGTTCGATATATATTTTCTGGGCATTTTAGTGTATAGGTTTAAACCGTTAAATCTGTTTAACTTGTTCCACGAACCGCGCGCTGCTTACACAATCTCATGTATAACAGCAAACGGTTTTGTACGGATTCTACGCAACTCAAGAGCTAATGTCAAGGAGTATACGCAAGTTGTCTGAGAATGTGGTCGTAAATAAGAATATAAAGATAAAGGAAGGTGTGTGTAAAGCACCTGTGATTGATAAACAAACAGGTATTCACACGCAAAAAAATAAACCCACTCTGCGATTAAAAAGCCCGAAGGGCTGAAATGATTATAGAATTGATCCATCAATCAGTTTGAATTCCTGACGTCATTAGTTGGCAGACTATAGGGTTCATATGGCAAACCCGATATCCCTACTCATGCGAATACGACACAGATTTTTGCAGATTTACACAAATAAATATTATAAAATGAAGCACAAGGTTTTTACCTGCCCGCATTAAAAGTGTCGGACATTTTTATAATAATACGAAACACATTGGAGTCTATGTCATGCCCAGGATCCTCGTAAAAAATTTTAACCTCGAATCCACCCTCTTGTGCGGTCAATTGTTCCGGGTATCCAGAAGCAGCGACTGGTATGATATTGCGGTAAGGGACCGCATCTTTCATGTCAGACAGTCTGTGAATTATCTAGAATTTCAGGGTATTGACTGCGAATCCCTGAGACACTATTTTGCCCTTGATGAGCCATATCCCGCTATTTTAAAAGAAATAAACAGAGACCGACACATCGGTAAGGCAATCAGGAGATACTACGGCTTGCGTATTGTCCGGCAGGACCCGTGGGAATGTCTCATATCATTTCTCTGCTCTTCCGCTGCAAATATTCCCAAAATAAAACTAAATCTTGAAATTTTATCACAATTCTTTGGGAAAAAAATTACGGTGAAAGGAAGAGAGATGCATACGTTTCCCAATCCCGGCGATCTAAACGACTACGATCAGATTGTTCTGGCAAAGACAGGTTTTCGGGCAAAGTACATTAGAACGGCAAACGATCTCGTGAACGAGGCTTTTTTGCTGTCTCTCAAAAACCTTTCTTATCCGGAGGCAAAGAGAGCGTTAAAGAATATTCCTGGCATTGGGGATAAGATTGCAGATTGTATTCTCTTGTTTTCTTTAGGCTTTACGGAGGCATTTCCTGTCGATACCTGGATGAAGAAGATACTTCAGAAACTCTATTTCAAAAATCAGCAGGCATCAAATCAAGAATTACAGAACTTTGGAGTGGAATATTTTGGCAGATATGCGGGATATGCCCAGCAATTTCTCTATATGCTGGCACGGGAATCCGCATAGGAAAATTGATATTGTAGTAAGAACAAAACATTTTCCGGCACGTCCGCCTCCATTCTAAAGGAAAGAGCAAAGATCTCTTTGATAAACGAGGAATTTGGGGGTATTTACTGATATCAATGGAAAACGAAAGAAGCACCTTTCATTTTGCCGGACTGGCTGTCAGGGACGAGGCGAAATCATACCCAAAGATGGAACACCTTTTCAGGTCATCTTCTGTCGGGATGAAAAGTACCTTGATGGGTGGCTGCACAATGGTGAGTTTAAGACCTTTCAGCCGTTCTTCCAGGAGTTTTGTCGCCTCTCCACTCCATCCATAGGCGCCAAAGGTAGCGCATTTCTTAAGCCTTATGTTGACGCTAAACATAACGTTGATCACGTCCCACACGGGCTTTAATGCATCACCATTTATCGTCGACGAGCCAATCAGAATGCCGTCGGCGGATTCCATCTCGCACCGCATAAATTCGGATGATACGCAGGTAGCATCATAGAGTTTGACCTCGGTATTAACCGTAGATGCGCCTTTAGCAACGGCCTCCGCCATCTTTTTGGTATTTCCGTACATAGATGAATAAAAGACCAAAACGCGTTTTTTATACGGGTCACTTCTTGTCGTGCTCCAGTCTTTATAGGCCTGAATATATTTCCATGGATCGGTCCTCAGGACAGGCCCGTGGCTTGGAGCAATGAGGCGGATATCCAGACCTTTTATCTTTTCAATTGTCTCCAGGACCTTCTTCCGGTAAGGGCCCATGACATGCTCAAAGTAGTACCGAAAATCTTCAGCAAAGTCATCAACCCGGTCATCAAAGAGCCGTTCATCACAAAAATGGGTTGCAAAACCATCGCATGGGAAGAGTACATGATCTTCTTCCACGTAAGTAAACATGGTATCCGGCCAATGCCAGTAAGGCGCATGGATGAATTTTAATTGCTTATTTCCCAAGCTTATCCTCTCACCATCTTCAACCGCCCTTCCTTTTACCTCCCGGTGTAAAATATTTTTCAGGAAAAGGGCTGCCGTCTTTGTAGACAGAATTTGGGCATTTGGCGCTTCTTTTAACAACAGGTCCAATGCCCCGGTATGATCCATCTCTGTGTGGTTTATCACAATGTAGCAAATGTCTTTCAGGTTAATTAATGACCGGAGTTTTTCCAGATATTCCTGGGCAAACTTTTCATGCACACAGTCAATGAGGGTGGGTTTGTCTGCCTGAATAAGATAGGAATTGTACGTGCTTCCGAATCGGGTTTGAAACACCACGTCGAATGCTCTGAGGGTTGCATTTAACGCCCCTACCCAGTGGATATTTTTGGTAATTTCCAAGGTTTGCATGTTATTGGCCATGACTCCCGTAAGGGAAGAATTAAAATCAGAGATTCTGAGTAGCAAATCTCAAACGACAAACAAACTCCAAATTTCAAACTTCAAAATCCCAAATCATTTTGTCATGGGGATTTTGTTCATTGTGTTTTGTTTGGATTTTGGCGCTTGTGATTTAGAATTTAAGCAACAGTCATCTTCTTTTTTACAAAATTCATCAAACCCCCGGCTTGAATAATCTCCTGCATCTCCTGGGGAAATGGTTCAAATTTAAATCTTTTCTTTGAGGTGTGATTGAGAATTTCTCCGGTCGTAAGGTTGACCTCTATCTCATCGCCTTCCCGAATATGCTCTGCAGCCTCAGGACACTCAAAAATAGGCAATCCGATATTAATGGCATTCCGAAAGAAGATACGGGCAAATGACTTTGCAATAACACACGAAATCTGCGCAGCCTTGATGGCAATGGGGGCATGCTCGCGGGAGGAACCACATCCGAAATTATCCCCTGCCACAATGATATCTCCCGCCTTAATCTTCTTCATAAAATCCGGATCGGCATCTTCCATACAGTGAGCCGCCAGCTCTTTTGTATCGGTGGTATTTAAATATCGCGCCGGGATGATCTCATCTGTATTAATATTATTTCCAAACTTCCAGCATTTACCTTTCATCGTATCCTCATGCTATTATATTGATGCACATCGTCTTTCTACTATACTATCTTTCCCTTCCCGCTACCAACTCCCTATTGTTCTTTGCACTCTTTCTCCTGTGGCTTGCCGTACCCTGTTTTTTCGAGTGCAGCCTGCCTTCCATCCTCTGATATGCCTGGTGCATAAATGCCTCTAGCCGGGTTGTCTCGTTTGATTGCTCCTGGCCGTCAAATGACAATTTCAAACAGGGCATGCCGTAAAAATCTTTCTGAAATCTTTCTAACACTCCATTGACCACCGTCCCCGGCATGCAGTGGAATGGAATGACATTGATCAAGCCGTCAAATCCTTCCTCTACATATTCAATTGCCTTCCCCAAACTCAGCACTGGATCGCCTTTGTAAGAATCATCGATGTACGGTTTTCCCTTTTTGATAAGCTCCTTAATTGACGCCTCTTTCAGGAAGTGCCTGATGGTTCCCTTAAATACCTTGGTGAGCTTATAGGCATCGTATCTCTGAACAACGTCTGAAATAATTTCACTAAAAAGACCCTTATAGTTCCTTTCAAAGCGACACGATTCCCTGCGGCAGTGTGCAATATAATTAATCCATTCAGAAAAAGGCGGGATATAAGCCTCTCCCCCCAACTTTTCAATGCTTCTGGCGAGAAAATTGTTTGCAAACTCATTGCATCTGACATAGGTCTCCCCAATGACTCCAATTAATGGTCTGGGCTTACTCCGGTCTACCTTTATTTTTGCAAATGCTTCGTTGGCTTCGCGGGCAAATTCGACTAAATTTTGATGTCTTTCGAGCGCAACTTCGGCTTTTTTCAGATATTCTTCATAGAGTGCGTCCGTTTCTCCCTTGTGTACTTCATAGGGTCTCGTCTCTCTCTGTAATTTTTGCAGGAGATCGGTATACATAATACCATTCCATGCCAGTTTACGGAAGTGGGTGCCGAGATTCTTCGTGTCTTCGTCATAGTTCTCTCCCTGATCCATGGTGTAGAGGGGTACCTGGGGAAGTCCAAGATCATCGAGCACCATCCGCTGAAATTTATTGTACTGGCCAAACCGGCAGGGACCGGATGCCGTCGCCATAAAAAAAGCGCTTGCTTCGGGATCAAAATCAGGACTCATCGCCTTTTTCACGATATCCCCGGTGGTAAGAATTGCAGGGTAACATTCCTTGCCCGAAGTGAATTTTCTTCCAATGTCTACTGACTGTTTGTTCGCCATGGGCAACGCCTCCGCCAGCACCCCGTTAGCCTTCATAGATGCGGCAATCATCCTGCCATGGTCACACATATAGGGTATGTATATCGTCCGTTTCTTTTTCTCTGCCAAAGTACGGATCGGCACTTCGTCTCTTAATTTTGCTCTCCCGGCGGTAGGTTTGACATTTTTCAGGCTATCTATGAATGCCTCGCACCGGGTAATTGCCCCAACATCAGAACTATGCTCATCAATCTCTATGGTTAAACAGGGCTTCCCTGCTAATTCTTTAGCAAAGAACTTGGATATAAAGGAATCAGGACCGCAGCCGAAGTTCGTGATATATAACGGATAGAGCCGTTTATCTCTTGCTATTATCCGGGCTGCGGCGAGGAATTTTTGCCCGCTCTTCCAATACATATTCGGATAATCATGGGCTACTTCTTCAATATCCAGCTTCAGAAAGTCAAGCGGGATTGTCAGAATGCCTAAATCCCGCAATTTTTCAGGAAGCCCCAGGTTCATGCCTGTATCACAGCCATTATAGGACCGGCTGATCAGCACGAAGGCCTTTTCATTTTCCCCCAAATTTTCCAGGATTTCTTTTCCTCTCGCTTCAAGCGTTTTATTGAAATTCTGCAGCGCCTCATGCGCAGCCTTTATGGCCGTTTCAGCAATAACCCCCGTTCTTCCCATACTCTTTGCAATGTCATGCAGTGTCTTGTTGAGGTATTCTTCTCCGTATTCAAAATGAATGACGGGAGACAAAACCTCAAACTTCTTCTCCTGAAAATCAATTGCCGAACGGACGAGATACGGTATACACTGCACATAAGGACATGCGTATGAGTGAGTAAGTTTCGGACTACTGTGAGTTAAATTAATTACACTGGGCAGGAACAGATAATCAATATTCCTTTCCAGCATATCGATGACGTGTCCGTGTGCAACCTTGATGGGGAAACAGGTTTCAGCAGTAATCACCTCCACCCCATTATAGATAATGTCTTTATTGGTATCACAGGAAGTAATCACCTCAAAACCTAGTTCCGTAAAGAATGCCTTCCACATCGGATAGAGGTCGTAAAAGGTAGAAACCTGCGGTATTCCAACCCTTTTCCCAACGGGTTGATCAGGTTTGGTTTTCTTGTATGTATTGAAAAGGGCGTCCTTCCTTTCACGGAAGAGTCTGGGGAGATGTTTCCCCTTTTTCAGCGTCCGTTCATCATCAAATTTACCGCAGCGGCTTCCATAGTGAAGCGGGTTTTCTCCATCAATGGTGACCTTTCTGATCTCACAGATATTTGAACAGTCCTTGCAAACAAACGAAGACAGTTCATATTTCTTATGCCGGAGGTCAAACCCCTTGAAGCGGGATTGTTCCCACGTCCTTTCCTCCATGGCAATAATCGCGGACCCGATGGCGCCCATGATATCGTGATGAGGTGGAACACTGATCTTTTTCCCGGTTATCTTTTCAAACGCAGCCTTCACCCCACGATTGGCTGCCACTCCTCCCTGAAAGAAGATCGAATTTCCGATTTTTCTATCTTCTACAACCCTGTTAATAAAGTTTAACACGACAGAATAGCTCAACCCTGCAAGCAGATCATCTTTAGACGTCCCGCGCTGCTGATGGTGGTTCAGATCGGATTCCATAAACACGGTGCAACGTTCGCCAAGATGGGACGGACAGCATGACGAAAGCGCCCGTTTGCTGAATTCTCCTTTAATACTTATGCTCAGTTTTTCGGCCTGTTCTTCCAGGAACGAGCCGGTTCCTGCGGCGCACACTTTGTTCATGGCAAAGTCCACGATTGCCCCGTTTTCTAGCCGGATAAACTTGGAATCCTGTCCGCCGATCTCAAAGATGGTGTCTACACTCTTGTCTACAGTTGCAGCAGCGGTTGCATGAGCGGTAATTTCATTCTTAGCTATATCTGCGCCGATAAAGTCACCCGTTAAGTAGCGGCCGGAACCTGTCGTTCCTGCGCCACAGACAATCACCTTATCTCCCACCTCAAGACCAACCTCATACAACCCTTGTTTTACGGCCTCAAGCGGTCTTCCCGCCGTCATAAGATAACGTCGTGCCAGGACATTTTTATGCTGGTCGATAACAACAATGTTGGTGCTGATCGACCCCACGTCAACCCCCACATACGCCTCGATCTTTTCATCGCCAGCGATTGCATGCGTTTTTTCAACGATGTTATAATTGTCCGCCTGAAGGGGTTCGAGATTCGAAGCCTTTGCGCCACGATTTCTTAAATATTCTTCCACCTCTTTTAAACCACGGAATGGCGAATGGATACCTTTGTCAATAAGAGTGAATACCGTACCAATTGCCCCCATGACATTAAAATATTTTGGTATCAGGAGTTCTCCGTGTTTGAGTTCTAAAATATCCTCAAACGCCTTAATCATTCCAACGTTTGCTGCCACGCCGCCCTGAAAAACGATGGGTTTGGAAAATTCCTTTCCCTTGCCAATATTGCTCTTGAAATTCCTGGCCATGGCATAACAAAGTCCGGCAACGATATCATGCACGGGTGTGCCTTCCTGTTGCAGATGAATCATATCGGTTTTGGCAAAGACGCTGCAGCGTCCGGCAATTCGCGGAGGATTTTTGGATTTTAGTGCAAGCTCTCCAAATTCTTTTTCAATAGCAATGTCAAGCCGGGTAGCCTGCTGATCCAAAAACGAACCCGTCCCTGCGGCACACATGGTATTCATGGAAAAATCAGAAACCTTTGTTTGTCCGGAGGCTGCATCCCTTTCGATCAGCATAAGCTTTGAATCTTCACCGCCAATTTCAATAATGGTGTGCACTTCAGGGTATAAGGTCGTTGTCGCCTGGCTATGGGCAACAACCTCGTTGACAAAGGCAATGTTCATCAATTCAGAGATAAGTTTACCACCAGAACCGGTAATTGCTATTCCATCGAGGTCATCAATATGGATTCGATTGAATATGTCCCGTAAGACAAGGATGAATGTCTCTACCGGTTGACCGTGTGAACGGACGTAGTGATTTTCCAGGATTTCCTTATGGCCATTGACTAATACCGCCTTTACGCTGACAGAACCAATATCAAGTCCTATATATTTTTTCTGAGACATGGTTTAACTCGCTTTCTCCATCAATTCTTTATGATTTCATCCGGTGGCGTAATCTTTCCCGTGATTGCAGATGCAGCTGCAACAGCGGGACTGCAAAGATAGATCTCACTTTTCGGGTGCCCCATGCGGCCAACAAAATTACGGTTGGTTGTGGAAAGCGCCCGCTCTCCATCCGCAAGAATTCCCATGTGTCCGCCGAGGCAGGGTCCACAAGTGGGAGTCGAAACAACCGCCTCTGCGTCAATAAACGTCTCAATCAGGCCCTCTTGTAATGCCTGTTTGTAAATTTCCTGAGTTGCCGGGAAAATGATGAGCCGGATGGAAGGATGAGCCTTTTTCCCCTTGAGGAATCTGGCCGCTATCCTGAGATCGGAAATCCGTCCATTGGTACAAGAACCGATAACTACCTGATCAATCTTAATTCCCGAAACCTCTTCCACGGGTTTTGTGTTTTCCGGCAAGCTGGGAAGGGCTACCTGCGGTGATATTTCATCGGCATGAAATTCATACGTCCTTGCGTAATTACAGCCGGGATCACTGTGATACATTACGGGTTTTCTCTTGAATCTGCCTTTGATATATTCTTCCGTGTTTTTGTCGGGGGCGATGATGCCGCTCTTTGCCCCAGCCTCGATTGCCATATTACACATAGCAAATCGATCGTCCATCGGCAATTGTGATATAGCGCTGCCGGTAAACTCCATCGCCCTATAGAGGGCTCCGTCCACACCGATCTTTCCAATCGTGTAAAGGATGAGATCTTTACCGGAGGTCCAATTTTTTACCTTACCGTGAAAAACAAATTTCATCGACTCTGGCACCTTGAGCCATACCTTTCCGGTAGCAAAACATGCGGCAAGATCGGTACTCCCCACACCCGTAGAAAATGCGCCGAGGGCGCCATAAGTGCAGGTATGAGAATCAGCACCAATAACAAGATCTCCGGGACCTACGATCCCTTGTTCAGGCAGGAGTGCATGTTCAATTCCCACCCGACCGATCTCAAAGTAATGTTTTAAATGATGTTTTTCAGCAAAGAGTCTTAGTATCTTTGACTGCTGTGCAGACTTGATGTCCTTATTGGGGGTAAAGTGGTCGGGGACCAGTACAACCTTCTCAGGGTCAAAAACTTTTGATATACCGGTCTTTTCAAACTCTTCAATCGCAATAGGCGCAGTAATGTCGTTGCCAAGGCAGATGTCCACGTTCGCGTACACGAATTGTCCCGGATGCACTTCTTTGAGTCCCGAATGATCAGCAATGATCTTCTCTGTTATTGTCATTCCCATACATTTCTCAACAGCAAGGAGTTTGCGCTTTTTTCTCACGCAAGGCACAAACAATTGCAAATATTATGATTTTGAAAAGAAATTTAATTTTCTGAAAACCTGGTTCTATTCCATAATTTCAAGAACAACGGATCCTGTAAATATTTTTTGTGACATTTGGTGCATAAGTCAAAGCGGAATGTCTTGTATTCGCAGTTTCCAAAGGATTCTGCAGTGTTTGATGTCTCGTCCTGGTCATCGTCTTCTTCCATCTCCCAAATTTCTTCATCAATATCGTCGTCATCATCATCCAGTTCCATAGCATCACACGCAGTGTATACCTCAATTTTTACTACATACCGAATATCTTCCTCTGCCACCAATGGTCTTCCGCACATATCACACGTATAGTGCACCATTCATGTTCCTCCAAATAAATTGCCATCATTGTAAAACACCTGTGCTTTGGCAACAGACCAAAATAATGAAAAATATAAAGAGTCACCGTATTTCATTTATTACCTTTTCGTATAAGATCTTCTTTTTGGTAAGGTTTTGCAATCTCCTTCACCTCCTTTTGTCGGGGAGATTTGATTGCCTCTTGCTGCGCTGTGAAACTGACTCGTTTCCTGCAGGATGGTATTTGCAAGTTCGTGGCAGAGACGGGTTATCACCATGACCGTTCAGATTTCAATTGCCTTTCCTTATGCCATTGCCCTGAGTCTCTTAATTCGTTCTTCAATTGGTGGATGAGTACTGAAAATGTTGAGTAACGAGCGACCGCTTAATGGGTTCACAATAAACATATGCGCTGTGGCAGTATTTGCATTCATATGCCTGACCATTGATGATTGCTGCAATTTCTCAAGGGCACCAGCTAGTCCCAATGGATTGCCGGTTAATAACGCTCCACCTCTGTCAGCGGCATATTCCCGCGAACGGGAAATTGCCATCTGGATGATGAGTGCAGCAATGGGGGCTAAAATAGCCAAAAACAACATGGCAAAGCCACTGCCCCGGTTTTCCTCATCATCCCTTCCGCCATAACCTCCGAAAAGAGCTGCCCACCGTGCCATATTGGCAAGCAACATAACGGCCCCAGCAATCGTTGCAACTATCGTAGAGATCAGGATATCACGGTTCCGGATATGAGATAGTTCATGTCCCAATACCCCCTTCAGTTCTTCACGTTTCAGCGAATTGAGCATTCCCTCAGTAACTGCTACCGCAGCATGATTGGGATTTCTCCCCGTTGCGAAGGCATTCATGGCGTTCGTCGGGATGATATACATCTTAGGCATGGGCATTCCTGCACGTTCCGTCAGCTCTCTGACCATAGCATAATAGTCCGGTGATTCCTGCTCTGAAACGATCCTGGCTCCATACATCTTGAGGACGATCTTGTCGCTAAACCAGTAACTGAAAAAGTTCATACCCATGGCAATAGCAAAGGCAAAGGTGGCGCCCTGGCGTCCTCCGACCATATTTCCCACCCAAATGAGTAATAGCGTTAAGGCTATAAGCAATATTGTTGTTTTAAAATAATTCATAGGCAACCTTCTCCGTAAACCAATCAAAAAAAGTTTTCAGGGGAAACTCTATCATAAAAAAATTATTATTTATGAATATTTCCATACCTGAAAATTATTATAAGTATAGCCTGTTTTTTGTCAAGGAATTTAATCCCCACAATTATCAGCGAAACCTCATAGAATTACAATCAGCAAGTGTGGTAGGGAAGCGGGAATTTCGTTGTTGTTCGGGGAGTACGGTTTATTGTTTTAGAGGTTGTTGATTGTTTCCTTACAGCATTGCTGCATTAAGAAGACATTTGTTCAAGTTTACGGTAGATAGCTGTCCGAACCGCATCGTATTGGGGTGATACCTCAACCGGAAGGTTAGCAAATCTGGGGTTTACCTCTTCCAGCTTATTTTCATGATAGCTTATCTTAAATTCAGGAAATTTCAACCCGTGGGCAGTGGAAATAACAACGACCTTTTCTTCCGGCCGTATCATATTCTTTTTTAGCAATTTTGTCAATGCTGCAAGGGCAACCCCGGTATGCGGGCAACAAAAGAGGCCCGTTTTATCTGCCTGCGCAGAAGCATTCGCCAGTTCATCTTCCGTAGCCTGCTCTACCATGCCATTGAAGGTTTTTAAAACGTTTATTGCCTTCTTGTAACTCACCGGATCGCCTATCTGAATGGCATTGGCAAGGGTTTTTTGCGCCTTTATTGGCGTAAATTCTTTAAAACCCTTTGTATAGCTCAGGTAGAGTGGGTTGGCCTTTGCTGCCTGCGCACACACGATACGCGGTTGTTTGTTGATCATGCCCAATTCCTTCATCATGAGAAAGCCTTTACCCAGCGCTGCGGTATTTCCCAAATTCCCGCCAGGAACAATCACAACATCCGGCACCTCCCAGTCAAACTGCTGGACTATTTCGATGCTTACGGTCTTTTGTCCCTCGATGCGGAGGGAATTCATGGAATTCGCCAGGTAGATATTATTTTTACTGCATATCTCCTTTACCAGTTTCATGCAACCGTCAAAATCCGTATCGAGAGACAAGGTAAGGGCGCCGTTCGCAATAGGCTGGATAAGTTGTGCAAGAGACACCTTGTTCTTTGGCAGAAATACAATCGCAAGAATACCGGCAGCCGCACAATACGATGCCAGGGCAGCGGAAGTGTCTCCGGTGGATGCACAGGCCACGGCGGGAATATTTTTCCCCTCGGCAATCATCTGTTTAACCATAGAGACCAGAACGGTCATGCCAAGGTCTTTAAAAGAACCGGTATGGGCATTCCCGCACTGCTTGATCCAGAGATCTTCAATACCCATCTCCTTTCCAAGCCGTTCTGCCCAGAAGAGATTACTGCCGCCTTCGTAAAGGGAAACGACGTTGTTGTTGCTGACGGTGGGACAAACCCATTCCTTCTTCCCCCATACAGAACTCCCGTAAGGCCATTTGGTGCGTCTGTAACGCTCATCAAATAATTTTTTCCAATGTTCCGGAGAATGCCTGCGGAGTTTTTCTATATCGTGCTTAACCTCCAACAGGTCGCCGCATCTTTTGCACTGGTATACGACTTCATTCAACTCGTACGTTTCACTACACCCCGATATACACTGAAACCATGCCCTATATGGCATGACCTGTTTCTCCTTTCAAAACTCCCATACTATTGATATAAACAGCAACTATCAGGCAACAGCATCGGGCTTACAGCGACATCAACACAAAGTTTTCAGTGCCTTTTGTCTTTCTTTTTGCTCGCTGGGAATTGCCGTCAAATACACGTTTCATTATAGGCAGACGGATAGGAAATTACAAGGAAAATATACGCAAACGAGGTTGTTGTAAGTATTTTGATTTTGACAAAAACGACCCTGTTTTGATAAGATTTTCCATGCCTATGTATATGCAAAAAGTTTTATCAAAAATATGCTCATACTTTCCTAAGCTGGACGAATCATCTATCCGTCGCGAGCTCAAGCATGCCTTTAGCCTGGGCACATCACACAAAAACAGGGAGCTGAACGAGCCGGAGTTAGCTCTGATTCAAAAACTTACTATGATTATGAAAAAAAGGCGGCTTACCATTCCCGCCACATTGTTTCTTGAAAGTGCACAACCACTTAATTATATTGGAAGTCAAATGATGGTGTTTTTCAGACCAGTTTTGACCTTTTTTTTTGCTCCCGCAGAATACGACCTGCTTCAGGGCATTCTTGAAAAAAGAGAAGGCATCAAAAAGGTTGTTGAGGAGTTAGAAAAGATAGATACTCACCGCAGAGACGCAAGGAACGCAGAGAAGGAATAATGGCGTTTAGGGGTAACAAAACCCGTATCGTAAAGGAGGGGTGAAATGACAAAGACTATCCATGCCATATACAAACAAGGTTTGTTAAGACCATGAGAACCAATTGAAGGTATTGGGGAAAATACCGAGGTTGAAATAACTATTTCTGTTTGAGATGTGGCCCATCTCATATTTTAAAGTTTGCTGGCATATTGAGTGATGACGAGGCAAACAGAATGCTACAGACAGTAGAGGAAGAAGTTGAAAGGATTGATATGAATGAATGGAAGGATTAGCCTTGAAGTAATACGATTATTCAAGAATGCCCCCCCCTCGACACGCCATAGCCCCTCTTGACCTCATTGACTCTCTTTAGCAGAATATTTAGAATTTGTCTGTTGCGTGGTGCGCAAAAGGTTTTATAATTGTTTACGTGATTAAATCATTCAAGCACAAAGGACTGCAGAAATTCTTTGAAACGGGTAGTACCGCAGGTATTCAACCTGCTCATAAACAAAAGCTTAGAATGTGCTTGGCAGCGCTGGATACAGCAACCATGCTTGAAGATATTGATTTACCAGGATTTCGTTTGCATCCACTGAAGGGAAAGATGCAGGGATTATGGGCAATTGATGTAAGTAAAAATTGGCGTATCACCTTTGATTTTCAAGAAGGCGATGTATATGTTGTCAACTATGAGGATTATCACTAATGAATATGTATAACCCACCACATCCGGGCGAGTTTATACGGGAAGTTTACCTTGAACCACTTGGAATAAGCTATCGTACAGTAGCAGTAAAGCTCAAAGTTGCTCCTTCTACATTCAATCGGCTCATTAAAGGACAAAGCAACATCAGTTCTGAAATGGCGCTACGTCTTTCAAAGACACTGGGACGTACGCCTGAAAGTTGGTTAATAATGCAAAATAATTATAATCTTTGGCAGGCGAGGCAAACAATCAACCTTGATGAAGTTGAAGAGCTGGTAATCGCCTAAACAACAGCTTCAGCACATGCATGGTGCATAGAGCGGCTCTGCCGCAACCGAAGCTTTAAAACCGTCCTCCAATAGGGTATA
>CAZBCT010000034.1:0-26994 GCA_964490485.1 uncultured Candidatus Brocadia sp. | reverse complement strand
CTCCTTTTGCCCAAGATGATAGCATATATCGCTTATTAATGCAATTAAGCAGTAGGTATCCTTTCCATCAGGGCAAGCGAGTTGAAATCCATGTATGCACCGGTACAATTTCTGGATGCCGTAGAGCGCTTTAAGGATGGCCAGGCGGTACCTGAGTTTGGTTGGAACGGGTCAATTCCAAAGGCGTACGCGCAATATAACGGACTGGTTGTTGTTGTGCCGAACACGCTGAGTAAGATAGAAGAAAGCAGCCTTTGTGCAAGAACTACTTTTACAAAAATTGAAAAACTCGACAACACAAACCTGAAGAAGAGCGCCGGTTTTGAAGTCCCCGCAGAAAACGCCATTTACTTACTTTCTGCCTTGAACCGGCCAATTACGGAAATAGATGTAAAGGAAGTGCGTAATCTATTACGGGGGAAGGGGGCATACCTGTTCCCTTGGATCAGACCTATCGATGCACACTTAGTTGATGATGCTGGTAATGAGATTCTTCCTTTGACCATCTATGCCTTTTTGACAAAACCGGAAGAAGCCCAAGAAGCCGGCATCAAGCCGGTACCGGAATGGGGCGGATCACAGGGAGAAACCAGCGATCTGCGCAAGGTCATGCTTCCTCCGGACGCTTCCATATCTGGAGAGGGTTTTTCCCTAAAGGTTATGACGGAAGAAAGTGAATCTTTGGTCTTTCCTGTATCAATCATGAAAGATCGTACGTTAACTGACGGTGTTACCTTTGTCCCTGCGGAACTTGCTGGCATTATAAACCTTTCTCATCACAGAAATGTTGCGTATGATGAAAAGCTGCGTGAATTTGTTACCTCTCGGACAAGTTATGCGGGATTTCGTTTGTACGCAAAATCAGTGGATGATGTGGAAGGGCTGTGGAACTTTTTTGAAAACCAGTCTATTCCCGTCAGTACGGAATTAAAGGAAATTAAAAAGGTAGCGGACCTGGACAGGGGAATGTCCCTCATTTTCTGGCTCCTGGCCTTTATAGGCATCACCGGCAGTGTTGCTTCGCTTGCGGCAAGTTTATATGCGTCCGTAGAACGTAAGAAGCGGGAATTAAGTGTGTTACGGCTTATTGGAATGGCAGGCTTAACACTGTTCAGATTCCCGATTTATCAGGGCGCCCTTATCGCGGCGGGCGGGTTCTGTATGTCCCTCATCCTCTTCCAGGTATTTTCCCAACTGGTAAATACCTGGTTTCGGCCTTATATCGACAAGCTGCTTGGGTTTCCCATTGAAGAAGGAGTCGCTTTCTGCCGTCTTCCGTTTTTTTATATGGGTGCCGGATTTTTAGGAGTAATAATCGTCGCATCACTTGCCGCAATGGTTTCTGCTGCACGCATTATGAGGATTGAGCCTGCGGAGGCATTAAGGGATGAATAGTGCGTTCATAAATACTTAGGTAAATCGTAGAATGGGATAACTTCATGTACCAGTTTTTATTGCTATTTTTAACGATATTCAGTTTTGTTTCCATAAGTCTCGCAAACGATATTTATGATCCACAACCGTGCGACGGTGACCTTGTGCTGCCGATGCCAAATGGCGCAAAAATGGTATTTCGGTCTGTCTTTCTTGGCATTGGCAAGGAACCATGGGCCTATAAAGAGATAACCTTAGGCGACAAGGATGAAACAAATTATCGGGAGTACCCTACTCCCACCAGATTTAGCGGCTCCTTTATTAAAAAAAACCCAAATAGTAATGAGGAAGACTGGATGTTTTATCTGGGGAAATATGAGGTAACAAAGGACCAGTATTATTCCATTATGGACAAAGACAAGATGAATGGAAGTCAAATGCCGATAACGAATATTTCCTGGTTTGACGCCCAGAATTTCATCCGTGAGTATAATCTCTGGCTTTTTGAAAATGCCAGTGATGAGTTACCTGAAAATAATGGAACCCCAGGATTTCTTCGATTACCGACAGAGACTGAGTGGGAATTTGCGGCACGTGGTGGAAGTGAGGTGTCTGACGAAAAATTTTATGAAAGACATCCTTATCCTAAAGATATGCTTAAGATAAGCGAGTGGCATTTTGAACGCGCAAACAACAATGTTAAGAAGGTAGGCACATGCAAAGTAGAGCATCCGTTGAAAATCCACGATATATTAGGCAATGTTAGTGAGATGACAAACTCCTTCTATTCTGTTGAATATTTTCTTGGAAGACTTGGTGGCTTTGTGGCGAGAGGAGGAAGTGTTTCTTACAACCCAGAAGACCTCAGATCTTCATTTCGCCAAGCTGAGATGCCTTTTTACAAGAAAAAGGAAGACAAGGAATTGACAAAGGAATTGACACAGGGTGATTTAGGTTTCCGGCTCGTGATTTCTTCGCATATATTTGAGGTTGAGGATGCGACGCGAGGCAAATTAAACGATGCCTTAAAAGATTATATTACCCAAAGATTACCCCCGCTTAGCTTAGCGTTTTCCGGTCAACCATTAGGGTCTCAAACACACCCGGACTTGAATAAAATTATCGAAATAATTAAGCCCTTGAAAGAGGAGCTAAAGAATACAGCAAATTCCTCTCAACAAGCAAAGGGCTGGTTAAAAAGAGTAAATGAATTGGATCTTTCCCTTGTAAACATACAAAAAATTGTCAGAAAGTGGCAAGTAGATTCTGCTTATGCATGGATTACAAACACAACGGACAGCGCTTTACTATTTTGTATGCATGATATCGCACCAAGAAATATTATTGAGAACGATAAACGCAAATTTCGGGAGCTTTATGATACAACTAATAATAAGATACTAAAAGAGCAGTACGGTAAAAACCTGCGTAAGGTCGAAGAAAATCTTATTATTTTTGAAGATAATATCAAGCACGGTCTCAGCCGTTATCAAAATGCATTAGACCAATTGGAAAAGATTGATAAAGAGATTGTAGACGATGCATTTAGGACTTACATTACCAAGTTGGAAAGCAGGAATGATGCGATAAACGAGTTAGAAGCAGCCAAACTATTACAAAAACATTACCAAGATAAAATTTCAGACAGTTTTATATTACGACGGCAGTTTGAAGAATTTGCAGTACGGTTTAAATAAACAGAAGAAAATAAACGTTTTTTCTAAAAAAATGAGCGCAAAATCGTGATTTATTAGCATCGGTGTTTTGTATTATAGTATTACCGTATAAAATGTTTCTTTTTTCGCAGGGTTTTTAACATCCCCCCCTTCTCCCACCCTTAAAGGGAGGATTTGTTTGCAGCCATGCTGCGTTATAGTATTACCCTGTAAAAACATCTTTTTTTTGTAAGTTTTTCTTCGTGTTTTGGTGTCTTTGCGGCTAATTTTTTTTGGTTGCGGCTGTGCTGCGTTATGTATTTCTATTGAATAAAATGGAGGATTTTAACAATGGAAAATAAGCATTTTAAAAGGTTTAACTTTATAGTAATACTCATAACAGGATTTGTAGGAACAAGTATGGTTTTTACAAACATGAAAAAGGTGGATGCTGGATGGTTTGACGACAATAAAGAACTTAAAAAATTGTTTAAAGAAGTTGATGATCTTAAAAAAAAAGTCATATATTTGCTTCCTTTGTCTAATAAACATAGAGAAATGTTAGATGCCCTGTCGAAGTCCAGTGATAAAAATACAAAAAGGGAAGGCATATTAATAGGAGAGCTTCTTGGTGAGGTTGGGGGAAAAGCTTGTGGTAATACGAGTGAAGGGAGAAAACTTGGCAGGGATGCCGGGAGGAAATTTGCTGAACATTTACTTGACAAAAAAGAACGCTACGAGAAGCAGGAGGGTAGCTTGGATGCATCAATAAAAGATGCTGAGGAGCTGAATAAGGAGACAAAAGAATACCATGACTCGTTAAAGGAGAGAATTGCCGTTTTACGTAATGAATCAGCGGAAATTAATCAACAGTGTGAACAAAGAAAATTAGAAAAGGAAGAGTTAGAAAATTTAAAAAATGAAGTACAAGCCGAGCGTGAGACGGCACAGAATGTTTTAGAAATATCGCAAATAGAGCTCGCTAAGAAAAAAGTGGAACTTGAAAAGGTAAAGGAAAATCCCTCGGAAGAGGTTGAAGGTCTGAAAAAAGAAATTGAGGAGTTGGAAACGACAATTGGCGAGATTTCACAAAGATTATACGAATTAGATTCTATTGACAAAACACACGGAAGAGGTTGAGAATTAATAGTATTGATACTGCAAATGGTTCAGAAAAAGGAGTCTGGATATGATAAGAAAGGCATTTTATTGTATCGGTATTGTTTTCTTAGCTGGTGTAGTAATCTCGTGTTCCACAATTACAACGCTTAAAGTAAATAAAGAACGGCAAGAGAGAATAGTTCAAAAACAGAAACAGTTGGAACAGATTGAGAGAATACTTAAAATACTGGAAGAAGAACGGGACAACGCTGCAAAAGCTGTTAAAGACGAACAGGATACTATAAATAATCAAAAACGTTTTTTATTGAGCATTCATGATGAGCTCAATAGGCTTCGGAAAGAAATCAAAAAAAGCTCCCATGCTACTGCTGAACAACAAAAAAAGAATGAAGACATTGTACGGAAAATTAATGAATTGACTGCTAAAATAGAAGCGTTGAAGCAAACTGGCACAAAAGAATTCGAAGCAGAAAAGCATAAGCTGGAAGATGAGTTGCTCATCCTTTTGGAAATACTTGAAGAACGATAATGCTCTACTGCAATGTAAATAACATGTATGGTAACCTCATATCCGGTTCTTAAAGTGTTTGCAGGGAATATATTACTTTTCCGGTTCTTTTTGAAAAGGACAAACAATGACAAAAAAAACCATATGGATCCCTTGTGTAATTCTGGCAACCGCATTTTTCAGTCATTTGCCAAAATTAATGGAGGGATCGGAGGTACAACAAACGCCTGGTAATCAGACAAAAATATTCAGAAAACTTGATCTGAATCTGAGCAAGCTGGTTGGTTATCCTGTCAACATAAACGATAGGGTATTTGCGGTAGAAAAAATCGAGTGCAGTGATATTTCAGGCGACTGGATTTTGTATTATGAAGGAACGATTACCTCAAAGGAAAGCCATAATCTTTCTGTGAAGCTTAGCAGGAGGTTTGCGTACCACTACTCACCACGTAAGGAGGGAATTGATGATACCACCTGGTGGCCATCAAAAAGACATTCCTATACAGAGGTAAAGTTTGGTGACTGGAAAGGGAAATACGTTCAGGGTCAGGTCGTGCCCTTTCCAAAAGAGCGTGTTTTTAATGCAAGAATAGGGGTTGTAAATGGCATGTTAATACTTCTTAAAGATGAATGTAAGAGAGGTACCTATTGATGAGAATAAATAGAGGTATTGTACCCTGCCTTTTGTTATCCTATATCATTTTACTTCAACTACTTTTGCCTTCATTGATTTTCGCGGAAGCGGGAAGGGTGCTTTGGCCGGGAGAGGGGTCGATAGAGCAGCATTTAATATCAGTTATAGACACAATACATGAAAGGGCTTTCTATCGACCGGATAATCAAAATATCATCACCGCAATGCTTAAGGCATACATAATGAGTTTTGATCCTGATGGGGATTATCTGGACAAGGATGAATATACCGCTATAAAAGCGTTGCAAAAGGGAGACTATGGTGATGCAGGTATGGATATAACGAGTGATGTATCAGGTCGGTTGCTCTGCAGTCCACACCCTGAAGGGCCGGCGAAAAGGGCAGGTGTTGAAAATGGGGACGTCCTTGTTGCGGTTGATGGTATTACCGTGTCAGGGAAACCGGTCTATTTTGCGGAATTAGTAATTATGGGTGTGAAAGGTTCTCCGGTAACCTTAGTATTTGAAAAAAACGATGGGGCAAGGAAGGAGGTTACAATGAAACGTACACCAATGCAAAGCTATTCTTTGAAAATAGATACAAAGGATGGTTTTCGCGTTGTCCATATTTATCGATTCACAAATAGAACAAGAACGGTGCTGGAAAACACGCTCAAAAAGCAAAAAGACTCCTGTCCAATAGTGATTGACCTGAGGAGAAATAGCGGAGGTAATTTTTCCCATGCCATTGATTGCGCAATGTTGTTTTTAAACAAGGATCAAAAGATTGTTGATAGGAAAAATGATAAAGGGCTTGTCTCTTTTAAAAACACTAAAGATCCCATAAATACCACATCGTTACTCTATGTGTGGCAGGATCAAAAAACGGCAGGTGCTGCTGAAGTATTCACTGCTGCACTGGTACACAAGAAAAGGGCTGTGTCAATTGGAAAGCAATCCAGGGGAAAAGGAACGTATCAGGAATTCATTGAGCTAAGTAGTGGTTCAGCACTGAAGCTGACAACGGCCTGTATGAAGACACCTGATGGCACCTTCTTTGACAAACAGGGTCTTAAACCTACTTTTGTATTGGATAAGCAATTTCCGGAAGAAAACGATTACTGGCAAAAGACTACGGAATTGCATAAAGCCGAAGGTATTACGGAAAGAACGCCAGGGCTCTCAGAGGAAAAAGGGTTTGCAGCGGTAGAGACTCCTTTACAGGAAGATTATTTCATCTGTTTTGATAAGGAGTTTGATAGCGTGGAAGACGCTGAATTGTGGGCACTCGTAGTAAAAAATTCATTGGACGATCCCCCTGATCAGTTTTTACTCGAAATCCATACTGATGACATTGATCGTACACGGTATATCGTTTGTCTGGGGCCATTCGTAAGTGAGGGAATGGGGGTAGATAAGATTTCCCACATATCTGAGGAGATAAAAGTTCCTATGTATGTTGAAATGAGTGACAAGAACAACAAGCAAATGCATCACGCACAGACTGAAAGAAAAAAAGATTCTGTTCGTTATTTGGAAGGTGAGGATTGAATTTAGATGAAATTACCAACAAACATAAAATTCGGTATGGTATGCGCATGTATTTGCGTTATATGCTTGTCTGGGTGTGAGACGCTGGGCACCAGAGAGCCTGTTGCTCCATCTATGAAGTCTATTCCTAAGGAGCGTTATTTTATCTGTTTCGATAAGGAATTTTACCAGGAAGATGAGGCTGAATTCTGGGCGCTGGCAGTACGACACTCACTGAACAATCCGCCGGAACAATTTCTCATTGAGGACAACACCGGTTACAGGCGAAAGTATAAAGTCTGTTTAGGTCCGTTTCAGAATAAGTCAACTGGTGAAGAACGGCTTTCACACATTGCTGATGCAATGAATATGCCCATGTTTATTGAACAATTGGAATAAAATACGTGAGGACAACAAAGGTATTGAACTGTGAGAAAAGAGGATTCTGTATGAAATGCTTCAAAGTATTTTTAACGTTTATTTTCGTTTTCAGTTTTGTTGTGAGAGCGAACATTGCTCACGGACAGTACGAACCGATCCCAATATCAAAAGAAGATTATGAGAAAGAACCGTATAAGTATATAGGTATTGTATATTTGGAGAAAACTGGTCAAAAAGCACATGGATCTGCTACGTTAATTGGTGAAAGACATATTCTTACGGCAGGTCATGTTACAGAAGAATTAGAAAAAGAAATTAAAGATGGTAAAGGTCCTGCAATTTTCATGCTCCCTAATGGGAAACGGAGTGAACTGTCCAGTGGTGATATTTTTCGCGTAAAGTATCCCAAAAAATTGTTTGTCACTGCAATGATTAACCCTGGAGTACAAGGGTGTCGTGATCTAGATTATTACAAAAAGGCATTTAAAAACATACTTACTTTTAATGCTAGATTAGAATTTATGGCCGGTTATGATTTGTCAATAGCTGCACTGAAGGATCTGTTGGGGAAAGATGGATATGCTAATTGGGATGCATATGGCTCATTACAGGTCAAGGAAGCATATGGAGCTGGTTATGATAGAGATAAAACAGTTGACGACAAGTGTGGTAGTAGCACAATACCTGCAATACAGACACCTTTGCCAAGCACAACGCCTTATATACCCAGTGGCTTATCCGGCCCACTTTATAAAAGATCAGGGGTTATCGAAGTAATTGATTACAAGCAATATAGTAAATATGCTGTCGCTCTTGCTGGGGCATTGGTTTTAGGTTTAAGTTTTACAATAAAAGGTGCCTTAATCGGTGGCTTACTAAGCGGTGCATTAACTCATGACTGGAAAGATGCCGCACTAGGTGCTGAAATAGGTGCTTTTGCCGATTTTGTGATAGCTTTAACCAAAGTTAAGAAACCTGGACTTGTGCTTATTTTGGCTGGAGTAATGGGAATTGGCTATTGCACTTATATTTTGCATCAAATAAATAAATATGATGAAGGGAGTGGCTGTGTGTGTAAGTTTGATGCACGACCGGGGAGTAGCGGAGGGCCGATATGGATTTATAACAATGCTAAATCAGTAATAATCGGCGTTATAAATGGTAGAAGTGGATTGTATAATAGTATCCAGGGAACTGGAGTCACCTGCATAAAAGGAAAACATTATGAACTCATAAAAAACAAGGTCGACAAGTAAACATTTTTTGTTTAAATGCATTTTTTACCAGGCACATTCAACATTGAAGCCGGGATAGCCGGGATAGGGGTAGGAAAGGCTTTCGCCTCCCCTCATCCGATATCAGCCAGGTCGGTTGGGTTGAATGAAATGAAACCCAACATGAACGATAGGTTTCGCTCTACTCAACCCATCCTACTTGTAGGTGAGCTGAGGGTTGCCCATGAGCCGGGTAGGCATTCTATGTCAAGCTCTTTTTTTCTAAAAGGAAAAAAAGAGCTTGACATAGAATGTCTACACAATACAAGATGGGGTTGATGTGGCAAACGGTGCCATGCCCTACATAAAAATTGGATGGATGGAAATATACAAACATGGCCGCGGCATCATCGCCAGGAATGCCATATTCTCCCAAGAGTGGCCAAGAATATCGTTGAATTATTATGTTAGATATCTTTTAATATCCTGGTGTATTCAAAAAAAATAAGCATTGTTCGGCGAATGTATAATACTATTGAAAACTGAAAAGGGGGGGAGATAAACAATGAAGATTGTCAAGCTAAATGAAGGTTTATACAAAAAAGCTGAAAAGGTATCGAGGATTCATGGGGTAAAGATTAACGATCTTATCACACAGGCAATAAGTGAAGGAATCGAAGTGTTAAGCGAAAGAAATGTTGTTGGACTTTACAGAGATCATAAAATAACCCTTCAGAAGGCGGCAGAAATGCTTTCCCTGGATATATGGGAGATGATAGAGAAGCTGAAAAAGGCCGATCTTCATATAGACTATTCCAGAGAGAGTCTAACTGAGGATTTAGAATAAATGCAGGATGTTGTATGTAATGCATCTCCTTTAATATTCCTTGCCAAAATAGACCGCCTCAATCTTCTTGACAGTTATGTTCTTCACATCCCTTCCCAAGTAGAATCCGAAATTCTCAAAGGCCTTGAAAGAAGAAAAGAAGATGCAAACCAAATCATAAAATATCTTAGACACAAAGAATTGATTCCTATTAAAACTACAATTCTAAAAAACCTCCCCGATTTTCTTGGCGATGGGGAAAAGGCTGTTATAAGCCTTGCTGTTAAAGAAAAGATCGAAAAGGTTTTTATAGATGAGGAAAAGGCAAGAACCGTCGCTCGATTCAGGGGACTTCTTCCAAAAGGTACGCTTGGAATACTTTGGGATTCATACAAGATGGGCAATATGGACAAAGCAAGACTCGAAGCGTTATCATTTGAATTGCTTGAAAAAGGATACCGAATAAAAGAAGAACTGTTTATTGAGTTTCTAAAAAAGCTGAGGGCGTTAGATGAGCCGGGTAGGTAGGCATTGCCTACCATGTATTTCTAACTCGACATTCACCTTTTATGAGCGTTTTGAGTATAACATAATAAACAACGAATCGAAGTGGAATCACATGAAAACCGCAAAAATCTTTATCGGCATACTGCTTCTTTCAATCTGGTATTTCACGAATGAAACGGGAAATGCCCAGCATATTGAACCCGAAGGGAAGTTTATGAGTCAAATGCCTGGTTACGGACAAGCTGATACGAAACGTGTTGATGAATTTCTTCGCGACTTTAAAAAATTTACATTTCATATTTTTTCCCGGGAGAAACGCACCCGAGAACTTGACAATCGTATTCGCAATGCCAGGCTAAACCTGGCCGATAAAATTGAAGCCTTTAAAAGGCTTGCGCCACCTGTAGACAGGACCGGCCATAGGGATGAGCTGCGAATGGAACGACTGCTCTGTTCGGTTGCCCCGGAGGACCTGCCACTGTTCAAGTTTGTCCTGGAATATGACGGAGACTACAAGGATATGGTGGAGTACGTATTCAGCGATATAGACGACAAGGAGTGCCAGAACCGAATTATCAATCACTTCCGAACCGTAAAGCAACCGGTCGGCATCAAAGTCCTTACCGATGTTGACGACACGATGTACGCCAATCTCATTGATAACCGGTATCCAAGGAAGACCCTGTATCCGGGAGTCCTGGAATTCTACGATTCCCTGAAGCATGAACCCTTTGATCTGCCGGTAATCCCGGTAACGACCTTGTCTGCACGGCCCAATCCCATTGGTGGCATATTAGAGGAAGGCAGCCTTAAGAGCCTGGCGGAATTCAAGGATAGCACGGGTAGAAGATTGTGCCCCAGCGCATTGTCGGGGGACCTTGGCAGTTCGGTAATAGGCACCGCCGAGACCCTTTTGCGGGAAAAACTGGATCCTCTCCATGATAAGATTCCTCATGGCCAGGAAGACAAGATTGGCAGAGTAAAGCTTGAGAATTTCGAGAAATTCTCAAAGGTCTATCCTGAGTATCACTACGTTTTTGTTGGCGATTCTGGGCAGGCAGACGCACTGACAGCACAGATGATGGTTACCAATGAATCAACGGAAGAGGCATCGAGGGTTGTCACCACCTTTATTCATAACATCGATGCAAAGTCGGTGAGTCCGGCGTTTAAAAACCTCAGACCTGATGTTGTAGTCAGGAAGACGTCGGCTGCAGGTCGAGGTGTAATCGTCTTCAGAAACTACATCGATGCGGCTGTGTCCGTATATATGCATTCGGCGACTCTTGAGAATTTGGTTACAGATGAGGAACTTGCGAGAATCACCAACTCCGCGCTCAACCAGTTTCAGTTGATTGATTTCCAAGGTAAAGAAGCTTCTGGAAAGCGACTTCGGGAACAGTACCGGCAGGACGCCGAGGAGTCCTATAAACTTCTGACGACAAGGTCTTCTTCTCTGCCACCGGAAACTCTAAAGGAACTAAAGGAAATTCGCAGGATACTGGATGAAAAGTTCCTGCATTAGAGTATTTTTTATGGATCTGGGTTTCTCTTTTCCTGATTTCTTCACTTCTTGCCTGAAGCTGGCAATTCCCGGTAATTATTTCAAATGCCCAGCTCATTCTCATAGGAATATTAGCAGATAACGCAAATCCTTAAATAGTGTTTGACTTATCCATTATTTTTGATTAAATTGGTTACCGTTTATTCCATGTTTTAATAAATACGCGCTATTTTATTAAGGTGGAAGATTACGAATTTTTTGGATAGTTACGCAATCAGGACAGAAGGACTTACAAAGGTTTATAAGGATTTCTGGAGACGCAAAAGTACCTCTGCCCTAACAAATCTTAATCTAACGATCGAGAGGGGAGAAATATTTGGATTACTTGGCCCTAACGGGTCGGGTAAAACAACTACGGTAAAATTATTGCTTGGCCTCTTATTCCCCACCAGCGGCAAATCATGGGTGTTAGGCTATCCCTCGGGTAATTTAACAGTAAAGGGAAAAATAGGTTTTTTACCTGAAGAGTCATATTTATATAAATTCCTCAATGCAGAGGAAATTCTGGATTTTTACGCAAAGCTCTTTGATATTCAAAAAAAAGAAAGAAAACGTCGGATTAATGCCTTGCTTCAGGAGGTAAGGTTAGATCCCGTTCGCAAACGACCTTTAAGCCAATATTCAAAGGGCATGTTGCGAAGGATAGGACTTGCTCAGGCCATCATAAATGATCCTGAATTGATAATTTTGGATGAGCCGACCAGTGGTTTAGACCCTATTGGCAGTCGCGAGATGAAGGACCTTATTCTGGAATTTAAACGACAGAAGAAGACCGTTGTCCTCTGCTCACACTTGTTAGCCGATGTACAAGACATTTGCGACCGAATTGCAATCTTTAACAAGGGTGTTTTGCAAGTAACGGGCACCGTAAAAGAGTTATTGTCTCAAAACGATGCCATCGAATTTGTGGTAAAAAATCTTTCCGATAACGACATTCAGGCAGTAAAGGCCTTTGTTGAGAGCAGGAATGGAAATGTTTTATCCATCGATCATCCGTCATCTACCCTGGAAGATTTATTTATAAGCATTATTCAGCGTCGCTGACAGACAGTTCTTTTCCCTAAACTCTGATGATACAAACCATTGCTATCCATACCCTTCGTGAATCATTTCGAAAGAAAATGCTCCACGTCCTGATTGGGCTAGGCATCCTCATTATGGCTGTTTTACCGGTAATACCAACGACTGATGAGCCGGATGCAAGGGTTAAGATGACACTGGTCGTGTTCTTTCAAGTAGTAGTGCTCTTATGCATCTCGGGAGTAATTCTCCTCTCTGCCACGTCCTTACCGTATGAAATAGAAGACAAGACGATCTATGGCATTTTATCAAAACCTGTATCACGGCTAAGAGTTATTGTGGGCAAAATCACGGGCTTTGCCCTTTTATCTGCCATCCTCTTGATAATTTTGAGTCTGTTCAATCTCGTCTCTGTTTACTACCGTGCGTCAAATTTACCGGAAGAATATCGTGGTATATTAAAGGCAAGGACGGAGTTTACCGCGTCGCACTTTTCTATTGAAGGTAAATTACACCACGCGCGCGAGGGAATTGCATGGATTGCAGGGGGCAGGTCAGGGGTTGCACAATGGAGCTTTTCTGATATACAGAAGACTCATGGAACCACTTCCGGGTTTGAAACAGAATGTAATCTAAAGCTTGAAAGTGGTCGAGGGCTTATTGACACGATCCCGTTAATGGTAAGGACAGAGAACGATAGTGCAGGTCGCGGGAAATCTGAAGTCGTGACAGCTAAGGTCGACAAACCATTTATTCTTAAAATTGATCCTGAAATGGTTCAGAAAAATAGTATCCTGAATATTACGATTTTCCCTATTCTTGCAACGGACTATATTGGTGTCACGCACATGGATATTAAGGTATTTTCGGTACAAAAAGGTTTTCTGTCGAATTATGCAAAAGCCGTTTTCATTACCTTTTTAAAATTTCTGCTGATATTAATCATTGCCGTTATGGGATCAACTTATCTATCGGCGCCGGTAAGTATTGTGTCTGCGTTTGTTGTATTCTTATGCGGGCATATCTTGGAATTTATCAAAGATTTCTCCTTGCTCATTCAACACCACGATATGCATGAACATGCCGTACCGGCAGTGCTGAAAACCCCCAATATTCTTCTGGTTTATATGGATTATCTTATCAAAAAACCTTTGGAATGGATCTGTTTTATTTTGCCGGATTTTAGAAGGTTTGACAGTTTAAAATTTCTCTTAAACGGCATAGACATCCCTCTAGAAACCGTTGGGGTCTCTTTTGGGTATACCATCGTATATGCCGGTATTTGCCTTTTTATATCCTGCATCGTATTAAAAAAAAGAGAGTTTTTCTAAATCTTGGGACGCCAAAAGAGGAACCTTTTTTTATTGCTCTTGCTGTGCAGTATTCTCTTGGTAAATGTATGGATTGCTTCTTTCCGTAATACATCAGAAACCAGCGTATTTCGTTATGATCCAACGGAAAGTATTCCATTGCTTCTCCTGGGAGGTTTTCGGGGAATTGCCGTTGATTTTCTCTGGGCAAGGGCTATTGCCAGGCATGAAGAAAAAAAATACTATGAACTCTTAACCGTAAACAATCTTATCGCTAAATTGCAGCCAAACTTCCCTGCGGTTTGGATTTTTCAGGCATGGAATATGGCATATAATATCGCCAATGAGTGGGATGCGCCTCAAAACAAGTGGAAATGGATATACACGGGGCTAAACTTTGCAAAGAAAGGGGCTGTAAAAAATCCCGATAATGGCGACCTTTTCTTTGAGCTGGGGTATATGTACTTTCATCTGTTCGATCAGCGGGTTTTTAAATACGCGCCGTATTACCGTGAGCAGTTAAAAAGGGATGCGGGTGAAGACAATTACGAGGAATCGCTTTATTGGCTAAGGCAGTCTCTTTTGCATGCCCCGAAATTGCGTAACCCGCTAGCCATAGAAAGAACCGTTTGTCATGCCCTGTGGCATGCGGCGTTATGTTATGAAAGGGAAGGAGACTTTGATCGGGCGCTACAATATACCGAGTCAGCCATGCAGGAATGGGAAAGGTACCATGCCAACCATCCTGAGGATACTTCGACCAATGTAAATGAACTGATTCGCACGATTGAAAAGAAAAAGGACTTTCTCCAAAGTGTATCAAAAAAAGACACGTGGTAGAACATGATGGGAATCTTTATAACTTAACAAAATAAATAGTACCGTTAGAAAACAGAAAGGAGAATGATTTAAGTTGATGGATAGCTTTTTTCGTAAATCTATTTTTAAAAATAACCGGGGCAGCATTATCACGATACTCTTAATGCTGACGATCCTGATCTTTGGAATATCGAAGTCGGGATTGTTGTCTCACAACGCACATGCTCAGGGTGCGGTAACGAGTGGCGGTGAAAAACCTCAGTTTGAACTTGGGGAAGCCGCTCAAAAAGAAAGACCTTTGTTTGAATTGGAAGGCGCAGCCCATAAGGTAACGGCAGAGACGCCGCATACCATACCAAAATTATGGTGGATTGCACCAATCGGGGCTCTTTTTGCTCTTTTTTATGCACGAAAATTCTACAAGGAAGTTATGAGGGCACCCGATGGCAACGAGACCATGAAATCGATTGCCGGACACGTCAGGGAAGGTGCTTATGCCTATCTGAAACAACAATATAAGGTCGTAGGGATATTTTTTATCGGCGCCTTTCTCGTTCTCCTGTTGATCTCATTTGGATTGCATGCACAGTCAAAGGTAGTTCCTTTTGCATTCCTCACCAGCGGTTTTTTATCGGGCCTTGCCGGGTTTTTGGGAATGAAGACTGCTACCAGCGCCAGTTCGAGAACTGCGGAAGGGGCAAGGAAATCCCTGAACCAGGGACTCCAGGTGGCCTTCAGAAGCGGTGCGGTCATGGGACTGATCGTTGTTGGCATGGGACTTTTAGATGTTTCCCTGTGGTTTTTCGTGTTACGTAAATTTACCAATGTATCGCTGCTTGACATGGCTATGATGCTGCCATGCTTCGGCATAGGAGCCAGTTCTCAAGCCTTGTTTGCTAGGGTTGGCGGTGGAATATTTACAAAGGCTGCCGATGTAGGCGCTGATTTAGTGGGTAAAGTAGAGGCCGGTATTCCTGAGGATGATCCAAGAAATCCCGCTACCATTGCAGACAATGTTGGGGACAACGTCGGTGATGTGGCGGGTATGGGTGCAGACTTATATGAATCGTATTACAATTCCATGCTGGCCTGTGCGGCGTTGGGTGTAACCGCCGGTCTCGGTATTGCCGGTATGGTTGTGCCTATGATTTTGGCAGGACTCGGTATCTTCCTTTCCATTATTGGAATTTACGCGGTTAAAACAAAGGAAGAGGCATCCCAGAAGGAGCTTCTCAAGGCTTTGGGAAAAGGAATTAACATTAGTTCTATCCTGATCTTGATTACCTCCGCTGTACTCATCAAGTATATGCTGCCTCAAAACTTTGGTGTCTGGGGCTCGATTGTTACAGGACTGATAGCGGGCGTTATTATTGGTAAGGGAACGGAATACTATACCTCTTCCAATTACTCACCGACAAAGGGTATTGCTGCACAAGCAAAGACAGGTCCTGCAACGGTAATTATTGATGGTATTGCCACGGGCATGATGTCTACGATCATCCCTGTCATTACTATTTCCGCAGCGATCTTATTAAGCTATGCCTTTGCGGGTGGTTTCTCAAATATTTCACTTGGCCTTTACGGGATTGCCATTGCAGCAGTTGGTATGCTTTCCACATTGGGGTTAACACTGGCAACGGATGCTTATGGGCCCATTGCCGACAATGCCGGTGGTAATGCGGAAATGAGCGGTCTTGAACCTTATGTCAGGGAAAGAACCGATGCGCTTGATGCCTTGGGAAATACCACGGCAGCAACCGGAAAGGGTTTTGCTATCGGTTCTGCTGCACTCACGGCCATGGCGCTGATTGCCGCCTTTGTTGAGCAAATAAAAGTAGGGTTAGAAAAATCGGGAACTACCGTCATTCAAATTGCGGGAACCTCTGTAGATTTAGCCAGCGCAAAATTGTCAGATCTCATGGATTACCTGGATATCACCTTGATTAATCCAAAGGTGTTGATAGGTTTGTTCATAGGTGGACTGTCATCGTTTATCTTCAGTGCCATGACGATGAAGGCTGTGGGCCGTGCTGCCGGAAGTATGGTGGAAGAGGTCAGAAGGCAATTCAGAGAAATTGCAGGTATTATGGATGGAACGGGAAAGCCTGATTATGCTGCATGTGTGGCAATTAGTACGAAAGGGGCACAACGAGAAATGTTCGCCCCTTCTCTCCTGGCCTTATTGGTGCCCGTTATAACAGGTTTAATACTGGGCGTGCCAGGTGTCGTAGGGCTTTTAGCCGGCAGTTTAACCACAGGGTTCCTGCTTGCGGTTTTTATGGCGAATGCAGGCGGGGCCTGGGATAATGCAAAGAAGTATATTGAAAGCGGGGTTTTGGGCGGGAAAGGTTCTCCGGCACACAAGGCTGCGGTTGTTGGTGATACGGTGGGAGATCCTTTCAAAGATACATCCGGTCCTTCTTTGAATATTTTATTGAAACTTATGTCAATTGTATCAGTTGTCTTTGCAGGAATTATCATTAAATTTTCGCCAAAAATCGGCGCTCTTTTGCATCTTCACTAGCACGAGGAAAAGACAAACCACAGAGGACACACCAGGAGGGGCGAACAACCGTTCTCCTCTCCTGTCTGTCTGTGGTTATGATTTGAAGAAACCCTTAAAAATGGGAGGTCATTATGCCTGACAACATAAGTACGGAACGGGATGACAGGATATGCCCCAATACAAACTGTCAATACGACAATCATGTAAAAGGTGCAAATTTCTGTGTCCTGTGCGGCACGCTTTTATACCATCGGTGTGAAAATTGTCTTGATGTGAATCCTCGATACGCAAGATTTTGTTATTACTGCGGAAGCAGCCTGTCAGAAATAAAACCCTCTGTGCAATATGAGGCAGATTTTGGTGAAAGTTTTGGCACAAAACAGCGATAAACGATCGGGAGGAATAGAGACGATAGATTCGAAAGAACTTGCAAACCTGTGCGCTAAAATTGCCGACGATAAAAAGGCGGAAGATATTTGCATATTTGACGTGCAAGGGTTAACCTCTATTACCGATTTCTTTGTTATTTGCAGTGGTTACAACAAACGGCAACTGCAGGGTATTGCACGTGAGATTGAATTAATGTTGCATAGCTACGGTATCCATTGGATAGGTATGGAGGGGTACCAGGAAGCCCGATGGATACTCATGGACTATGGGGATGTAATCGTGCATCTTTTTGATAAGGAGATGCGCCATTTTTATGATTTGGAACTCTTGTGGGGCGATGCACGAAAATTACCGTGGAAAGTCAATACCTAAAATGACGAATATTTGGAACCGTACGTATTCTTCTGATTACGGGCAGGACTTGCCAGACCAGAGATGCCTAATTTTTGTGCCCTTTTAATATTTTTGATCCTCCGGCTTTCCTCACGACGTCTCGTTTCCGATGGTTTTTCAAAATAGGCTATACGCTTTGATTGATTAATGATACCTTCTTTGTCGCACATTTTCTTAAATCTTCTTAATGCTTCTCGTATATTTTCATTGGATGTTATTTGTATTTTTGCCATAAATAGTCCATGAATCCTTTCTGTAAAATGTTATTAAATACGGTTATTTATAAATATTTTAAGCATGCATTATAAATTATATCATATCCTACGTCAAGGAAAAAACTCCATTTCCCTATTTATATGCCCGTAAAAAGTGCAATATTCAAGTTGGTAAATAACCAGCATCTCAGCATAGAAGAAAGCCTGGCAGCGATGACGGAAATCATGGAAGGGAATGCCACAGATGCGCAGATTGCCTCTTTTATTACTGCCATGCGCATGAAGGGAGAAACGGTTGAAGAAATTACGGGATGCACCATTGCCATGAGGAAAAGGGCTATGAAAATAAAGACCGGAAATGATATGGTGGTCGACACGTGCGGAACGGGTGGAGATGCCAGAAACACCTTTAACATTTCTACTGCTGCAGCTTTCGTTGTTGCAGGCGCCGGCCTGAAGGTTGCCAAGCATGGCAACAGAGCATTCACCAGCCAGTGTGGCAGTGCAGATGTCCTGATGCGATTAGGAATTAATATTGAGGCCGACGTAAAAACGGTAGAAAAATGCATTACTCTTGCCAATATTGGGTTTCTCTTTGCGCCGCTTTTGCATCAGGCAATGAAATACGCCATTGGTCCCCGAAAAGAGATTGGAATTCGCACGATATTCAATATCATTGGCCCTTTAGCAAACCCTGCCTGGGCCACACATCGTGTCCTTGGCGTATATAGTGAGCATATGACGCTTATTATGGCAGAGGCGTTAAAGATGCTGGGAGATAACCACGCATTCGTGGTGCATGGATTAGACGGCCTAGACGAGATCACCACAACAACCAAAACGAAGGTTTGTGAGCTTGTCGGGAATATCATAAAAAGTTATTATCTAAATCCGGAAGATTATGGTATAAGAAAATCAACATTGTCTGATTTGACCGTACATACTGCCGCGGAAAGCGCTGCGGCAATCAGAGAAATCCTGGAAGGCGTTCACAGTCCCAAAAGAGATGTGGTACTCCTCAACGCAGCTGCCGCAATTATTGCGGGAGGATTGGCAAGCGATTTCGCGGGAGGAATAGAAATTGCCTCACAATCTATCGACACGGGCAATGCAAAGGATGCGCTCAGGAAACTGAAGGAAATCAGTTGGCAACTCCCGCAATAAAGAATTGTCCTTTATGTCTGACAAGAAAGAGAAAATAGTTTCTATTCCTTTTCGTGATACGACGTAGTTCCCACATTCAGTAATTTCCCTTTCATGTGTAGTTTGTTAGTTATCGCCAGCCATAAGAAACCGGCAGCAACGGCGCCAGCCGTGTCTGCCACCCAGTCAAAGATGTCCACCGAACGGTGCGGCGTGAAGAATTGGTGAAATTCATCTGATACGCCAAAGAGAGAAGTGATGCCGATTGCCAGGATGATTTTGTATATCCCCTTATTTCCTACGGTGACGGAAGAAAGTGTCCAGCAGATCATGAGGCATAAGAGACCGAATACCATAAAATGAATGAGTTTGTCACTGTACGATGGAAGGGGAACAAAAGAAGTATCCTGAGAGGATTCGTAGTATATAAGAGAGGCGTAGCCTATGGTTAATATACATTTATAAATCCAATGCACGCTAATCTTGATGTTCATTTTTTTCGGTTTCTCTAAAGACACGAATCCAATATTGTGTTTCATCAGCAGATGTGCCCTGGTATTTGCAACGTGGCTCGTCCCCATTATGGTTATGTAACGGGTCTTTTTTCCTCTGTATTTTTGGTATATCTCTTTTTACTACGAAGGATGGTGTCTCTTTGTGGGGGAGATTTTTGAAAACATCCGTCCAGTATTTTGCATCATCTTCCGATGGGCCTTTCTGCTTGTCTTCAGGCTCATCAGAGGTATTTTTCTCCCCGTTTGTTAAAATTCCCAGGATTTCCCGATACATTGCTTTTGGTTCGATAATATGACAACCGCACCTTTTAACGTGCCTTTTTATTTCGTTGTCATAGGTAACAATGTAAACGTCGTTAGGATTTTGGCAAAGGGTTGTGATATTTTTTATCTCGGTATCTGCATTTATGCCTGATTTTGAATAAATTACGGTAATGCCGGAATAGAATTGTTTTTTTGGTAAAGTTGTCTGGGTATAATTACCATCAAATACTACCGTGATATCGTACTTTTTTTCCTCTTTATATTTTGAAAAAAGGGATATAATATAATTCCGCATCGGTTCAATACGGTTTATTTCCACATGCTTCTCTAAAGCAGGCACCGTAAATATAAAGTTATAACCGTCAATGATGATTAACATGCCATAGTACCGTTTTCAACAATTATCTTTCCACCGACAATCGTGGTTATCACTTGTCCGGTTAAATTCCAACCATGAAAGGGACAGTTTCTGGCTTTCGAGGCAAATTTTTCAACTTCTACAGTCCATTGCTTGTTCATATCAACAATTGCAATATCTGCCGGCATCCCCACTGCCAGGCTACCGCCGGTAATATTAAATATCCGTGCAGGGTTGGTTGACATTTTCCGGACAACCTCCTTCAATGACAAAATACCCGGATGGACTAATTTTGTCATAATGACGCCCAGTGCATTTTCAAGTCCAACAAACCCGGATGATCCTTTTTTTATATCATCATGTGTGTGCGGAGCATGGTCTGTCGCAATTACATCAATTACACCATTTAATAAACCCTCCTGAAGTGCCTTCTTGTCTTCGGGAGACCGGAGAGGTGGATTGGTCTTGGGCACTGTTCCGTATTCATTTCTGAAAGTATCGTCCAACAATAAATGATGTGGGGTTACTTCACAGGTGATCTTGGCAAGCTTCCGTTCCTTTGCCTGCTGAATAACCTCGACGGATTTTTTCAGGCTGACGTGTGAAACATGTAGCCATCCATGTGCCTCTTCGGTATATTTGATTTCACGCATGATGAAATCGGTTTCGTGGCAAAATGGCTTGCCAGGGAAATGCGCTACCTTGCTATTTCCTCTTGCCTTGTCTAAAGAAATTTGAGAATCCTCACAGTGAGGGCTGATGATAAGATTATTCCGTGCAGCCAGTTCACATGCCCTTTTTATTAATGCCTCATAAAATACCGGATTGCCGTCATCCGAAAGAGCCCGCACTCGTTTATCTGTTGCCAGCGTGTCAATGTCTGTGAGTTCTTCTCCCATCAATCCTTTGGTAATGCACGCCTTCGTAAAAATATTCACCACGCTTTTCTGGCGAATCCTTTCCATGAGCGATTCCACCATTTCTAATGAATCGATTGGGGGAATCGTATTGGGTTCGCATATCAGGGTTGTAAAACCACCCTTTGCCGCAGCCTGCGACCCGGTCTCGATCGTCTCTTTATATTCCAGCCCGGGTTCCCGAAGATGGACATGACAGTCAATCAGTCCGGGAATTACATATTTTGAAGTTGCATCAATAACCCTGGCTGTGCTGTTTACCGTAACGTCATTTGAAATAGTTTTAATCTTGCCATCCCTGATTAAGATGTTTGCACGGCCATCCAGTCCGGTCGCAGGATCAATAACATGCCCGCCTTTTATTACGACTTCATTGTCTGTCATTTTGTTGCTCCAAAGATAATCGTAGAAATATACTACGATAGTTTTTGCCAGAAAGTCGCTCAGTCACTCAGTAAGACAGATAGATCTTTTTACTTTGTGGCTTTTTGTCTTGGTGGCTTGACCTAATATGAATCACAAAAAATCCCTCAAAGGGCAAGGCTCACAGGCCTTTTTTGGTTTGCAATATCGTTTTCCAATATGCACCAATAACGCATGGTATTCATTAAATAGTTTTGCGTCTTTCGGAAGTCTTTCTTCGAAGAAAGACTTCATCTCCTCATACGTGCTTTCTTCTGCAATAAAACCATGCCGTGAAAAGATCCTGTGGGTATAAGCATCCACGACAAAGGTAGGCATATTTCCTGCATACAGCAAAATAGAATCCGCTGTTTCCGGCCCAATGCCTTTCACAGAAAGCAGTTCATTCCGAAGTGCCTGCAAGTCCTGGCTGAACATCCGGGAAAGACTTCCCTCGTATCGTGAAAACAGCCAGTGGATAAATGCCTTAACACGTCTTGCCTTGACGTTAAAAAAGCCGGAAGGCCGGATAAGCGTCGCCAATTCCGCTAAAGGTACGTTTTTAATTCCTTCCGGAGAAAGTTTCCCAGCCGTCTTGAGATTTTTGATAGCCTTTTCAACGTTAGACCAATTGGTATTTTGTGTTAATATAGCGCCAATGATGATTTCAAAAGGCGTTTCTCCCGGCCACCACCGCTGTGTACCCAAAGCATCAAACATCTTTTGGTATATGGTTAAAATAGTATTAGCTTTACCCATCTCCTATACCAAGTTTTGAAAGAACGCCCATCCTTAGTAATGGCAACATAATTTCATGGTGACCGGTAATCGCATATCCATACTGCGTAGGCCTCTTTAAGACATTTGTCTGCGGTCTGTAGTGCTGAATCATATCCATGTTTACCGTCACAAAGTTTTCAACTTTATGACCAAGATTCCTTGCAATACAGATTGCTTTCAGGAAAACCTCCGGCATAATAACAGCAGAGCCCACATTGAGCCAAACTCCTCCCTCAAGTTCCGAAACCACAGAGGCAAGAATTTTAAAGTCAATGTGGCTGGCCTCTCCCAAATCCCTTCCCGATACATTCGGATGCATGTGTATGGTATCAGTGCCCAGAGCAACGTGAACCGTAGTTGGTATATTGAGTCTTGCACCACATGCCAGCAGACTCAGGTCTTTATACGGATTATCTTCTTCAATTATGGTATCACCCAGCGCACGGCCAAGTCCCTTATCTTCTTTTATTCCCCGAGCAGAGGATGCTTGAAACGCCTCTGCCGTCTCTTGTACCATACCAAAACTGCCGTCTTTCAGACTCATGGCGACGTCCTCAGAGGTTGCCCCAATGAGCGAGACCTCATAGTCATGAATTGCTGCAGCGCCATGCATGGCAAGAGCGGTTATGATACGGCGGTTCATAAGGTCAATAATTAAGGGAGACAAGCCGCACTTTATCACATGAGCGCCCAGTGCCATGACTACAGGACGTTTTTTCTGATATGCAAGAACGATCGCATCAATTACCTTCCGTAAATGTGCTGAAGCCAGAAACTCCGGCAGGGATTCAAAAAAGGCATGCATACCATCCGCAGGTAAGACAGGCTTGGCAAACAGGTTGATGTGTGAAAGATTTTTCCGTTCCTTTATTGAGTATGTCTTGATCCTGTCAAAGTCTAAAGGCTTGAAAATTTTCGTCTCGTCATCACGTTGTCGTACCATTTCATTTTCTTCCTTACCGGGGTATCGCTATGGAGCGAGAATTGCCTCGACAGGACAGGCCGCCACACAATTTCCACAATCAGTACAGGTCTCTGCGCTAATGATTCTCTTATCTCCTGATTCCGATATCGCATTGACAGGGCATTCACTTTCACATGCGCCGCAATTTATACAATCATCCGTAATTTTATGAGCCATGATATTTTTCCTTTCAAAACAGAAGAGCATTTACCTTCTCTTCAAAAATTTCACTTCCTTTAACAATACCAATTTCCATCTTTAATGTCCATAACGGGAAATTCCACGCTTCATGGATATTTTTTATTTTGACATGATCCTTTTGAGTAATAATAATTGCATCCGGGCCGATACGCTGAGCCTCTGCATTCAACATGTGCAGTTCAGATGCGGTATATACATGGTGATCCGGAAACGCATGAAACCCGGGCAATTCTCCCCCTAAACTTTCAATGCTTTTCCGAAATGATTCAGGATTGCCTATGGCACAAAATGCAAATACCCTTTTTCCCTGCAACCAGGCAATATCTATCGTTTCGTCGCCTTTTGGTGATTCTAACCACATAGGTTTATGAACGGTTTCTACCACCGGAACATGCCTTGAAATCACGCGCAACCGATCAATGATTGATTGAACTTTATCACGGCTGCATTGATCCGCGTGTGTCAACACAAACAGGTCTGCCCGCCTGAGTTCTTCCAAAGGTTCACGCAACATGCCGCGGGGAATCATATGTCCAAAGCCAAATGGATTGAGCGCATCGATAGTTACAATATCCAGATCCCTTGCCAAACGAAGATGTTGAAAACCATCATCCAACACTAAACATTGAGCCTGGAATTGCCGAATCGCATCGAATCCGCTTTTCACCCGGTCTTTATTTAGCAGATGAGGAATATCCGGAATGTTTTCCTGGAACACGAGATGTTCGTCATTGCAAATATTTTTATTCAAAGAGCTATTTTCTTGTTTTATGGCAGATGCATAACCCCTGCTGAGGATAGCAACCCTTTTCCCTTTTCGTTGTAAATATCGTGCGATATACTCAACGAACGGCGTCTTACCCGTCCCCCCCAGCGTAATATTCCCTACACTGATTACCGGAATGGGCAGACGAACGCTTTTCAGGATACCTTTATCATAAAAAAAAATACGAGTTTTAACGACAAACCCGTATATTTTCGACAGAGGATAAAGGGAATTCAACACCGCTCCCGAGCGTATATCTGAAGACCCCTCAGCCAGAATTTTTAAATAATATTCCCTAAAAATAGTTATTGATAAACGCGTAAAAAGAAAAATTTCCTTAAGACATCCGCGCCTGCAAGGCAGTGCGTTTTATGAAAAGGTCTCCATATTTTGTCGTCATTGCAAACGACAGCGAAGCAATCTTAATTCTTTCAGGAACAAGAAATGCTCCTCTCTTTACTCCTCGCAATGACGCTCTTTAGGTATATGCATTTTAATGAAACGTTATACTGGTACAGCTTTTATTTCAACGGGACAGACCAATATGCCTCGTCTAAAAATTGCCTCCAGGAGCGATACCTATCTGAACGAAGTTTAAGACTCAAAATGGGGCTGTGCTTTGGCCTGGCTGGTTTGCGTATTAACTTCATTCTCGCCTCTTCGGGGGTTCTTCCCCCCTTCGTTTTATTACACTCCGTACAGGCGCACACAATATTTGTCCAGGTGGTTTTCCCATTATATGTCTTCGGTACAATATGGTCTAAGCTAAGTTCAGATGTTGGAAACCGCAGGCCGCAGTATTGGCATTTGTTTTCATCCCGCGCAAAGATGTTTCGCCGGTTAAATTTTACATTGGACTGCGGATACTTATCATAGAATAAAAGACGGATAATCTTTGGCACCTCAATTTCAAAAGAGACGGTCTTTATCCAGCTCGTCGTATCCTCTTCGGGTAAACCCGATTTAGCCTTGTAAAGGGAGACGTCCTTCCAGCCATCAAAATCATAAGAATTGAATCTTCCGTTGCCTACAGAAACTACCTCTGCGGTTTCTTTGCATAATAAAACAAACGCCCTCTTTGCTGAAATTACATGGAGGGCCATGAAAAACTTGTTTAATACCAACACACTGGATTCCAACGAGGCAACATGATACATAGCCATATACGCCCTCAATTATGAAAAAAATAATTGCAGCGATCCGGAGAAGGAATAGCCCAGAGAGTTCAAGCTAAGAATCTAAGAAAATAATATGGACAGTATACCAGCAAGCTTACTGCAATTCAAGGGAATTGTACCGCCCTGAATTGGTCTAACGTTCCGTATCCCGTGCCGGGATTAAATGATTTCTTAATAGATAGTGTTACAAATTTCTTTGCCTGGACAACGGCCTCTGTAAGATCGTTCCCTTTCGCTAAAAATGCGGCTATTGCTGAGGCATGCGTGCATCCGGTGCCATGGGTGTTTTGTGTTGGGATATATGCACCTTCAATATACGCAAAAGATTTTCCATCATATAAAATATCAATCACCTTCTCCTTATTTTTCAGATCCCATGAGTTTCCGGCATGCCCACCTTTTATGAGCACACGTGATGGTCCTAATTGATAGATACACTTTGCGGCCTCTTCTGCATGAGATACGCTTTTTATCTTTAAACCGGTAATGCATTCTGCCTCTGGAATATTTGGTGTGACGATAAAGGACAAGGGAAATAACTGGGAAGTGAGGGCGTGAACGGCATCAGGCGATAACAAGCTCTTTCCATTCTTGGAGAGCATCACGGGATCGACAATAACTTGTTTGATCTGATATTCCTTGATTTTCACACTCACGATTTCCACAATATCCCTGCACATTAACATCCCTGTTTTAACAGCATCCGTACCGATATCCATCATTACGGCGTCAATTTGCTGACCAACAAAGTGCGCCGGGATCTCAAAGACAGAGCGTACACCCAGGGAATTCTGTGCGGTCAGTGCAGTAATAACGGTTGTTGCATAGCAACCCAGCGCGGTAATGGTCTTAATATCCGCCTGTATCCCAGCCCCACCGCCTGAATCAGAACCGGCAATGGTGAGGACTTTATAGACACGCGTTTCTTTGCTCTTCATAAAAAACCATGGTGAACGGCAATAATAACTTGTTGTACAGGAATTTCAAATGTGGATTGAATAGGGAATTACGATATTAGATTTTCTCTTGGCTGGTTCAATCTTGCAGATTGAACCACACATTTTGAATGACTATTTTGATCTGTATTATTCATTTAAATTACTGGCAGATATCCCTACATTCCCGCTTTTTAAAAGAATCCCTCTGCTTTTACTTCTTCAATCCCAAACCGCCCTTCCACTTTTTTTAGATAACCCATGTGTACCTTTGGGTCGTGCTGAAAGATCAGGAGCCAGTGTTCCTCGAACGCTTGTTGCAACACCTTCTTTTTATTTTCGAGGGTTTCCAAAGGGAATAAGTCATATCCTGCAATGTAAGGGTACTGCAGATGGGCAACGGTGGGTACGAGATCACCGAGGAAGAAGGCCGCGTGTCCCTCCGATTCAATCTTTACACATTGATGATGGCGGGTATGCCCTCCAATCTTTATAAGGGAGACACCCTTGTCCACTTCTATAATTTCTTCGTGTACGACGGAGAGAAGTTTGTGATCGTCTAAAGGTAAAAAATCTTCGGCCAGGTAACTTGCCCTTGTTCTTT
>CAZBCT010000033.1:0-28567 GCA_964490485.1 uncultured Candidatus Brocadia sp. | reverse complement strand
GGCAAATGCTTCGCCCCTACTTTTTCAAAAAACTAAATTGTTACCAAATGTTAATAAATTACAAGTTGGTTAATTCTGCAATTAGTTGATCAATCGACTCTTTGGTCTTCGTTTCTGTTACACACAGAAGCATACTATTGGCCAGCTCGGGGTAATATTCAGAGAGTTCTAATCCGCCAATAATGCCTTTTTTAATCAGGCACTCATTAATCTTTCTTATCGAAAGAGCGCTTTTCGATTTCATAGCAAATTCATTAAAGAATGGTTGTTTAAAGGCAGGCTCAAAGATGTCCAGGGTACAGAGCCTTTCATACGTGTAATGGCTTTTTTGTACATTAAGCCGGGAAAGTTCTGCCAGGCCTTTTTTCCCCAGGGTGCAAAGGTAGATGCATGCCCGCAATGCCAGGAGCGACTGATTGGTGCATATATTGGAGGTTGCTTTCTCCCTTCGGATATGCTGCTCTCTGGCCTGAAGGGTGAGGACAAAACATCGCGTGCCGTGATGATCAACCGTCTCTCCTGCAATCCTTCCTGGCATCTTGTGTAAAAACTCTTTTTTTACGGTAAAAAAACCCAGATAGGGACCGCCGTAATTCAGATAATTTCCTAAAACCTGGGCTTCACCAACGGCAATATCAGCATCATATTCACCGGGCGGTTTCAGAATGCCAAGAGAAATAGGGTTTACACAGGCTATAAAAAGGGCATCATGCCGGTGAGTAATCTGTGAAATGGTCTCCATGTCTTCAATACAGCCAAAGAAATTGGGGCTTTGGATAAGTACGGCGGCGGTATTGTCGTCGATGGCCCCTTCTAATTGGTTCATATCGGTTATCCCATCAGGGGTGTCTATCTCCAGTATCTCTGTGTGCATTCCTTTTAAATAGGTACTGAGCACTTGCCGGTATTCCGGATGAGTTGCGCGCGAGCAAATGATTTTATTTTTCCCCTTTAAACGTATGGATAATAACGCTGCTTCCGCAAAGGCAGTTGAGCCGTCGTACATGGAGGCGTTGGCTACATCCATATCCGTGAGTTCGCACATGAGTGATTGGAATTCGTAAATTGCCTGAAGGGTGCCCTGGCTTACTTCGGGCTGATACGGTGTGTAACAGGTATAAAATTCACTCCTTAATGCCAAATGGTCAACCAGAGACGGAATATAATGCTCATAGGCGCCCGCACCTAAAAATGAAATGCGTTGACCCGTATTCGTATTTTTCTCACTTAAATATTTTAAGGATTTTAATACCTGAGGCTCAGAAAGACCGTATGGTAATTTTAATGAAAAATTTCTCAGCGTCTTGGGAATGCCTTCAAGAAGTGGTTCGAAAGAAGATATCCCCATTTCATGAAGCATTTTTTCTTTATCGCCTTCGGTATTCGGAACGTAATCCATGATAGATTTCTTCTCAATGAAAAGCTAGCAGTCGAATAATTTACTCGTTAAGAGAGTAAATATTGAAACAATAAAAAGCAGGACAATCAATGAAAAAAATTTATCAAAATCAAGCGGTGATCCGTGATCCCGCGAAAGCAAGAATCACGGTGACAGAAAAATATATTTTAGCATTTTTTCCAAAACTCAGCAGAGCATTGGATATGCTCTGCGAATGTTACGCATTCCAACTCGTTCGGGACACTGCAAAGAACGCAAGTGGCGAAGCAATCGCATGGAAGGGGACAGGCACTGCAGCCTTATGTTGCTCTTTCATGGGTTAAAAACCCAACGTGCTGTAATATCTCTATCAACCTGCTTATATCCCTCTCGCTGTGGGTAGCCATTAAGGAAATGCGCAATCGGCTTGTGCCTTGAGGCACTGTGGGTGGCCGAATTGCAGGAATCAGGATGCCGTTTTCATAGAGTTTCGCGGCTGCATTGACTGCATCCTCTGCCGATCCAACAATAAGGGGGATGATAGGACTTTCTACGGAAATGGTTTTCGTAAATCGTAATAGCCTGGTCTTTAAAAAGGTAATATTCCTCCATAACGAATCAATAAGTGAAGCGTCTTCCTGGATAAGTGTCAGTCCCGCCAGTGAAGCGGCGCAGACGGCAGGCGGCAGGGCAGTTGTATAAATGAAAGAACGCGCCTTATTCTTTAAAAAATCGATGAGAGGCTTGCTTCCCGCAATAAATCCACCAACGCCGCCAATCGCTTTACTGAAAGACCCCATGACAATATCAATCTTTCCTTCAAGCCCGCAGTGCTCAATCAAACCTTTTCCTTGCTTTCCGAACACCCCGGTGGCGTGGGCATCGTCAACCATAAGTATGGCATCGTATTTTTTTACAATACCTGCAATCTCCGCAAGCGGAGCGGTATCGCCATCCATACTGAACACGCTGTCGGTAACCACCAACTTTCTCCGATACCCTGAAGACCTTTGCAACAAAGATTCCAATTGGCCGACATCCTTGTGCGGGTAGATACGAAACATGGCGCCGGACAGACGGCAACCGTCAATTATGCTTGCATGGTTCAGTTTGTCACCGATGACAATATCTCCTTTCGAGATCAGGGCGCAGAGAGCGCCTAGATTTGCCATATATCCTGTCGGAAACAAAAGTGCAGCTTCAGTCCCTTTAAACTCCGCAATTTTCTTTTCCAGTTCCTGGTGGAGTGTCATAGTCCCGGAAACCAGTCGCGACGCACCGGCACCCCATCCGTATCGATGAATGGCCTCAATGGCGGCCTGCTTTATCTTTGGGTGATTGGCGAGCCCGAGGTAGTTATTTGAACAAAACGAAAGATATGATTTGCCGTTTATGTGAACATAAGGACCTTGCGCGCCTTCAATGGCCTTATACTCGCGGAGCAAGGAGCGATTTTGTAAATCGTCTAATTCGTCCAGGATAAAATCTATGCCCATACTATAAAATAAGATGATATGCTTTTTCGCAGGACAACTCTTTACAGGTTGTCCGGAAATAGAAGAAACCGTTTAGCGTTGCTTATTGCGAGGCTGAATGCCCTATCATCAATTTAAATTTTGAGTTATTATTCCTAGCCCGAATAGGCCGGAACGAGTAGCACTACAATTTTTGCTCAAATTGTCAAAATATTTTTTGCACGATGCGATTATAATTGAATATCAGTTACCTTATAATCTATTTTATTCAATTCGTCTATTATAAATTCCTTTTTATTTATCATTGAAATAGCTGCGAATTGTTGATGAATGAGATAAGAGTCAGGAAAATTAACCATTGAAGTTTTCCGCCTGATAGATTAAGATGATTTGGTAGTTTTTCCTTAGCCTCACGGGGCTGAACAGCATACAGGATGAAGAAAAACCAGGAAATCCCCCTTAACAAAGGAGACAAAGGGGTTGTAAAAAATTTGCCAAAACATGTCCTCATGGAAACGGGGAATGGGGAAAAGAAGTTTTTACGGCGTAAACATTCATGAGCGTAAGGCTCACAGAAAGGCATGAAAAAATGTCACCCTCTCTCCATCCCGTCCGTCAAGGGTGAGAAAGGTCTCTCACCTCTTTTGGGTGAGGGATATTTTTGTTCCAATACTACCAATACTATATGAAACCCATCAACCATCTTGGTGTATCTCTTATCACGGGTGTTGTGACTTTTTCCACAACCAGTGCAATTTTGCCGAGTGTTGCCTGTTTCCTGGCAGGATGGCTGATCGACGTTGATCATATATGGGATTTTTATACTAATGGATGTAAAGGCTTCAGTATTAAAAGATTTGGGCAAGCTATGGACAACGGTGAAATAAAAAGGGCGCATTTTTATCTTCACAGTTACGAGCTTTTATTGATCCTGGTCTTACTGTGTTTTGTTACCCAGTTCAACTATCTTTTATCCTTTACCACCCTGGGATTTGCCATACATTTATTTCTTGACCAGATAGGTAATCCTGTAAATTCACTCACCTATTTTCTTACGTACAGAATGCTGAACGGCTATAAACCAGAAATTATTTTTAGAAAATCCCTTCATAAGCAGAAGATGCGTGAAAGAGTATGAAAAGTAACACATAAACCGAATACATCGGTAAAGAAGGCTTTTTTCCGTTTTCCACACAACAGCCCTTTAGAAAGTAAACACCATCAATCCTGCTTGCCGGCCAGGCCTAGCCCCAGGTCATTTATCATTTGAAAGTCATCTTCAACCTTTCTTCCTGTCGTTGTCAGGTAGTTTCCGATCATCGTGCTGTTAGCGCCTGCATAAAACATCCATGACTGCAAGTCCTTCAGAGTCTTTTCGCGGCCGCCGGCAATCTTAATTTCCTTATCAGGTAAAACGAATCGAAATACGGAGATAATTTTGAGCGCTTCCATGGGTGTTAAAGGCAGAGAGTTCTCCAGGGGTGTCCCGGATATGGGATGTAAAAAGTTGAGAGGCACGACATTCACATCCAAACTTTTCAGGGTAAATGCGAGATCAATACGATCCTCGATCCCTTCGCCAATACCAAAGATTGCGCCGCTGCATATTTCCAGTCCAACCTCTTTTGCAATACGGATGGTATTCATGCGATCAACAAAGGTATGCGTTGAACATACGTTCGGAAAAAATCTTTCAGATGTCTCCAAATTATGGTTCAGCCGTTTTAGTCCGCATTTCACCAACGATTCGGCAGTTTCTCTTGTCAATATCCCGAAGGAGCCGTGCGGATGAATATGGGTATGTCTGGCAATTTCTTCTATGGTATCGCAAATGTTATGAAGATCGCCGGGGTTGCTTATTCCATACCCGCTGGTAACAATACCAAGAGAGGTGGAACCCGCTTGTTCTGCGCATTTGGCAACATTAAGTATCGTGTTCGTATCAACAAGCGGGAATGCTTCTATACTGGTATGATAGCGTGCTGATTGAGAACAAAAACTACAGTCCTCGGTGCATCGCCCTTGTCTTGCACTAACGATGGAACAAGCCTTTACCGAATGGCCGAAATACCGTAGCCGGATCTGATTCGCCCAATAGAAGAGATCGTAGGTTTCGTCATGGTCGATTTGCATGAGATAGCGGGCGTCATCACGGCTGATGGGCTCATTCCTGAGGGATTGGCCTGCGATATGTTTTATTTTATCGTTCATTACCCGTGATCATTAACCATGAATGGACACAAATTTACGCGAATATGAATGAAAATGTTTTCTTTTGACGTGTGACTCTTTGTGGCTAATCTGTTATTTGTTCTTATATTTCAGATAGGCGTTGCGGACATGCTGCCAAACGACATCGGGACGGTCAGACCGGACATATGTCATGCAATCTGTACCTTCAAAGCTCCACGTGGCGATATTGCGGATTCCCGAGTCATATGCCACATCTACCGCGGTTACGATTTCCTCTTCCCTCTGGGCAGGCACCCGATAGCCCTGGATCCATATCTGAGGTTCCTTGTCATATTTTTTTGAAAGTGCGTACACCTCATGGGAAATACGGCGAACAAACTCTGTTACGTCTTGTTGGTAGGCATACCAGTAGGGGTCACTCCCAAAAACGTCCAGACTCTTGATCATGGCAACCTTTTCCCATGCATAAATGCCATATCGAGGATCGGTGGTTGGAAACAAACACACCGAATTTTTAAGCCCCTTCTTTGATGCCTCGTTTGCAAGGTATTCGAGAAAATTTACAATGGTCGTTTGACGAAAGTCCTTTACGTCATCAGTAAAATCCACGGGCATCTCATACCGGTACTGTTGTTTGAAAACATCTTTACATACCGTGCAGGTGCACCCCCAAATATCTCTCTTTTTACCGCCGAATAAGGGTGTGAATTCCCCAAAAAAGAGGTGTGGTTCATCCCAAAAAACGCCTTCGGCCCCGGTTTTCGCTGCCAGTTCAATCCATGTTGCCATATGGTCTCTGAACGTTTTTGAATTTAAACACGCCTTGCAGACCTTCATATCACCTTCCGTGAAGTTTAATTGCTGCCTGCAACTGGGATACATCTTCACAAAGGTGGAAAACGACTCGCCGCCAAATACGCGCCCTACACCCCATGGGTCAAGGAAGACCTCCAGCCCGGCTTCACGGCTCGCCTTCACAATATCGACCATGGTTCCCGCGTGGTACGTAATATCGTGTTCGCTCATGGTGTGAACAACAAAATTACACCCATCGTCGACCATCTTGTTCATGTCTTCCCGAACGTGACGCAATATCCTGCTTCCGAAATAACTTGCTCCCAATTTCATGGTTTTCATGTTATCCATAGAAAAGCCGTATGTCAAGAAAATCCAGGAGAAAGGTTTTTCCCTTGCTTAGGGTTAAATTAATTGCTAATATAATCGATCATTAGCAAGGGCTCTGCCATGTACGTGCTTGGGGCGATATTTTTAAGGACCTATACCAAATATCTTGGGAACCCGTCTTTGCTAGTAGACGTACATTCTCGACAGAGATACGTATTACGCTATCATTGGGTAAACCACCATGAAATACGGGTCCAAAAGATAGCTTCACACGGCATTGCGGTGGAGCCTTGATTCCTGTCATTACCACTTGTTCATCACATACTTTTCTGTCGGATTCATACTATCAAGATCCACTTTTTCTCACAAATCATATACTTCATTGAATTTAAGCAGGTAAATTTATATAATTCTTTTTAAATAAAACCAGGAACTTTATTCGGAAATTTATTGTTGTTAAAGGTGATTTTGAGCAATGAGGGATGACAATACCAGAAGAAGAGAATTCGAAGAAAATGCAATGGCACATGTCGATTCCCTTTATAATATGGCCCTAAGGTTGGTGTTCAATAAGGAGGAAGCAGAGGATCTCGTTCAGGAAACGTATTTAAAGGCATACCGGTTTTTTGACACTTTTCAAAAAGGGACAAATATAAAAGCATGGCTTTTCAAGATTCTTCGAAATACTTTTGTTAATAATTACCGGAAAACGGCCAGTATGCCGGGCGAAGTTATTTTTGAGGATATCGAGTCGGTTGGTGCCGGTACTCCCTATGAGCAGGAAACCAGAGGCGGAGCGTCTACCGATACCCTGGAAAAGAAATACAACGACTTGGGTAGTTTGGTGGACGATGAGGTAAAAAAAGCCTTGGACAGTTTGCCGGTAGAATATCGGGAAGCTATCTTTCTTTCAGATGTGGAAGAATTATCGTATAAAGATATTTCAGAAATTACGAATGTGCCCATTGGTACAGTAAAATCAAGACTGAACCGTGGTAGAGGATTGCTTCAAAAGAGTTTATTAGAATATGCGAAAGACAGGGGTTTTATTAAGAGGGAAAAATAATGACGTGTAATGAAGCTATTAAACATTTTCATGAGTTTATGGATAACGAATTAAATAAATCCCATTATCTGGTCGTGAAAAAGCATATTGATACTTGCAATGATTGTCATAAAAGGTACAAAGTTGAAATGGATGTCCGAGCTTTGGTAAAAGCCTGTTGTAACAAAATAACGGCGCCGCACTATCTCCATGCTCGGATTCTTAAAGACCTTGATGCCGCTCACGCTGTCACTCCGGTGTTTGCAGCTAAAGAAGTAATTTACCAGCACAAAGCACCTCGCACATTATTTTCTTCCCGGTACTATGCGATAGCAGCCTCTGTCCTTATTTCTATAGCAGGCGGCATTTTTTACTATTCAAATTATTATCATCACGCCGATTCTATCACCATCGTTGATGATGCAGTAAAAAATCATGTGGTAGCAGTAAATGACAATCTGGTGTTTAACGAAAAAACTTCCGTGGTAGATAATATTAATAAATACCTTGGAAACACGATAAATACGAGACTGAGGAGTTCATCTCCTTTCCTCAATGCAGAACAGGTCAATATTAAAGGAGGGATGCCAGACAGATCTTACGGAACAAGCAGTCCCTGCGTAATTTTTGATAAGGGCGGTAATAAGCTATCACTCCAGGTTGTCCGGAAAGGTGGCTTTCCTATTACGAATCTTGAACGGGCACAGTTGGGGCATAAAGAATTTTACATAGGGAATCGACAGGGGTTTAATTCTGTGCTCTGGGAAGAAGATGGCGTTACCTATTGCCTTACCTCGGATTTGAATAAAAGCGAAATGCTAAGATTTGCCGCAACCCTCACCTCACAATGACCTCCCGGCGTGGATTCTCCACGACGGAGAATAATTGTTCAGTCATCGCCTCCGATCCCGTTTCCCTGGTAGTGCATTTCATAAAAAGGTTTATCTGTTTTTTCGTCATTGCGAGCGGCAGCGAAGCAATCTTAAGCCTTTTACGATCAAGAGATTGCTTCATCGTTCCATTCCTCGCAATGACCATTGTTTGTGTATACATTTTAACAAAACAATATACTGGACACCTCTCTCACGGGAAATGTGCCAATGGAATTTCGGAGAAAGAGATTCCGTGCACATCCTGATGAAATTATGAATCCGCCTTTTTACGATGTAACACTTACCATATCGGATACCCTTATCATCTGGCCCACAGACCCAGTGGTATCCATTCGAAAAACAAGCGTAATTTCACGCGGCGACGCATGGAACCTGTCCGAACTAAAATTTGGCTCCCATTGCGGAACTCATATCGATGCACCGTATCATGTTGATGAAAACGGAATCACCGTTGACCAAATCCCCTTAGACGCTCTCATCGGAAAGGTAACGGTATTTGATATAAAAAATAAAGAAAAAATTGACGTAGAGGATTTAAAATCATTAGAAATAGAACATTGCAAGAGGATTATTTTTAAAACGATTAACTCTACGTATTGGAACCGCACTCAATTTACAAAAAATTTTGTTTATATCACAAAAGAGGCTGCTACCTGTCTAGCGGAAAATAACGTAAAACTGATAGGGATAGATTCTCTTTCTATTGACCAATTTGACAACATTCATGCGGATGCCCACCACATACTCTTGAAGAAGGGCGTCATTATCATCGAAGGGCTTGATTTGAATAAGGTAAAACCCGGGGATTACGAACTAATCGCGTTGCCATTAAAAATAAAGGATGGCGATGGCAGTCCTGCACGGGTAGTTTTGAAAAGTATCTCCTGAATTCTAAAAAAAGATAATGATTTAGCTTTTTGGAAAAGGTTGTGTGTTATTGATTGCTACGGTCCATCAGGCGCTTCTTGGATTAAACCCGGGGGCTAAGTCGTGAGATGGAACCGTACGGACTGTATATGTTGTGAAAGGAATTTCCCATCCATATTTATTGCATGTCTCCAGAACGATCTTTTGAATGATTCTGGAAAGTTTGTAATAGTCCCCCGCAATCCGCCCTGCGAATTCAGCAAAAATCAAGTAGTCCAGGGATGAAGCGGCTGCTTCTTTAAATTCCACATTCAGACTCAGGAGGTCATCACGGTAACCTTCGCTGATAAGTCCTGCGTTGACCGCTTCTTTCAGTTTAGGCGGAATTTCGGTAATAGATATTGCCTGATGTCGGTAGTCGATACCAAAAGTAACCCTCACGCTAAAGTTCCTGGAAAGATTGATGGGGTTTTGATTTAAAAATCCTGCCGTAGGATATGTTTTATAGCTCCCCCCCCCAATGGTAAGCTGTACAATTTCAGGAGTTTGTACGGCTACTTTACCCATAGTTCCATCCGCGAGGACAACCCAGTCATTCTCTTTACAGGGAAACCATGGTTCATCAGGATGATACGGGCGCGATCTAATATCTTTAAGGTCTCGTATGGGAATCCTGACCCTTCCGCCCTTCAATTCCGGATTAACTAATTGAGTATAGAGTTGTAACGAAACCACCTTCCACGGAAGGCCGTTGTATAGTACCCGTTCATTTTCCTTAACTGTTCCAAGATTTAATAAGAGGGTGCCCTGTTCGTAGAAGCGCGGAAGGGTTTGTTTCGCTGTCCAGATGAGGCCTAGAATAAAAATGAATGCAATACCCAAAAGTACCCAATCACCGCAAACATACAATACAATTAATAATGCGCCGGTGGCGCCGACAAAAGTGAATACATAGTACAGCACCTCTGCAAGACGAATGTAAAACGAACTTGCCAACGTCTTGTGAATAAAACTGCCTTTATAGATGTGACGATGAACGTAACGTAGTGAAAAAAATACAAAAAGGAATGCAAATACAGCCAAGAGAAAGTTTCTTCCCCTGCTCTTGAAAAACACCCTCACGATATTCTTACCCGATTCGAGAAATGTCTTCCTTTCACTCAATTTGTCGGCTAATTGATATTTTGCAATGGTAAGTTGACTTGAAATCTGCCTTCCCTTGCTGCTCCAGGTATGTTCCAGGTCGATGAGTTGATTTTTCAAGGTTTCATCTTTGACTTGAGCAGCAATCGTGTGGATGTTTTCCAGTGCATTTTTTATCAGGGAAATTTGCTTTTCGTAGTAAGCCGCTTGTGTTCTCAGATTTTCAATTAATCTGGGACGTGCGGTCATAATTTTTAAGTCATTAACAATCGGTCCGATCAGGGTTTGAATTTCCTCCTTCCAGTCAAAACGTTTTTGAGGTTTTTGGTAAAACGTTTCTAAATCCAAACCTGTTGCAATTTCCTCAAAATCTGTCTTAAGAGATTCTAACCGTTCATTGAGCTTGTCAATTTCATTCCTAATTTCCGATTTCTCTTCCTGTGTTTGCGCTTCATGGTGCTTCTTTTCTTTGCTTTCGATTTCTTTCCTTAATTCGGTTATTAACTGAACAACGCCCGTGAGGGTATCTAACGTGTTTACCTCTTCTGTGGCAATTGGTTCTTTGGTTGCGGGGGACTTTCCGTTTTCCGTTTGCCCACATACGGAGTCGTGCTTCAAAAAAATGAAAAACAAAATAACGATAAAAAGTGCAACCAGACCTGCCTTCATTTTCATCGTATTTATGAAGCCTCCAGAATTGAAAACCGAGCGAATACTTTGATAAGGTTAAAAGGGAAAGAAATTAGTGAAAGTATAGCGAATTTAAACGAACACTCAAGGATAAATTTCACATATGGTAAGCTAAAGGATATCTCTCCTCAGAGGTCAACTTTGCCCATCTCGTGTTTACCATCCCAATCCAATGACCATTCCATATTTAACTTGAGAAAATACCATAAAAGGCATATATTTAAAGAGTTTATTGCTGTGGGACAAAGCCGTCTATTAACAGATTTGAGGGGGGATTAAAATGATTTCGGGACGATTGTACTGGGGTTGTGTTTGTTTGGCTCTTTTGATCATTACTTTTACATCTGGATGTCGCAAAGATAAACCTCCACAAGAAGTAGCACAATGTTTTTGGGATGCCATGAAAGTTCAGGATGTTGAAAATGGCCGGAAATATGCGACAACATCGACTCGCACTTTGGTAGATACATCCGGGGAACAATTCAAAGACGCGGTGGTAACGTTTGGCAAGATTGTCATTGATGGCAACCTTACGACCATCGACACCACAGTCCGGTTGCAGAAACACGGCACGGAAACTTCTATTCCATTCCAAACGATTCTTATAAAAGAGGGCGGGGAATGGAGGGTCAACTATGCACAAACAAAAGAGACGATAAAGGAGGACAACTCCTTCTCAGGCGTTGCAAAAAATTTACAGGAGCTTGGTGGGAAATTGTCAAAACGTATGGATGAAGCCCTTGGAGAGATAAAACAAAAAATGCCTGAATACGAAGAAAAAATGAAAAAGTTGGGTGATGTTGCATCGAAAAAAATGGACGAGGCATTGCAACGCTCTATGGAGGAAATTAAAAAAGGCATAGAGAAACTGGGTGAAATCCTGGATGATTATCTGAAAAAAGAGGATGGCAACGACAAACAGGAAAAGCCGGAAGGTGGTGTCAAACTCTGAATGTACTGAGCTGTGCGGAACAACCTTGTGAACGGTAGTTCTCATTGCTGGTTCAATCGTCCCCGATTGAACCGAAACATTTGGCATTTTTACTAAGCAGCGCAAGTTCGAAGATTATTGTGTGATTCAAAATTTCTGGTTCAATCGTTCGACTGAGCGCTCACGACGAAGTCTGCAAGAGTGAACCAGCCTGGGACTCAATATATAGTAAACGTATTAAATAAGTTGACATGTGCTGGTCATTGCGAGGAGAAACGACGAAGCAATCCCTACCATGAGATTGCTTCGCTTTGCTCGCAATGACAACTTTGTTTTACATTCACCATACAAAAGGAGTGTGATGTGGTAAAAAATAATTATTTGAGGAAAATCGCTCTCTTGCTTTTATGTTTGGCTTTCACCTTTCCCATTTCCGTGCGTGCGCACGAAGGACATGACCATAATTCTGATGCGGTAATTACGATCGGAAAGCAGACATACATTCATTTTCAGACCGTCTTGATGGGATATCAGTACATCTATAGTTATATGGTAAAAGGCGGGGCCGGTGAGATCTCCAGCCTGGCTCAAAATCTCATTGATGCCGCCAATATGGGTGTTCAGACTGAACCGGAGGGATCCGGCCAACACATGATGCAGCATATTCTTGAAGGGGCAGAGTCCTTAAAAAGTGCAAAGAATATGCGTGAACGACAGGAAGCATTCACTTCCGTCAGTACTGCCCTTTTCCCTTTTTTCAGGCAATGGCCAAATCAGTTGATGCGCAGCAGGCTGAAGATATGCCGTTGCAAGGGTGGACACCAATGGCTCCAACCGGACAATTGTCCCACAGCATGTCCGTATTCTTCGAATAAATCCTCAAATTGTTTAACGATAGAAGAAACGATATACTAAACATGGCAAAATTAATAAAAGAAAGATCAAGAAAAGCCGGCCTTCCGCCGGGCGCACTGATCCATATTGGTGAGAAAAAGACTGAAGAAGTAAAGATTACAATCCTAGAGTATGACGAAATGCACTTTCGTGAACAAGAGGCTGAAACCATCGAGGAATGTTTTCCACTGAAGGATAAGAGCCGGTCTACGGTAGCATGGATAAACATCGACGGGATTCATCGGAGTGATATATTGGGGAAACTCGGTGAGTGTTTTGGGCTGCACCCTCTCATTGTGGAGGATATCATGAATACCGATCAGCGTCCCAAGATTGAGGACTTTGAAGAATATAGTTATATCGCGCTTAAAATGCTGCAGTTTTCTGGCAAGGCCGGCGAGGTTATCTCAGAACAGGTTAGCCTGGTTTTGGGGTCGAATTTTGTCATTTCATTCCAGGAAAAAGAGGTTGATATTTTCCGCGTTATCAGGGATCGCATCAGAACAAATAAAGGCCGCATAAGGAAGCTGAGCGCTGATTACCTTGCGTATTGCCTGCTCGATGCAATTGTTGACAACTACTTCGTCATCATGGAAGCACTGGGAGAAAAGATAGAATCATTAGAGGATGAATTAGTCAGCAATCCAACCCCTAAGGTTTTACGCATCCTCTATACCCTGAAAAGGAACATGATATTATTACGCAGGTCTGTGTGGCCATTGCGGGAGGTAATCGGTGGTTTGGAGAGAGGAGAATCTTCACAGATTAAGGAATCTACCAGAATTTACCTTAAGGATATTTATGATCACACCATCCATATCATTGATACCCTGGAAACATTCCGGGAAATGGTTGCGGGAATGCTTGAAATCTATCTTTCGAGCATCAGCAATAGATTGAATGCCGTCATAAAGGTACTCACCATGCTTGCCACCATATTTATGCCCCTTACCTTCATTGCCGGCATCTATGGAATGAATTTTAAATACATGCCGGAACTTGAGTGGCGCTGGGGCTATCCGCTGAGTTTACTGATAATGACTGCGGTAGGTATTGTCATGGTGTTTTACTTTAAGAAGAAAAAGTGGTAAGAAACAATCACGAATCAGAAAGGAGTTGGCAAATGAAGGAAGCAAAGGAAATTTCAATTTCGCAAAATATTATCGATAAAGAAGGGGGAGTTGTTATTCTATCACTCCGTGAGTATCAAAAATTATGCGCAAAGGCAGTACCCACGTATTATTTAGAAGGTAAAGAGGCAGAAGAGATTGATTCCTTGGTAAAAGAAGGTTTGAGCGCATATCGCAAGGGAAAAAGCAAAAAAATTCGCTCATTAGCGGATCTGGACTGATCCCATGGAAATTAGCGTTACCCCACGTTTCAGAAAAAGCTATAAGAAGTTGCCTGGTGAGATCAAAGAAAAAAAAGCAAAAGTTAAAGAATCTCTTTTTCGAAAAAATCCTTTTGATAAGCGATTAAAAACTCATAAATTATTAGGAAAAGAAAAGGAATCATGGGTATTCTGGGTCGATTATTCATACAGGATTAAATTTATATTTCTTACGGAAAATCTTGCTGGTTCAATCGTCCACGATTGAACCGAAACATTTGGCATTTTCACAGGTGAAGTCAATTCACTGCCTACAGCATGGTTCAAAACCCCTGGTTCAATCTGCAAGAGTGAACCAGCGTTCAGCGTTTTATACCTTAACCGTCCAGGCAGGATCATATCTGGCATGGCAGCTTGGGCAGATGAGGATGATCTTGCAGGTTTCCTTTGTTACCCGCACAAATGATGTGTGAAAGCCATCTTCGTATCCGCAATTGGGGCATTTGTGGAGTTCTTGTTCTATCTTTATGGATACCGGTTTTGATGTCTTCTTTTCCAATTACTTGCTCCTTTATTTATGGTCTCTTGGCTCTTGGCTGGTTCAATCGTCCCCGATTGAACCAAAACGTTTTGCAATTTCTACAACTGGTGCCCGTTCAAAACGCACAGCATAGTCAAAACGTCTGGTTCAAACTGCAAGTTTGAACCAGCATCTATGCATCTATTTCTCACCCATAGACACAGTCTAACTTCAACAAACACTCATCTTTGTTAGCCGATGAATAAACCCAATAGTTAGCGCTTCCCACATACCCCTTTCTTACGGGATTTTGTTCAGCATATCGCGCCTTTTCGATATAAAATTCTTCACTGACAATCAATTCTGGCATATTCGTCTTTTGCCAGAATTGATAGTTTCCCTTTTCTTCAAAGAGCTTCAGTATATTTGGTTCAGTTGCTACGATATTCTTTTTAAGTTCTCTGGATGTGAATGTCTTAAAATCCCTGACAAATCCAATCATATCTTCACTCTTTGCTATCAAGTGGATATGACTCAGCATAAAGACCCAATGGTACATTTTTAGTCCTTTATTTTTCTGGCAATATCTGAGAGAGTCCAGAAGAATATCCCACCTGTTGTGCCTGTCAAACAGATAATACCAACGTTTGACGGTAAAGGTGAGAAAATATATCCTTTGGTTTAGTTCTTTATTTATACGGACCGATGGCATTTTAACCTCTTGCCTTGCTGGTTCTTGCTGGTTCAATCGTCCTCGATTGAACCGAAACGTTTGGCAATTTCTACGACTGGTGCCCGTTCAAAACGCACAGCATAGTCAAAATGTCTGGTTCAAACTGCAAGTTTGAACCAGCTTAGAGCTTAACGTATAACGTATTTTGCCCGACAACCAGCATAATTGCTTATTCCACAATCACGATTAAATAATTATCGTTTTGGAAGACTTTTTTTGCCAGGCGTTCCACATCCTGTACTGTAACCTTTTTCAGTTTTTCTGCCTCCTGATCGTCTGCCTCTGGCTCTTTGCCGTCAAGTACTTTCATGCTTATGTAATATGCCTGGCTTACCCGGTCCAGTCGCCTCATGCCGCGGCGTCCCAGGATGGCATGTATGGTTTTTTGCACTTCCTGTTCTTCGATCTTTGCTTCACACATGGAATGAATCTCATTGCGAATACCGTTGATGGATCGTTCTATATTCTCCGGCCGTGTGCCCATGTATACACGATACCACTGAACCCCTTTGTATTTATGAAAGGAAACGCCAATACTGTAAGCGAGACCCTCCTTTTCACGCAGGTTGAAAGCGAGCCTGTCGCTAAAGATGGTTTCCATGACATAGAGCGCCGGTTGATCTTCCTCGCTCACATCACAGATATTAGCGACAGAGATGTGTGATTGCTGCTTGCCCATCTTTTCACGTATCGTCGTACCAAGAGGTTTAAACTGTAGTGTAAAAGAGGGAGGCTGCCATCCGGCCTTTCCCCATGTACCGCCAAAATATTGTCTGACCAATGAGAGCGCCTTTTCGGCTGGTACATTACCGGAGATGACCAGCATCAAATTTGCCGGATTGTAAAATCTTTGGTGAAAATCCTGTATGTCTTTCAATTGTATCTTTTCCAGTTGCTTGGCATCACCAAACAACTGGCCAAAACCGGGATTTTCTTTGAACAGGTTGTCATAAAAGATGCGATCCGCTGCCTTTGGGGTGCTCATTGCAGCACTGGTTGAAAGTGATATGACGTCCTTCCGCGCTTCGATAAAGGCATTTTCTGAAAGGTTTGGTTGCAATACCATTTCCGAAAGCAGCTTCAATCCCTTCTCAAAAAAGGCATCCACAAGTTTTAGACGGATGTATGCAAATCGTGGCGTGTGATAGTAATCGTCAAAAGGAATGGACGGATCGTCGTGGAGTTTTATTTCAGCGCCGATAGACTCGAATGCCTGATAGAGCGCATTGCCAGGGCACTCTGTAGTCCCACCATCAAGGATCATACGCTGCAGTATCTCTGTCATACCCGACTTCTCTTTTCCTTCGCTCAGGCTGCGCTCCTTTGCCAGAAGATGGATACCGATCACCCGGCTATCCTGGTTTTCCTTCACGACAACGGTTAGTCCATTTTTCAACGTCTCCATTTTATACTTGTTGACCGATTGTGTTGATATCGCCCCGGTTATCCTCTCAATCGGGGGGGACATCAGGGTAACCACAGGCACCTGGCTACTCATATATTGTTCTGTAACCTTTTGGATGGCCTGTGGCGTTACCTTCATAATGCGGTCCATGTAATCGCGGAGCAGAGGGTAACCCCCTGCGGCCAGATACCCCGATTTCATCATACCGTAGTAGTGTAAACTCTCCTGCAAATAAATCTCCTGCGTTGCCCTTGCAACCAGGGTTGATTGCACTTCAGCGTCAGGAACGGGGTTTTTGGCCATACCCTGCACCGCCTGGATAATGAGATTTACTACACGCCCTGCGTCAGCAGTTAAAGGGAGTTCAGCAGATATCTGTAATGTTGAAAAATCACGGTTAAATTCCATGCTTGTGTCAATCTCCTCAACCATGTCTTTATATGGTTCCTGCTTAAAAAATGTCTTCAAGGCGGCATTCTCCCTGCCACCGAGAAATTCGGATAGCAGCACGAGCGCCTGAAAATCATCTGAAACGGGTGGTGGTAGTACATAACCCAGGTTCAGGTACTGACGATCCTCTGGAAATTTATCCATACCATTTGCCTTGATAATGCGCACTTTTTGTGGTGAGTGAAGGGTTATGGTTTTGTGCTCTGGTATGGGTCCTGCCGGATATGTACCGTACTTTTCTTTTACCAATTTCACCATCTCCGGGGTCGAAAAATCGCCAATCATCATCAGGGTCATATTGTTGGGTACATACCAGGTTCGATAATACTCCCATACATTTTCCCGTTTGAGATGGGTAATGGTGGAAACTGTTCCAAGCACCGGACGTTCGTACGGTGTACCGGCATAAAAAGTCCTTTGAAAATGATGGTTGACCTGCTGCGCAGCCTGGTCAGCGCCCTTGCCGATTTCCTCAATAACAATGCCTTGTTCCTTTTCAAATTTTTCTTCAGGTAAGGTAGAATTGAAGAGCATATCTGCCTGGATATCCATCCCCTGTGAGATGAATTCCTTTGGCATGAGGATCATGTAATTGGTATAATCTGGGCCGGTATGGGCATTGTTGTAACCGCCGTAAAAATCCATTTCGTCGTAAATCTGCTTCTGTGTGCGTGTCTTAGTGCCGTTGAATAACAAGTGTTCAAGAAAATGGGCAGACCCGTTGCTTGCTTCATCTTCATTCCGGCTGCCGGTCTTAACGACAGTAACCGCTGCAATCATGGGACTGGCATGATTTTCCACAAGAATAACTTCCATACCATTATCCAGGTAGAATACCGAGGCTTGTTGTGTTTCCTGAAATAAAGACGATATTTCGCTGTGTTGATTCTCACCGTAACACGTGAGGCCTCCCATTGAGATGTACATTATGATAATCGCAGTGAGGTTTTTGATCCATTTGTGAGCGTTCTCCTGAAAACGCAATGTTTTCAAGAAGGGCTTGAGTATAGGCGACATGATTCTTTCCCCTGTCTTTGTTGTGAATTTTTTTTAAAATACATTAATTTTTTTCATCCGCAGTTTGTCAAAAAAACGTACCTAATCCGAGCATGTCGGAAGAAAAAGGTAGGGCATTACTTTTCTTGCAGACAAGCAAACCTAAAGGTTTGCCCTAATCGAAGGGTCGGCGAATTATTTTTTTGAAGTTATTGTACTGATAAACCGACAACCTTCAAAAACTATCTATAGTATTATCAGATAAAAAGTAGTTCACTGGTTAGAGAATAATAATCATAGTAAGAATAAATATCTGCTCCCTATGCTTACGCTACAATTTGTCTTTGGCAAATATCAAGAATTTGTAGTATTTGCAACTACCCGTGAATAAAAATGAGCCTGTCAGCCGTTTTTTCTTAAACGTGCCGCACGACACTGCAAACCGCATCGTCAATTTCTCAAACAATTTTCTCGCTGCGCAGCTCGTCTCCATACGGTAATACAACTTAAACAACATCGTATGATCAAGCGGAGTTTCCCCTACCGGTGTGCGCGTTTCAATGAACCCATCAAATCTCCTGATGTGATTGCCAATTCAACCTGTTCAAAAGATACACCTCGCTCTTTTTTGAGCGTCTCATTTTTATCATCATTCCATTCAAAATATTTCATGGGTGTGTGCCTGTTGTATTCTTACCCTATAGCATAGTAACAACGGTTTCATTCTTCTGCCAAATCAGTTCTTTGTCAACCACAACGACCGAAAACAATAGTCTCGGCAAGAGCGATTAACTGATCGAGGGTTAAAACCTCTCCCCTTACCCGTTCATCAAGTTGCATATCCTTAATCACTCCTTTGAGGTGTTCTCTTGAAATTTTAGGAAAATTTAACCTTTCAATACTATTGATCAAGGTCTTGCGCCGGGAAGTAAATATTGCATGGATAATCTTCTTGAATAATAGATAATCTGTTATGCTGTCTGCATATTTCTCTTTGCGAACGACTATCCTAACCATGGCCGAATGCACTTCCGGCCTTGGCCAGAATACCTCCGGAGGCAAAGTCTTTACCACCTCCACTTCAGAAAACAATCGGATAATCACCGATAATATGCCATATTCCCTTGTTCCGGGAATTGCTAACATACGTTCCGTAATCTCCTTCTGAAGCATGAGCACCATCAAATCGATCGGCAGAGTATCTTCTAACAGGTTAATAATGAGGGGTGTGCTAATATGGTATGGCAGATTGGAAACAACTTTTATGCGGGTTTGATCGTGTTCTCTCAGCCAATTGAGCATCAGAGAGGTTATGTGCGGGTTCAATTCGTGTTTTGTTTCTAAAATATCCGCATTCACGAGGGTTACATTGTTATATAATTTAAGGATGTCCGACGACAGTTCAAATAGCTTTTTATCTACCTCTATGGTAAATACATGGCGTGACCTGGTGGCCAGCAGCCTTGTTAATCCACCGGTTCCGGTTCCAATCTCCAGGACAACATCGTCTTTCCTGAGATCGGCAATATCAGGAATGCATACCAAGGTGTTTTGATCAATGAGAAAATTTTGACCAAACCGTTTATTGGGGGTAATTCCTCTTTGGATGAAAATCTGCTTTAGTACTGACGGGGTATGGGGTATAAAGCTTATTTTTTCCTGTGGCATGAACATCTTAATATCTAATCATATCTATAAAAATATTTTCCCGCAGAGCCGCTGAGAACGCAGAGAATGGCCATTCTTTTAAACCTAATACCATCCTTCTGATTCCCTGATTTATACGCGGTATGTTTCGGGTATAAGAAAATAACTGTTTATACCACTTCTTCGTCCTCTGGTTGCCAGGCTGGCGCAACAATACACAGGAATTTTAAATCGTCATGCCCGATATTTTTGATACATTGTACTGCATTTGGTGGAATATAAACGGCCTGACCCGGACGCACTTCTACAGACTCATGATCAATATGCATCATCCCTTTGCCTTCCAGGATGTAATATACCTCTGAATGCTTTAACTTGTGATGGAATGAAGTTTCACCTTTCTTGACAACTGCATGCGCTAAACTGTAACGAAGCTTTACCTCCTCCTTATCAGGATGTAATAGTTCACGGAGGACGACATTGTCTCCCGCTACAAACTCTTTACAGTTTTGCAAGTCTTTTATAAACATTGATAACGACTCACCCCATTGCCTTTTCTGGAAAGCAGGAATAAGTGTCTCCTATTTTGAAAACGATCTTATCCCCTGTTACACTTCGACATCTTAACGGCCATTTTTATAGCTTCCATCATAGAATGCGGGTTGGCAATTCCCTTGCCTGCAATATCATAAGCAGTCCCGTGGTCAGGTGAGGTGCGAACAAATGGAATACCGAGGGTAATATTTACCCCGGTCTCAAAGGCATGGAATTTCAGGGGAATCGCTCCCTGATCGTGATACATGGCCACAACCACGTCATATCCACCTCTTACTGCCTTATTGTACACCGTATCGGCTGAAACCGGACCATCACATTCGACACCCTTTTTCTTCGCCTTTTCAATTGCAGGAATGATCACCTTTCTTTCCTCATCCCCAAATATGCCTTCCTCACCTGCATGCGGGTTGAGGCCGCAAACAGCGATCCTCGGTTTCTTTATACCAAAATACTGCTTCAGATGATTGTCGGTTATGGTTATTGTCCCCAGAGTATTTTCCACCGTAATAGACTGAGGCACTTCTTTCAAGGCAATGTGAGTCGTTGCAAAGGCGACCCTGAGCTTTCCACCCACCATCAGCATAACGACGCGCTTGACGCCGGAAAATATCTGGAGCATCTCTGTATGTCCCGGATAACCATATCCACCGAGATGAATGGCTTCTTTGCAAATTGGGGCAGTAACGAGGGCGTCAATGTGGCTGCTCATGGCAAGGTTTATTCCCCGAATGACGCATTGGACAGACAAGTCCCCACCCTCTGCCGTTGGTATCTTCCGTTTCATAAGACCCGGAGGAATGTCACCGATAGATAAGAGCGAAACGGGATATTTTGTATCCCTATCAGGCAAGTGAGAGATCATTTGGTATGACACCGGCAAATCCAGCTCCCTGGCAGTCAGATCAATTACTTCCTGGTTGCCGATGATAATGTAGTGAGCAAGTTTTTTTATCAATGGGGCATGCAGAGATTTTAAGATAATCTCCGGTCCGATCCCTGAGGGATCACCCATGGTGATCCCAATGAGTAATTTTGAATTTTTCTTTTTTGGCATTACAGAAACTCCGTCCTTTGCAGATCAATCTTGCAGATTGATCCATACAGTTTAAACCGAAGGCGAGCTTTAAACCTTCAACCGCATTCCGCACGGACAAACAAGTTTGTCCGTGCCACCTTGCCTGCCTTGCTTGTGCTCTTCATTGAAACCCGTAAAGGCTTTTGTAATACATTTCTGTACCGTCTGTGTACCTTATTATAGAAACCCTTGTTCCATTAACTGCTCTTGGGTAATACCATCCTTTTTCTCCTGGGTATTTGTCAAAAGCTTTTTAATCCACTTCCCCATCATATCAATCTCAATATTCACAGGATCCCCGATTTTTTTGAATCCTAAAGTCGTCGAGGTTAAGGTATACGGAATTAGTGCCACAGAGAAAACACCATCTGCAAGATCGACAATCGTGAGGCTGATACCATCGATAGCAATAGAACCCTTTTCAATCATCATACCGGTAGCTTTTCTTTCTACCGAAAAAGACATGGTACATTGATCGGCAGATTGTTTCTTCCCTTGTAAGGTGCCCGTCCCATCCACATGTCCGGTGACAAAGTGACCACCCAATCGGTCGCCTACCCGTAGTGCCCTTTCGATATTTACCTTTTCACCACAGCGTAGTTTTCCCAGGGTCGTTTTTTTCAGGGTTTCACCAGAGACATCAAAGCTAACATTCCTGCCGGAAATCTCTTTCACCGTGAGGCAAGCCCCGTTAATGGCAATACTCTCTCCTAACGAAAGATCGTTGTAAAAGTCAGGAAAATCTAAAAACAACTCGCCTCCCCCTGTCTTCAACGACAGGTTTTTTACCAAGGCCAAATGTTCTATAATGCCGGTAAACATTAATCACTTTTTTAGAATTCAGGAGTCAGAATCCAGAATTGAAACAAATACCATAAAATGAAAGTCAAAGTTTAACATTATCATCTTATCCTCTTTGATTTTTCATTTAGAGAACCTTTTCTTTTTTATCCACTATCTTCCCAAGTATGGTTTTTCCCGCTGTCACTTTATCACCCACGCGGACCATTACCTCAAACCGAACCGAATCCGGGACAAAGACCTCCACCCGAGAACCAAATTTGATCATGCCGAATCGTTGTCCCTGTTGAAAGACATCGCCTGCCTGGCAGGCGCATACAATGCGTTTGGCAATCCTGCCTGCAATCTGTTTTATTACAATCTTTGTATCGCTTCCCATAAGCGACAAACCCATCAGGTTGTTCTCATTACTGCTAAAACACTCGTCGTCCCTGGCATCCAGGAATTTACCCTTCGTGTGCCTTATGAACTCAACACGCCCGTGAACCGGCACACGGTTCACGTGCACGTTCAGCACGGACATAAAAATACTGATCTTCGTCGTATGGCATTGCAGGTAATTATCCTCGTAGACCGGTACAATATGAGAGACCGTTCCATCAGCAGGGGCAATAATAAGGTCGGCGCCTTGCGGGGTATCTCTGTCAGGATCGCGAAAAAAATTTAGGATAAAGGCCAACACAAAAATTGGTATCGGCACAAGCCAGGGTAATAACACAAAGGAGAACCCTACGCCAGCTACACACGGGACACCAAAAAGAATCAGTTCTTTCATTCCATATTTGGTCAGTGGGATACGCATATACTTTTCTTTCCTTCCATTTCCCCTATCATAAAATGCCTATATTTGAATCCCTTCCAGGATATCAGGGGCATAAGCATCGAATTGTAACTGATCGTGAATAGTTCGTGCAAATTCTACGGCAGTTTTTTCTTCACCATGTATCACAAAAACGCGCTGAGGTCTCTTTTTGAAATTGCCAAGCCAACCAAGCAGTTCATCCCGATCTGCATGGGCCGAAAGACCGCCAATCGTGTAAATGGAGGCGTTTATGGCAATCTCCTCACCAAAAATACTTACGGTTTTAGCGCCCTCAATAATCCTGCGGCCCAATGTACCCGCAGCCTGGAATCCTACAAAGATGACGCTACATTCCGGGCGCCATAGGTTATGCTTCAGGTGATGACGGATGCGACCAGCCTCACACATCCCGCTGGCTGAAATAATGATGGCATGGCTCTTAACCTTGTTTATGTTCATTGAATCATCCACTGATTCGGTAAATTTTAATGTCATGTTACCCTTGGGAAAATTCTCCCGTTTCATAAGTTCCAGGGTCTCTTCATCCAGGCATTCAGGGTGTTTTATCGTTATGCGAGTCGCCTGCAGGGCCATCGGGCTGTCCACAAAGATCTGAAGATTGTTTATCTTCCCCTCTCTGGACAATTGATTCAGGAGATAAAGGATTTCCTGCGTCCGTCCTACGGCAAATGCAGGAATAACCACATTGCCGCCCCTTGCTATAGCTTCTGTGACTACCCGGGTAAATTCATCAGTGGTCTCTTTTATTCCTTTATGTTTCCGGTTACCGTAGGTAGATTCAATGAAAACATAATCCCCTTCCTCAATAATCGCAGGGTCTTTCACCAGGGGTAAATTTTTTTGGCCAAGGTCGCCGGAGAAGACCAGCTTCTTTTTCAGCGTATCGTCATGCACCCACAATTCTACAATGGCAGAGCCGAGGATATGGCCCGCATCACGGAACCGCACTTCGACTCCATTACCCAGTTCTCGTGTTTCTCCATAGGCAATCCCCTGGAAACAGTCGATGCTATCGGCAGCTTCCTGGATGGTATACAGGGGGCTGACGAGAGGTTTTCCTGCCCTGATTCGCCTCTTATTTTCCCACTCCGCATCCCGTTCCTGTATATGGGCGGAATCCAACAGCACAACACCACATAAATCGACGGTGGCAGGAGTTGCCAGTATCCTGCCTTCAAAACCGTCTCTTACCAGTTTTGGAATAAGACCCGAATGATCCAGATGCGCATGGGTCAGCAGGACATAGTGAATTTCTGACGGCGTAAATGGAAACGGCTCAACATTTCTTTGTTCGTTATCCCTGGTCCCCTGAAAGATACCGCAATCGATGAGGATATTCATATCATTTGTCTGAATGCCATAACAGGAACCGGTAACGGTTTTTGCTGCGCCAAAGAACTTAATCTTCATGGGTATAATGTACAATGGAAAGATTCATGAGTAAAGGAGAAAAGTATTTCGTTGTATTTCATGTCAAAATCTTGTAAATATTAAAAACTTTGGCGTAAGATATGCCTCGTTATAGATTAACAAGGGTTGATACTCATGGAAAATAAAGGCCGCCAGGCAGCTATTATTCTGATCGTTTGCAACACCTTCCTGTTCGCTATCAAGATTACTGCCGGCATAACGTCGAACAGTCTTGCCATTATTTCAGATGCCATTAATTCGCTTACCGATATTATTGCGTCGGTAATCATCTTTTTTGCCGTAAAAGCATCATCAAAACAGGCAGATGAGGGACACCCTTTCGGTCACCACCGGGCAGAGCCGATAGCAGGCTTGATTGTGGCAATCTTTGCCGGTATTTTAGGATTTGAAATCCTGCACACCTCGGCATTCAAACTCGCGGAAACGCACGCCCACAGGATCGGCATCCCCGCGATTGCAACCCTGCTGGTGTCTATAGGCATGAAGTCGGTTATGTACATCTATTTTAAAAAGATAAGCCACAAAATCAACAGTCCTGCCTTACTGGCAAGCTCTATTGACAGCAGAAATGATGTCTATATATCATCAACTGCACTTATCGGAGTCGGCTGTGGACTCTTCGGGTATGCGCATATGGATAATATAGCCGCAATCCTTATCAGTTTTTGGATTATTTATTCAGGCTACAAGATCGGCGTTCAAAACATTGATTACCTCATGGGTAAACAACCGGAAGACAGCATTATGGAGGAAATTAAAAAGAAGGCATCCGCCGTTCCGGGTATTCTGGACATTCACGACGTCCGCGCTCATTATGTAGGAAATTACATTCACGTTGAAATCCATATATCGTTAGACCAGACCTTGACGCTGACACAGGCACACGACATTGGGAAAAATGTGCAACGTGCAGTAGAAGCCATCGATAGTATTCATAAGGCCTTTGTGCATATTGATCCAATTTAGACAATTCCTCTGTGCGGAGAGACAGAAGGGCGACTCGCCCTTTATGGATAAGACGCCGGGTTTGATACATCACATGCATGAAGCCGTTGCGTCTCCTGAAGATATTTTTTGCCAATGGCAGCCGCATCTTCATATTCAAACCTTTGGGAGCACAACGAACATTCAATGTAATTATCGTTTTGTCTTAGGCTGGGCAAAACGCCGGTTTCAGCCGTGCGTATGCCCAGTACCGGGGATTGTTTAATAACTTGAAAATTGCTCGTGAAAATTTTAAATTCTTTATTGTTCCCGCAATTAGGACATACAAAAAACGTTTTCATTATCATGTAGTCAACCTCCGTAATAGCAACATCAAGATAAAATTTACATTGCGTTAAACAAGACAATAAATTATTTTGTTCCCAACAACCATGTTACCCTACAACCAGCTTATCGGCAATGCCTGGGCATTTAGAAAAAAGTATATAAATCACGCCAGCACAAACGTGTACCGGTTGGTAAATTCTTACGGCGACGCCCTGCCCGAGGTGACCATAGATGTCTATGATAAAAATATACTCGTGCAATATTTTAAACCGTATGAAAAGCACATAAAGAATGGTATTCACCAAGCTCTGAGTGAAATCCTGGCGCCCGAAACCGTCACGGAAAAGATGCGGCTGAAGGGAGAAGATATCAAGACGCAGATAATATCCGGCCAGAAGGTTCCTGATGATTTTGTGGTGCAGGAAAACAGCTTAAAATTCAATATATCACTTCGCGAAGGCGGCGGAACGGGGCTCTTTTTAGACCAGCGGGACAACAGGATGAAGGTACAGACCCTAGGCAAAGATAAGGAAGTCCTGAACTGCTTTTGCTACACCTCTTCCTTTTCAATATACGCAAGCCTTGGGGGGGCAGTTAGAACAACCAATGTGGACTTATCGAAAAAGGCAATAGAATGGAGCAAAAGGAATTTCTTACTGAACCAACTTGACGTAAACAATCATGAGTTCATCGTGGGAGATGTGTGGGATTGGATCAAACGATTTCAAAAAAAGGGGCGGATATTTGATATGATTATCATCGATCCCCCCAGCTTCTCCACGAGCAAAACCACCGTGTTTACGGTAGAGAAGGATTTCCCCTATTTACTTGGGCAGGGGCTCAATCTCCTTCGCGAAGAAGGCATCCTCATCTTTTCCACAAACATAGCCAAAATGAATTTTTCGAATTTTTTTCAATTATTATCGAAGATAAAAAACTTTACCCCAAGACCATATAAACTTATTGGTGTCTCATCGCAGGGTTTAGACTTTCCCATCGACGGAATCCATCTCACGGAACCTTATTTGAAGTTCATTATGCTGTCATAGTACGCCTCGATTCGTTTGTTTATTGCACCTCTTTTTGAGTGCATAAGTGTCTCGCAATGCTTGGAAAGCCTTCTCGGTTCTCCTGCTATGCCTTTTTATACCCTTCTGGCAATACACTCTGCTTATTCGTTTCCACTATAGTATCAACCCTTTAGCATTTTTTAAAAAAGTATTTAAAAACACAAGATGCTTTGCTATGATTAACACAGTTAGGGATTAAATTCTTAAATCTCATGTTATTTTGGATAGGTGACATGCTGGCGTGCAATCGCAGAGGGGAAGGCGTAATGTTTAGACAAACTATCGCATTCCGCGTTGTTTCGTAATAGCAGATTTCCTTTCTATCCACCATTTCAATGAAGCGCTTAACGTAACTTTCTGTGTCTACCATAATAGAAAAAATTAAGGATTGGAAAACAAAAAGGAATGCTGTAATCCTTGCGCATAACTACCAGCGTGGTGATGTGCAGGATATTGCGGACTTCACAGGCGATTCGTTAGGACTTTCCCAGCAAGCGGCTAAAACAAAGGCGGACATCATTGTATTCTGTGGTGTTCACTTTATGGCTGAGACAGCATCGATCCTCTGTCCTGATAAAATGGTGCTATTGCCCGATGAACATGCAGGGTGTCCTATGGCTAACATGATAACCCTGAGACAGCTCAAGATAAAGAAGAACGAACACCCCCACGCTAAAGTTGTTTGTTATGTTAATAGCACGGCCGCTATAAAAGCTGAAAGTGACATATGCTGCACGTCTTCCAACGCAATGAAAATTGTGTCATCAATTCCAAAAGACCAGGAAATCATCTTTATACCAGATAAGAGTCTTGGCGGCTATGTATCTTCCAAACTGAATAGACCTATGATACTTTGGGAAGGCTACTGTCCTACCCATCATAGGATATTGTCTGAACATATTATTTCCTTAAAAGCGAAACACCCTCATGCAAAAATTGTTGTTCACCCGGAATGTACGCCGGATGTGATTGCTTTGGCAGATCACGTTGCCAGTACTACCGGCATCGCTAAGTATTGTAAAGAAACCGATGCCAAAGAATTTATCATTGGCACAGAAACGGGGATCCTACATCGTTTAAAAAAAGAAAATCCACAAAAAACCTTTTACGCTATTACCCTTCTTGCTGATTGTTCTAATATGAAACTTATTAGTCTGGAAAAGATATTGTGGTCATTAGAGGACCTCGTTTATCAGATAAAGGTACCTGATGATATTGCAGCAAAGGCGCGGGTAGCTATCCAAAAAATGCTTGATTTGTCATAATTCAGCACAAAAAACGCTAAGCATAAAAAAAGAGCTATGAATACGGAAGAAAAACTGAAAAAATTGAGAGATACGATAAAGGCCTTAGAAAGTGTGGTAGTCGCTTTCTCCGGAGGGGTAGATAGTTCCCTGGTAGCAAAGGTTTGTTATGATGCACTGGGAGACAATGCCCTTGCCGTTACTGCACGGTCAGAGACGTATCCCGAGTATGAATACGAAGAGGCCAAAAAGATTGCTAAAGAAATTGGTATTTCCCACTTAACCATTGATACCAGTGAACTCGGTATCGATGGATTTGCCCAAAATCCACCCAATCGATGCTATTTCTGTAAATCAGAATTATTTGGGAAACTCAGGGAAATTGCCCGGGAAAAGGGCTATAAGCATGTTGCAGACGGCGCTAATCTTGATGACGCAGGTGAACACAGACCAGGCCTAGATGCAGCAAAAGAACTTGAAGTACGTAGCCCTTTAAAAGAAACTGGCCTGAGAAAATCAGACATTCGTGAGATATCGAAGTATCTGAAACTTTCCAACTGGGATAAACCCCCCTATGC
>CAZBCT010000032.1:0-28866 GCA_964490485.1 uncultured Candidatus Brocadia sp. | reverse complement strand
GCAGAAGTCCTCTCTAAAAAGAGGGGATTTAGGGGTGTGTTTCTCATGGTATATGTCTTGTCCATCGATGATGGTTAAAGCCGTATGTTATTGAAATTTTTCAAAAAACTAAATTGTTACAATAAGTTGACATGTGCTGGTCATTACGAGCACATTCGCTTTTCTCAGCATAAACTCCGCGAAGCCGAAGTTGCGAGCCCAAGCGAAGCAAACTCATGAGATTCCTCGCTTTGCTCGGAATGACAGTCATGGCAGAGATTGCTTCGGGCTAACGCCCTCGTAATGGCAACTTTCTTTATTAAGTTTGTATTTATCCTCTGGCGTATATGACAGTTGCTTCCGTTAGCTCTTGTATGAGAGCGGGGGTAATTTGATCCGGTAAGAGTCTCCACCGCCAGTTATTTTCTGATGTTGCCGGCAAGTTCATCCTCGCTTCCTCTCCCAGCCCAAGCAGATCCTGCATGGGTATAACCACCATATTTGCGACAGACATCATCGCCAGCCGGATCATTTCGCGGTGAATCGTGTCTTCCGTAACTTCTCTGCCCAGGTATTTGTGGATTCTTTTTTTGTCTTCTGTGCTTGCCTCTCTTTTATACCAGCCTTTCACGGTGTTGTTGTCATGGGTTCCCGTGTATACAATGCACTGATGGGTATAGTTATGCGGGATGTATGGATTGTTGGGCAAATCATCACCAAAGGCAAAGAGGAGCACTTTCATGCCTGGGATTCCAAACATAGTGATAATTTCTCTTACGTCCGGCGTTATCGTTCCCAGGTCTTCGGCAATAATGGGCAGGCTTGGAAAATGTCGCTGCAGGATGTTAAAGAAATCCTTTACCGGTGCATCTACCCATTTCCCATGGATGGCTGTTTTTTCACTGGCCGGAATTTCCCAGTATGAAACAAAACCTCTGAAGTGGTCGAGTCTGACAATATCGTACAGCTTCAGATTATACTCTATGCGCCTCAGCCACCACGAGTAACCCGTATCTTTGAGAATATCCCAGTTATAAACCGGGTTCCCCCACCGTTGTCCTGTTGTACTGAAATAATCAGGCGGAACTCCGGCGACGAACCGTGGTTTACCGGTATCATCCATCTTAAATATTTCGGGTTTTGCCCACACCTCTGCGCTATCATCTGTTACATAGATAGGAACATCGCCGATGATCTGTATGTTTTTTGCATTACAATATTTTTTCAGAGAAAACCACTGCCTGAAAAAAAGGAATTGAATAAACTTTTCCATCAGTATCCTATCCTTCCGTGTTTTTCTCCACTCCCTCATAACGTCTTCTTTTCTGTGCCGTAAGCCTTCAGGCCATTCGTGCCAGGCAACCCCACGAAAGCATTCCTTCAGGGTTATAAAGAGGGTATAATCCTCAAGCCAATATGCATTTTCGTTACAAAACTCTTCAAATTCCTGGTTTTTTTCCAGCGTAGGGCGGGTGTTTTTATATGCTATACAAAGGGCATTTTCTTGAAAGGAAGTAACCATATGATAGTCAACCATACCGGCAGGAAATGTTGTATGATCTTTCAAGTCAGATTTTGAGAGGATACCGTCCTGGATAAGGAGATCAAGGCTTATCATATTCGGATTTCCCGCATAGGCTGAATTACTGCTGTAAGGGCTATTTCCGTATATAGTGGAGGTGGGATTTAAAGGGAGGATTTGCCACAGAGACTGCCTGGTTTCGGCAAGAAAATCTGCAAACCGGTACGCCGCTTCACCAAAATCTCCCACACCATGAGGAGAGGGGAGGGAGGTAATATGAAGTAATATGCCGCATCTTCTGTTCATTCAATACCTCGTGCATGAAGATGATACTCTTAAGCTTCAGGCAACACTGCTGCTATATTAAAAGACAATCTGAGTCCAATCTGTTTGAACTCTTCTGTCCAATGGGCTGCATCTGTATCACCAGCTTTCGCCTTGACCAGAAACTCCTTATACGTTGTTTTTGCCAGATCGTAATAAACATTTTGTACATGCCAGAGATTGATCTCGAAAGGTAACGCAAGGAAGAGCTGCAGTTTTCTCTCTATTCTTTGAAGCAGGGAAAGACCAGCGGGATTTTGCCGCAATGTGTCAATTAACGTTTCGAATCGGCGACGAATTGCGAATTCGTGATCTGAAGCATCAACGGGGATTTTCCATTTTTTTATGTCAAGCAGGATACTTTGTACCCTGCCTGGATCCTTTTCTTCTTCACATGCCTTTTTTAAATCCTGGTTCAGGATAAACTCAGCAGCGGTGTAAAAAACCCGTGGTATGGGCATACCCGTTTCCTGCAAAAAGCCCATCAAAATGCGATTATTCTCATACATACGGCGATAGGTCTCTTCGAATTCCCCGATGGTTGCGCTGATGACCTGATTCACGACCTTTCGCTGTTCGTCTTTGAAAAGATGTTTGAGTGAATAGTTGTGCATACCAAAGTGTTTATCCATCAACCTTACCATATCTGAAAAGGCGCCCTTTTCAAATAACATCATCATCTCATCTTTCATTAATTTATACGAATCATCTTTGACAAAGGTATGCACTCCACCGCAAAAATCATGATTGCCGAGATGTAACACACAGAAGCATAAACGTTCGGTTTCCCTGATTATTTCAGACCCGATAGAAATACGCCCTACTGCAATTTTTATTTTTCCTGCCTCTTTCCGAAGATAGTCTTCTCTGGCAACCGTAAAGCAGTAAATTCGGGTATGTTCCGGGTAATCCTCGAAGATTGAACTCACGGCATAATGTACCCCAACCTTTTTGGTTCCGATCATGGCCGGCTTAACGAATTTTTCATAAATATACGCCCCGTCTTTCTTTTCAGCGATATTACTTTTTGCCTGAGCAAGTTTGTCTAAAAAGACATTTTCTATGCTGTAACCAAATACTTTTTCTGACAGTTGAATTGCCCTTCCGGCGTATTGCATGATCTGTATGGTTTCAATTCCTGAAATCTCATCAAAAAACCAGCCGCAGCTTGTGTACATCAGGAGGGTGTTTCTTTGGATTTCGAGTAATTCAAGCACGAAGATGATTTCTTCGGCACTGAGGGCTTTCACGACGTATCGCTCAAAAAACTTGTTTACCTGATCTTCTGAGCGGTTAAGGAGAAGGGTGATGTATTCATTTCTCGCCTGCCAGGGGTCTTTCAGATATCCTTTTGCCTTTTGTTCGTATTTAACCGCTAGTTGGTCTCTCAGCCAGTCAAAAGCATCACGGAGAGGAGTGCGCCATTTCTGGTTCCAGTCAGGATGCCCGCCAGAGTTGCATCCACAGTTGTCCTTCCATCGCTCTACGCCGTGCGTACAACTCCAGGATGAATTTGGCAATATTTCAACTTCATGCATTGGTGGATATTTTTCCAGATATTCACCATAATTTGTCAGTCTTGCAAGTCCCCGGGATTCTATATCATTAAGGGCAAAGGCAAGGGACATGTCTCCGAACCGGTGATGATGTCCATATGACTCGCCATCGGTCGCAATATGGAGAATCTGAGACCATTTCCTTTTATCAGAAAAGCCACTTAACAGTCGACCGGCAAAATCTTCTCCCCGGGTCAGTAATTTTTCAAATGCCACCGCCCGGGATATAGGCCCGTCGTAAAAGAAGATATTTATGGTTCTGCCAGATGGTAATTTACATACATAAGCCCTTGTAGGATCAATTCGCCCTCCACTTACATCTTTCCATTTTTCTGCACCAACCTTTCTTACCCTGGACGCCTGATGTGGAGCAAGGATGGTAAATTTTATGCCATGCTCCGCCAGAATATCCAGTGATTCAATGTCGGCTGCTGTTTCTGAAAGCCACATGCCTTCCGGAAAACGCTGAAATCTATGTTCGAAGTCTCTTATACCCCAGAGGATTTGAGTACGCTTGTCACGGGTATTTGCCAGAGGCATGATTACGTGATTATATATCTGCGCAATTGCGTTTCCATGACCAGAGCGCCATTCCATACTCTTTCTGTCTGCATCAAGTATGGCCAGGTATATGGCAGGGGCATGTTTCTCCATCCAGGAAAGGAGGGTGGGGCCGAAATTGAAACTTATTCGTGCGTAATTACTGACGATCTCTCTGATACGTCCTTCTCCATCCAGAATCCTGGATGCCGTGTTACGGGAGTAACATTCAGCGGTAATCCTTTCGTTCCAATCATGGTATGGCAAGGCAGAGTCCTGTAATTCGATTGCCTCCAGCCAGGGGTTTTCCCGCGGCGGTTGATAGAAATGCCCATGGATGCAGATATATCTATCCATCAGCGAATGCCACCTTCATGCTTCAGGATAAGGATTCCTAATGGTGGCAAGGTAAGAGAAATGGAATATGCCCTTCCGTGAACGGGTACTGGTGAAGCATCCACGCCGCCAAAATTTCCCTGTCCACTGCCCCCATAGATAGTTGCATCGCTGTTGAGCGCTTCTTTCCAAAAACCGTCCTGAGGGACCCCCACCCGGTAATTATTCCGTGGTACAGGGGTAAAGTTCCCTACTACAAGGATGACATCATCCGTTGACTTCCCTTTTCTGATAAAGCTGATAACGTTGTATCCCCAATCGTGAAAGTCGATCCACTCAAATCCGTCGAAAGAAAAATCCCGTTCGTACAATGCAGGCTCGCTTCTATAAAAATGATTTAAATCCTTGACCCATCTTTGGACGCCCAGGTGAAAAGGATATTGTAATACATGCCATTCCAGGCTCTCGTCATGGTGCCATTCCTTCACCTGCGCAAATTCATCTCCCATAAAAAGGAGTTTTTTCCCGGGGTGTCCGTACATATATCCAAAGAGGAGCCTGAGGTTTGCGCACCGCTGCCACTCGTCACCCGGCATTTTTCCCACTAAAGATCCTTTCCCATGGACAACCTCATCATGGGAAAAGGGGAGGACAAAGTTTTCGGAGAATGCGTACATAATGCTAAAGGTAAGTTGGTTGTTATAATACTTTCGATAAAGCGGGTCTTTGGTAAAATATGCCAGGGTATCGTTCATCCATCCCATATTCCATTTCATGCCAAACCCGAGGCCTCCGACATGCGTTGGTTTGGACACCATAGGCCATGCGGTTGATTCTTCAGCTATCGTTTGAACACTGGGGTAGGCCTCATAAACCGCCTCGTTCAATCTTTTTATAAACGCAATTGCTTCTAAATTTTCCCTGCCTCCGTATTGGTTGGGTATCCATTCTCCGTCTTTTCTTGAATAGTCGAGATAGAGCATAGATGCCACTGCATCTACCCTAAGACCGTCTATATGGTATTTATCAAGCCAAAAGAAGGCGCTGCTGATAAGAAAATTCCTTACTTCATTTCTGCCATAATTAAAAATGTAGCTCTTCCAGTCCGGATGAAAGCCCTTCTTTGGGTCTGCATGTTCATAGAGGTGTGTGCCGTCAAAATAGACAAGGCCATGCTCATCCGTGGGAAAATGGGAAGGCACCCAGTCAAGAATGACCCCGATTCCATGTTGATGCAGATAATCAACGAAATACATAAAATCCTGAGGAGTTCCGTATCTGCTTGTGGGCGCAAAATATCCCACGGTCTGATATCCCCACGAACCATAAAAGGGATGTTCAGTAATCGGTAACAGCTCAACATGGGTAAATCCCATTTCTTTCAGATAATCGGCAAGATAATGAGCCATTTCTTTATAGGTAAGAAACCGATTTCCCTCTTCAGGAACCCGTTTCCAGGAACCAAGATGGATTTCGTAGATGGCAAATGGCGACTCTAATGAATTGGCTTTGTGACGGGTATTCATCCATGCGTGGTCATTCCATGTATAATTCATATCCCATACCAGAGATGCAGTTTTGGGAGGGGTTTCCCAGCGCAGAGCAAACGGATCACCTTTGTTCGCCATGTAGTTTTGGTGTCGGGAAATTATGTGATATTTGTAAACAGTTCCGTTTTCAATGCCTTCAATAAATCTTTCCCAGATACCAGACCCGTCTTTTCGCGGTGTTAAAGGATGAGATGCTTTATTCCATTGGTTAAAATCACCCACGACCGAGACCTTTTCCGCATTTGGCGCCCACACGGCAAAATAGACACCGGTGATTCCCCCTGTTGCTATCCTATGGGAGCCAAGTTTATTATAAAGCCGAAAATGGTTTCCTTCTTTGAATAGATAGATATCATGATCCGTAAAGAGGCTTGTGGTATTCATACATTTTCTCTTTCATCTCAAAGGATTTACTTGGTATCAAGCAGGTGTTTCATCCCCTCGAAGGGTATCATAATCCATTCAGTGCGATTGTTTAATTTATGCCTAATCTCATAAACTGCTTTTTCTCCAGGAAGAACTCAAGGATAATCCAGAAAGCATAATGTTTTTGCGAGAATGTATTTTCGTGAGAGGGATGGTGTCAGGGTTTTTCGGACTTTCCGCCTGATATGTTTGCCTTTCGCTTCATCTGGTAGATTACACCTAAGGCGAAATGCGATTTGTCGTCGTTGGGGTTGAGTTCCAGGGCTTTTTGTAAGGATTTAATAGCCTCATCAAGCTGATTATTCTTTGCGTAAACGACGCCCATATTATAGTAGGCATCCGAAAATTGCGGGTTAATTGACACAGCCTTTTTAAAAGCAACAAGAGAATCACCCGGCGAGCCCATGTCAGCATAGGTAACACCTAAATTATAATATCCCTTTTCAAATTTCGGGTTAAGTTCCACGACCTTTTTAAACGCAGCCACGGCATCGGAATATTGCTTCTTTCCATGATAAACAATTCCTAAATTATACTGTGCTTCAACATACTGCGGAGATGAAGTAATCGCCTTCTTTAAGCTTTCGATAGCTTCATCAAATCGGCCTGCCTCATAATAAAGCACTCCGAGATTGTTGTCTGCTTTTACAAAATTGGGTTCAATCTCTAACGTTTTTTTGTATGCGGCGATAGCTTCATCTGTCAATCCTTTTTCGCCGTATAAAATTCCAAGATTATAATAAGCCTCAGCGTAGTTGGGATTTTTTTCCACCGCATGGAGAAATGACTTAATTGCAGCATCCAAAGATTCATCTTTATCCTGGGCCTGACAATAAACCTTAGGGACGAATGATGATAACATAATCATTGCAACGATCCATATCCTCATAACATGACTCCTCATAAAAACGTAAAACAGGTTATGTCTGGGCAAACAGAATCTGCCCAGGCAAGTCCACAACCTGAATGAACAAAGCGATAATCCTCATGAGAGTTAATTGGTCGGTACGATGCCTTTTTTCCAAGATTCCGAGAATTATCTCACAGGAATTGCTTCAGCCTTTTCTTCTGCCGATGGTTGAATCGCTTGTTCTTTTAACATAGCAATTGGCGCGTCCTGAATAGTCCCAAGAAGCAAAGTATGAAGCACATCGGTTTTCTCGATAACGTCCTGGATTGTTGGCTCGCATTCTTTTACGGTAAGCGGTAAAAGAGAAATTTCTTTCGGCATAACATTCAGAGAAGACCCTACGGTATCTTCCTTCGTGATAGATAATGTTTCAGCTTTGGTTGCCGGTTTTAACGATGTAACGTGCAATACTTCTAAATTCATGTCAGATATGATTGGTCCTGCAATCGAAGTTTTTAGTTGATCAAGAGACATTGCTGGTGAAGGTTTTTCCTGTTTTTGTTCAGAGACTATTTTGGGGATTTCTTCTTTGCTTACGATAGCAATGGGCTCATTTTTGATGGTTTTTACTATTTTTTTAACAAGCAAGTCTCCCACTAATAATTGCTTCAGTGAAGCATCTTGCTTCACCAATTTTAAATAGTGAAAATTCACAAAGACTAATGCTATCCCAAAACCTATAACAATTACTGAAGTAATAATTTTAGAAACAGAAGGGAAGTACTTCATAATGAGGTGAAACAAGGCGACAAAGATGAATGCAGACACCCCAACTTCTATAAGACCGGCCTGTGGTGAGCCTGTTGCGGTAAAATAGACCATGACAAGCGCTATTACCAGAAACAATATGCAAGCATGTGCAACCATATGCTTCCAGGTATTCATTGGTTTATGAGGGTCTGGTATCATCGCCGGTTCCGTTTGTTTCATGTTTTGGTCTCTCTGGTTCATGGATAGGTTGATTTGAATTTATGAATGTTTGCAAACATGGATTATGACTCCGCTGAGAAACTCGAAATGGGGCGGATGTGCAATGTTTTATTTATATATTAAAGTATCGCTATAATTTTGTCGAGTAAAATTTTAACGCTGCTTTTTTAAGAATCTGTTTGACAAGTTCTAAGAAATGTACTATAAAATTCATACGTTTTGTCTTTTATAACCTACCTTCCGGCATAAGCATGCATATAAAACAGGAGTTACCATTGACTACCATATGTTGTGTCAAATCACGGGAAATTCTGGATTCCAGGGGAAACCCTACGGTTGAAGTAGACGTTATTTTAACGGATGGAGTGATGGGTCGCGCCGCCGTGCCATCAGGCGCATCCACGGGAAAACGGGAAGCGCTGGAACTTAGGGATTCAGACAAACCGTCCCGTTACCTGGGCAGAGGCGTGCAAACTGCCGTTAAAAATGTGAATGAGCTTATTGCGCACAAACTTGAGGGGATGGATGTCACCAGGCAGGTTGAGATCGACAACCTTTTGCTTTCAATGGATGGAACGAAAAATAAGGAAAAACTGGGAGCGAATGCCATGCTGGGTGTTTCTCTTGCCGTTGCCAAGGCAGCAGCAAACGTCTTGCGTCTTCCGCTCTACCGTTATCTTGGCGGAACGAATGCCAAGGTGCTTCCGGTCCCCATGATGAATATCCTGAATGGCGGGAAGCACGCAGATAATAACCTGGATATCCAGGAGTTTATGATCATGCCTGTCGGCGCAGATCGTTTTGCCGAAGCTTTACGCATGGGCGCTGAGGTATTTCACAACCTGCGGCTGGTATTGAAATCCAAGGGATATAATACCAACGTGGGAGACGAAGGGGGGTTTGCACCAAATCTTAAGACCACGGAAGAGGCTATCGAGCTGATTCTGGAAGCAATAAAAAAAGCGGGTTATACAGCAGGCAAGGATATTTATCTGGCACTCGACGCGGCTGCCAGTGAATTTTACCATGATGGGAAATATGTCTTGCGCACAGAAGGCGGTGCAAAAAAGACCAGCGATGAAATGATCGACCTCTATGCAAGGTTTTCAAACAAATATCCTGTTTGCAGCATAGAAGACGGCCTTGCAGAAGAGGATTGGGACGGATGGAAAAAGCTTACAAAAAATTTGGGAGATAAAATCCAACTTGTTGGTGACGATATCTTTGTAACAAATACGGAAATCTTAAACAAAGGGATTGAGCTGGGGGTGGCCAATTCCATCCTCATCAAGGTCAATCAGATCGGCACCCTTACCGAGACCCTGAATGCCATAGAACTGGCTAGGAAGAATAGATACACCACCGTTATTTCACATCGTTCAGGAGAGACGGAAGATACCACTATTGCAGATATTGCTGTGGCAACGAATGCGGGCCAGATTAAAACAGGTTCTCTCTGCAGAACCGACCGAATAGGGAAGTACAATCAACTCTTACGTATCGAAGAAGAACTTTCTGATAATGCAATTTACGGAGGCAAACTATGCAAGATGTCAAAGTAGGCATGTACGATAGTGAAAATACTTCCTCCCCAGCCTTTCTTCCTTCGGAATCCCAGTCTCATAACGGAAGAAAAGGAGAATGTGACGGCAGAAATCCCTATTTCAGCAAATTTGTATGGATGGTATTCATAACTGCCTGTGTAGTAATTCTATTCTCCTGGACAATCAGCAAGGCGCGGCAGGAAAGAATCCGGATGCTGGAAGCAAAAAAATTGTTAGAGAAGCAGGCTACACGGCTGGAGGCGGAAAATCTTCGGCTCGAAAATGAATACTTAGCTTTAAAAAAAGACCCTGTCCGCATAGAAAAAGAGGCAAGGGAACTTCTTGGATATACCGGGACAGATGAAATTATTTACAAAAAATATAATTTCCGCGTCAAAAGCACTGCACAAATTGAACCAGAAAAAATAGTCTCACGGAACCGATGGAAAATATTCCTCTTTGACGGCGTATTTCCGTGGCAGTTTCCCGCTTTGGTTATTCTCATAGCGGTAGCCTATTATTCAATATCGTATCACTATGAATATAGAAAACTACATAAATCAAATTGTTAAAAATGCAAAGACCGCATCACGATCCATTGCCTCTGCAAATACAGCCGTAAAAAACACTGCACTTCAATATATTGCCGAAGGTATCATTTCCTCAATAGCGGTACTTAAGTTAGAAAATGAAAAGGATGTTATAGCAGCACAAAAAGCCGGCCTGTCTGAGGCTATAATTGACCGGCTCCGTCTTACTGATAGCCGTATTCAAGGTATGGCTGAAGGCGTACGGCAAATCATCCATCTTGCTGACCCTGTCGGTGATCTCTTATGGGGACAAACCCGTCCAAATGGTTTACAAATTCAGAAAGTCCGGGTACCCATTGGGGTCATTGCCATTATTTACGAGTCCCGGCCTAATGTTACCGCTGATGCGGCATCGTTGTGTTTAAAGGCGGGAAATGCAGCTATTTTGCGCGGCGGCAAGGAATCAATCCATTCGAATATTGCTATCTACAAGATTCTCACGGCTGCTTTGGAGAAAGCGGGACTGGACACACGGTGTATCCAGCTTGTAGAAGTTACTGACCGCGAGGCTATCGACTATTTACTGATAGCGGATCAATACATAGATGTCGTTATTCCCCGTGGTGGAGAGGCGCTTATTCGTACGGTAGTAGAAAAATCTACCATACCCGTCATTAAACATTATAAAGGGGTGTGTCATACCTATGTAGACGAATTTGCCAATCTCGCCATGGCCGGGGAGATTTGCTATAATGCGAAGGTACAGCGTCCTGCTACGTGTAATGCCATGGAAACCATGCTCGTACATGAAAAGGTTGCACCAACTTTTTTGCCAAACGTAACAAAAAAGTTGAGTGATTCAGGAGTAGAAATACGAGGTTGTGATAAAACAGGTAAGATTTTAGATAATATTAAACACGCTGCGGATGATGATTATTATAACGAATACCTCGATTTGATTTTAAATGTGAAAGTGGTAAAAACCCTGAATGACGCCATCAATCATATTTCCACCTATGGATCACATCATTCCGATGCCATTGTCACCGACAATATTAATTCTGCCATGAAATTTACCCAAGAGGTTGATTCTGCGGCCGTATATATCAATGCCTCCACCCGATTCACCGACGGTTATGAATTTGGCATGGGCGCAGAGATTGGCATTAGTACTGATAAACTCCACGCCAGGGGACCTATGGGCATTGAGGAACTCACCACGTATAAATTTGTAGTATTTGGGAATGGACAGTTGCGAAAGTGATGTTGTCAAAGCTATCTATTTTTTTTAAATAGCAGAAGATTTCTTTATACCATTACTCAAATTTCGAACGTGCGTTTTGGTTGATTATATCCAGAGATTATAATCCTTCGTGACAAGAGATTGATTTTTTGTATCTCATGAAAAATGAGACGCAAGAAAAACGACTTCACCAAACGCAGAGACTTTCTTAAAGGCACTTTCGCCATTGCCTTGTGTCCAGGTTTTTTACAAACACCCCCTGAGAATTTGCGCATTTATCCTACCCGTCCACTGCATTAATGGCAGTTTCTCCTTATTATTCACAGAAATTTGTGGTAAAATGTTTTGAAATTTTGAAGAAGATAATGCCGATCCTCTTTTCATCGGTTTATGAGGAGAGCCTCGTTGTGGATATTCCTAAACTGTTACCCTCAAAGAACGTATACAACGCATAAATAAGGTATGTGAAATGGAAGAACATATCATGCCAATGAATGAATTAACCCTTAGTGAACAGGAACGTCAAATTCGCAAGGACTATGTAGATTTTACCGAAAGAGATGTTGTCTTGTTAAAAGAATTAAACAACCTTATGCAACAGCATGCGGATACGATCATAACCAAGTTTTACAGCCATCTCCTCCGATTCGAAAAAACCAGGGCTTTTTTATTTGATGAAGATACGATTAAAAAGGTTAAACGCACACAAAAGGAATATCTCCTGATGCTTACCGGGGGAGATTATGACGAAAAATACTTTGATCATCGGTTAAATGTGGGAAAAACTCATGATCGCATAGACCTGCACCCCAATTGGTATATTGGTGCATACTGCCTGTATCACCGACTGATCTTTCCTCTTATCATCGAAACTTACAAAGACCAACCTGATAAGATGACGGACTATATCCTGGTCATGGATAAGATTATGAACCTGGACATGCAACTGGCCATGGATACTTACATCCACAGCTACCACGCAGCACTCGAGGAAAAGGTCAGACTTACCGAGATACAAAATAAGAAGATCGAGGCGGCCAACAGGGCCAAAAGTGAATTTCTTGCCAATATGTCACACGAACTGCGCACTCCATTAAATGCAATTATTGGTTTTTCCGAAGTACTCCGGGACAAGCTGTGTGGTGATTTAAATGAAGATCAGATGGAGTTCGTTACCGACATTCACAGTAGTGGACAACATCTGTTGCAGATGATCAATGATATTTTAGATCTTTCAAAAGTAGAGTCGGGTAAACTGGAATTAAAATACGAAACATTTGAGCTTGGCAAGGCGATAGATGCCGTCTTAATAACCCTGAAAGGTCTTGCACATAAAAAGTCACTAACCATTGAAACGACAATTCACAATCCCGGTGATCGACTTGATGCAGACCCTACCAAATTCAAGCAAATATTGTATAATTTGCTTTCCAATGCCATTAAATTTACTCCGGAGAAAGGAAAGATTGCGCTTCATACTGCCTTGCTAAAACAAGAAAGCGATTTTTTTGAAATCAAAGTTACTGATACCGGTATTGGGATAGCTCCCAAAGATTATCCGAAAATATTTGTGGAGTTTTCACAGGTTGATAGCTCTTTCTCGCGCACATATGAAGGAACAGGGCTCGGCCTTGCCCTCACAAAGAAATTAGTTGAGATGCATGGCGGCACCATAGGCTTTGAAAGTACGGTGGGGACCGGCAGTATTTTTCACTTTACCTTGCCCGTGAATAAGTGTGCCCAATCACAGAAAGAAAGTGCACGTTTATCGGAAGGACAAGCAAGTCGCGGGACTATTCTGGTGGTGGAAGACGACCCTAAGACGAGCGAATTGTTGTGTGTCTTTTTGAATAAATCAGGGTATCAGACAATTACTGCCTTTGATGGTGAAGACGCCTTGCTTAAGGCAAGGAAATTCAAACCATTTGCCATTACTCTTGACATCATGCTTCCCAAAAAGGACGGATGGGAGGTGTTAAAGGAACTGAAAGAGGATACGGACGTTAAAGATATCCCTGTATTAGTAATTTCCCTGGTCGACAACAAAGATATTGGCTTTGGGTTGGGTGCCACAGATTATCTCAACAAACCGGTAAGCAGGGCAGATCTCTTGTCAAAGCTATCCTCATACGGATTTCTCCCTAAAGTCAACAATTCACATACCAAGGTGTTGATTATTGACGATGATCCGAAGTCGCTCGAACTACTTAATACCCTCCTAAGCTCGGAAGGATATGAAGTTTTAAAGGCTTCCGGTGGAAAAGAAGGGATCGATAAGGCTTTTCTTCATAAGCCGGATCTGATTCTTTCGGACCTGATGATGCCGGAGGTAAGTGGTTTTGATGTCGTGGATAAATTAAAAACTTCGCCAGAGACTAACGCAATCCCCATTATCGTGATTACTTCAAAGGATTTGACACAGGCAGATAAGGACAAGTTAAACCACTGTGTTTCATTAGTGGTAAAAAAGGGAAAGTATTCCACCGAGCGGTTCCTGAGTGATATCGCTGCCTTAAGGAAACACGTATAAAAAACGGGATTTGTATGCGACGAAGACAACATTGCTTCCTGTGGTTGTAACGTTACAGAAGATCCCTCGGGTTTTTACTTATGGCTCGTAACGTCCAGGGGATTCATGCCGTTTAAAGGCAGTCCGATATAAAAATCTGTTCCTGTCCCCTCGGTGCTTTCTAAGTAAATACATCCCTCGTGATCTTTTATTATTCTGTACACGATAGCAAGGCCAAGCCCTGTTCCCTTATCTTTATTCGTAAAGAACGGCTCAAAGATGTGTGCAATTTTTCCTTTTGGGATTCCTGTGCCGTTGTCGGAGACCTTTATCACAAAATATTGCTTATTGAATTGATCTAACTGATGAGGAGTAAAGGAAAAGAATATACTGCCTGGATGTTCTTTTGCCATTTTTCTGAATTCTGAAATAGTATCTATGATGCGGGTACTTACCTGAATACCTCCATTTTCTGGTAATGCGTCCAGGCTATTTTGCATAATATTAATAAGCACTTGCTTTATCTTGTCCTCATCCGCAATGATCTGGCATCTTTTCTCGTCTAACGCGGCGGTTATCTCCGCACCTTTATCTGCAGCGGTATGCTTGAGTAAGTTTACGGTGTCCATGACACAGCAGTGAGGGTCGATACATCGTATGTTCGAATGAGAAGGTTTTGCCAGATTTAGCATGTCTTCAATAATTCTGTTGATCCTTTCAATTTCCTTTAAGGCAATCTCACGGAAGTTGGTGTGAAACTCCACGTCGTCTTTTTTGTACGGGAGGAGTTGAAAATAGGTGTTTATGGCCACGAGGGGATTTTTTATTTCGTGGGCAATATTCGAGGCAAGGCCGCCAAGATAGGCAAGCCGGTCGGCATGTTGCTTTTCCGTCTGGAGCAGTTTCAGTTCCGTCAGGTCAGTCAGAATCATGATCGCCCCAAGTTTTTCTCCTGCTCCGGTTTTCAACTGAGTTATAGTCACGCCGCATGGGATTTTTTTATTATCTCTCTCGATAAATGTTTCACTGTCACGATAGTCTATATTATTCTTTAGAGTATATCTCAGTAATTTGTGAGTGTCTTTATTAAGGGTGTTTAGTACTGTTCCGTTAGAACTGGTACTTTCCAGGCCAAGGAGGATTTTTGCCTCGTGATTGATCAGTGTGATTTCCTCATGAATATCCACGGCAATCACCCCGCACTTTAAACTCTGAAGGATATTATCCCGATAGGTCTTGGCTTCTTCCAAACCCGAATAGAGTCGGGCATTATGAGCGGCCATAGCCAATTGACCAGAAAATGCAAGAAACATTTGGATATCTTCTTGTGTAAAGATCTTTTTGTTTGCCTTCCTTCCTAAAAGGATTATGCCATAGAGATTTTTTTCTTGAAGAACCGGGATGCAAGAGTCGACATCCAGAAATGACAATGTTTCTTCTAGCAAGTGATCAAACTGACTATGCGTAAAACGGTTCAGTTGTTCTTTAGAAAGAACCGTTCTCTTCTCGAAAAGCCAGGCGACGACGGCATTCTGGCTAAGCAGGCATAGATTGTTCTCAGGTGGAAAATTTATAGCTACTTTAGGGGTGTAATGCTGAGATTCTTCATCCTTTATCAGTATCGCTATCTTCTCAATACCTACGGAATCATACAAATATTGAATTGCAAAATGGAGGAGTCCATTCAAATCATGGATAGACGAAAACATCACCGTAGAGTTGCTAAGTATCTCCGGATGGCTATACCTGGTATGGAATAAACGGTTCTCAATAAAGTGTTGAATCGATTCTCGAGCAGATATAAAGGTTAAAACCATCACGATGACAGAAACTACATTAATAACGATCTCTTTGAATTCAGATACGGGAAGTATGCTGCTCATAATGAGTCCAGCCGCGAAATAAACTGCGCCGAGGATAATGGACAGGGAGGCATAAACAGTGCTCCGTTTCATTACTACACTGATGTCCATGAGGTGATACTTTACAATAGCGTAGGCCACTGACACCAAAATAGGGGCGGTGACTAAGGGGACAAAACTCTCAATGTGCCATACATGTATTGCCGGCAAGATAAAGTTCGTGATGGTTCCTAGAAATAAGGATAAGGCTACTCCAAAATAAAAGTATTGAATCTGTAATCTCTTTATTCCGTAGTAGTGTATACTTTTTTTATAAAGGATATATATGGAATATGCTGCGCAAGATACGAAGTAAAAACAAAATATGACGAATAGTGCACCATACCTGGCACGGGGTAAGTGTCTCTCAAATGATACAGACTCAACAATCCAGGAGGAAAAAAATGCCAGAATTATGCTTATGAGAAAAAATACAATGCTGAGATAGCGATTGATAAGGGCTTCTTTTTTGTCTGGAAAGATCGAAGTAAAAAAGAAGAGGGTGGAAGGAATAAAAGTCGCTGCACAAAAGACCAACCTCAGCCTGAAGGTAGCCAATACAGGGTCTGTGGTTTGAAGCATAAAAAAAATTAAGGATGCCCACACACAAAAAGTATTTGCAACGATACAAAATCTCTTATTAATGACGTTGGATGGATTTCTTAAGAAGACAAAGAATCCGAGCCCGACATACAGCAAGGATATTAAGACGCTCACGATATTGATTGCGATCATTGCTTATCTCTTGTCTAAAAGAATCTTTTTAACACAAGGACTGCATGTGTTCCACCCACACTATGGGTATTTATCAGTGCTGTGTCCATACTAAAATACCTGGCATTATGTGGAACATAGTCAAGATCGCAGAGGGGGTCAGGCACATCAAGATTAATTGTGGGAGGAATAATTCCATTTTTTAGACTAAGGCTCGTTGCCACTACCTGAAAGCCACCCGCTGCCGCAAAGGCATGGCCTGTCATGGACTTTATTGAACTTATTGGAATGCTGTAAGCATGATCTTTAAAGAATGCCTTAAAGGCATTTGTTTCCGCCAGGTCATAACTAGGGATGGCATTTCCGTGGGCGCAAATATAGTCTATCTCATCTCCTCTGACTTTAGCCGTGGTTAGCGCCTTTTTCATTGCAGAGAACAGCGTTTGGCCACTCAATTCCACATGAAAAACGTCTTGTGCTTCGCATGCAGTGGCGTAAGACACGATCTCAGCATATATATTTGCATCTCTATTCAAGGCATGATTCAGCTCTTCAACCACGATAGATATCCCGCCTTCGCTGGCTACGAGTCCGTCGCGATCCTTATCATACGGCCTTGATGCCTTCTCAGGATCATTGTTTCTTTTTGAGAGTATTCCTAAAGAAGAAAAACCAGAGATTGCAAAGGGAAATATCGTGGAATCTGCACACCCCACGACTGCTACGTCGATCTCTCCCCTTTTTATCATACTATATCCCCAATTTACAACATCGAGCCCGGTTGAGCATCCAGAAGACAGAGTCGAATTGGGACCGTGGATATTTAATTCCGCACATATGTAACCTGTTGCCACGTGTGGTGTGACCTCCGGGGCTGTATAACGGCCCACTGCCTTCGGGCCAAACTCCAGGAACTTCCGGTACTGTTGTTCATAAACGTCGTTTTCGGCGCCGATCGTAGTTCCAAAACATACGCCATATCTGTTACTATTCTCTCTGCTCGGGTCAATGCCAGCGTCAGCTACTGCCATCTTTGTCGATGCAACACCGAAATGGCAGAACCTTGCACTCTTTTTGACCAATTTTGGATCAAAGTAATCGCAAGGATTAAAGTCTTTTACCTCACCTGCAATCTGGGTACTGAAAGAAGAGGGATCAAAGGAGGCAATCCTTTTTATCCCTGATCGTCCATTAATCAGCGCATCCCAATATGCGTCTTTTCCGTTACCATTTGGAGCCAATATTCCCAGGCCAGTAATAACAGCACGCCTCGTCAGCAAGAAACTTTTTCTCCACAAAAAACAGTTTTCTGTGATAACGAGAAGTTTTTCTCTGCCAGTTTACGGCTGTGTGTGTTTATTCGTTGATAAACATCTCTCAGGAAACTGTAATCTGTCGTCAATAAAGCCAAATCACTTCTCATCTTGAATTCCTCTAAGCCCCTTTGCCCTTCGAACCCTGCACTCCTTGCCGCAAGGCAATGTTCATCAGAGACGTTTATGGTATAACCTAATTCTCTGACCTTTTTCTCCATGAGGCCAGACATTTTGAGCATATCCAGGAAACTTATTCCATGTAAGGAGATGTCCAGCGCAGGCCATGTGCTGGGGTCCTTCGTAAGTTCATACTCATAACGCAAGACAGTCTGAAAATAATCTTCAGGCAGGTCGAATCCGAATCTTTCGGGTTCCATTTGCCATGCTGTAGCAGGCAACGGCGCACCAGGAGTTATAAGAACGGAGTCTGGTTTGTAATTCTCAATTTTTAATTTCCTGAGTAAGTACAAATTCTCTTCCATTACCTGCTCATGAGTTATGCCGCTATTATGAGGTATTGGGCAAGGATAAATAAAACTTATACCTACGTCAAGATGTTTTCCTTGGTTGTAGGAAGCCTGCTTTAGCGCCTTAACGGTAAAATAGACGTCCTCTACACAATTTCCTTTATCCATAATCTTTGAAAGGATATCATTATTAGCAGCTTCAGCCCCAAGGAAAACGGCCTTAAGTCCTGAACGAATTACTTTTTCGTAGCCTTCAATAAGTTCCGTCATCCGATCTTTCGCCCTTGTCTCTGCGCGAACAAACATTGAATACTCAATAGGTAATTCCTCTGTTAATAAAGCGTCAGCAATTCGATTGCTCAGTGAAACCGGCGTTGTGGAGCCGGCAAATCTGAAGAGCCCAGTGCCCGTTTCTTTCATTGTTTCCTTGATTTCTCGAATGGTAATATTAATATCGCGGGTCTGGTATTTACCGGTAATATTTGGATGCGTACAGAAATTACACTTCCCATAATAGCATCCTGAAGATTCGTTTATTACTGCTATATTTACCTTTCCATCATCCTTTTCATAAAGAGGGAAAGGTTTGGAGTTCAAAGGAAGTCTTTTGATGGGTGTCTCTTTTACTCCGCCGTTATTATCGTTGTATATAATATTAAAGATTTTGCCGGCTTCTGCAAGGTCAGTGATTTTTTTTATTACATCAGATTTAGTTCCTCCCTGGGAAGATGTTTCTTTTACTATATTCATAATCTGTACCAGGGTTATTTCGCCTTCAACATCTATGCAGAAATCGAAAGGACTTTTCTCCAGTGCATGTGTCTTAAATTGATTCACCTGTGGTCCACCAGCAATTACTAAGGTATTTGGACTTAATTCATTAACTCTTTGTGCAAGCCTTTCGGAGTAGGCAAATCTATCCCCGAGCCAGGTTTTGATCCCGAGTACTTTTACCTGGTTCTCGCGTACTTTTCGGGCAAGGTCGTCAATGTATTTCTCCATTTTTCCTTTGATAACATGTGCAAGATTGTCTTGGAGGAGGTTCCACTCCTTTCGTAAGGATGCCGTATCCTCCCCATTTCGAACGTCAAAGATCCTCCGTGAGAGTTCGGATAGTCGTGATGACAGAACATTTTTCGTAAATGCTGTATAAAAATCGATTCTTGCCGGATCTTCAATGGTAACGGAAAATCCAGCCTCTTTACATGCCCTGGCCAGGATTCCAATGCCGTTTTCCTTAAAGCAGTCGCTTACGGAATATGCCTTTCCCATAAATGAATTCCATAAGAGAAGGTCTGTGCTGCGAGAACCACTCATAGAAAGCCCCTTAAAAACAAATAGTTTGTTTGATATAGCAGATTTTTGAATTGCCCGCAAATTTCATTTTGCAGAATTTAAACTTATTTTCTCCTTTATCAGATTTGTCATCTTTTGTATTGTTAAATTTTTATCAGCTTCTTCATTAGAAATTTCTATATTAAATTCTGTTTCAATATTATACAAAAGATTAATCATGTCGGCAGATTCTGCCCCAATATCATTTACAATATGTGAATCATCATGAATATCTTCAGGTTCCATCCTGAGTTCATTTGCTAATATTTTTTTTAGTCCTTCTTTAACCATATCTTCTGTGACATTTTTCATGGTCGTCAATCCTCCCAAGATTTTTTGACTCTATAGAAGTAAATTACTGATCAAATAGATTTCCTCTTGCGATATTCTTTAATTTATCATCGTTTGGCTAGCTGTGCATTGAAGTCTTTGTAAATTCCCTCCTCCCTGAATTATAAGTTTAGAGATACGGCTTAAATTTTTGAGGAGTTATGAACCCTTTTTATTATTATGGTCGAATTATTACCTCCAAAGCCAAAGGAGTTTGAGAGAGCAGTAGCAAGTTCTTTTTTTCTCGCTTTATTTGCTATATAATCCAGATCACATTCAGGGTCTGCATTATCTAAATTAATAGTAGGTGGGAGCACACCATTTTTTATCGCTAAAATACAGGTAATGAGTTCAACTGCACTGGCAGCCCCCATTAAATGTCCCGTCATTGATTTCGTTGAGCTGATCGGTATGTTGTAAGCGTGGTCTCCGAAAACCGTTTTTATCGCCTTCGTTTCTCCTCTATCATTTGCTGTTGTTGATGTTCCATGTGCATTAATATAATTAATATCTCTAATATCCAGGCCGGCATCCTCAATTGCTAAACTCATTGCCTTGCATATTTGCATCCTGTCTTGAGATGGCATAGTCATATGAAAGGCATCGCTTGTAGCTCCATAACCGGCTAATTCACCATAAATATATGCTCCTCTTTCACGCGCCTTTTCTTCGCTTTCCAGTATCAACATGCCTGCACCCTCACCCATTACAAACCCATCCCTGTCCTTATCAAAAGGCCTGCTCGCTTTTGCAGGTTGGTCATTTCTTTTTGACATTATCCTCAAGGAACAAAAAGCCGCTAGAATAAGAGGGAAAATAGGTGCCTCAACCCCACCCGTCAGAACGAGGTCAGCCTGACCTGATTTAATCATATTCTTCGCAATTCCTATGGCCTGATTTCCGCTTGAACAAGCTGTTGCGACAATTAGGCTTTGACCTGAAAAACCGAAAAAATCCGAGATTATGTTTGATGTATTCCTGTTATCCGTGGGAGGCTTGGTCCGCACGATATAGTTGTTATTCTCAATAGCAGTTTTTTCATCGTAGTATGACAAGATTTCGTCTCCTAATCCAATCGATACCCCAACTTTCTTTTTATTTATACGAGAAAAATCCAACCTTGCATCTTTTACGGCCATTTGAGCCGTTGCTAAGCCCAATTGAGAATATCTGCTCAAATTGTTAGCCAACTCGTCTGGCATATATTCTTTAGGATTAAAATTCTTTACTTCACCGGCAATCTTTGTAGGATAACCCTCTACATCAAATCTTGAAATCCTTGATATGCCCGATTTCCCGTGTATGGCTGATTCCCAATACTCGTCTTTTCCAATTCCGATTGGCGTAATGATTCCTAGTCCCGTTACTACAATTTTATTTTTTTCAATAGGTTTGCTCATTTTTCTATTAGACCCACTGGTTTCTGTGGCGACCGTTATTTACAGCAAGAAGGACATTATCCTCTTCTGCATTCTCTGTACTCTTCTTGCCAATACGATCAAACTCTCTTAAATAAGAGCGATATATTATTGCCGGTGTAGTCGAAGTTGTTTGATAGTATTGTGTTTATAGGCTTGCACTCTGGTTTTTTAAGAATAAAAATCGAATTACAAGACGGATCAATATTCTCAAGGTTATTTGTTTGCAACAAAACTTGTTTCTTTAAAGATAATAATGAAAAGATTGCATCCATGGGACCGGATGCGCCAATTGCGAATCCTAAACTTCCCTTCGTTGAACCTACGTGAATCTTAGAAGCATTTTCTCCAAAGACTGACCTTATTACCGCGGATTCTTCACTATCTTCTCTTATTCCCGATATACCACTTGAATTGATATAATCAACATCTGCTGGATCAAGGGAAGCAGATTCCAATGCCTGTTTTATACAGGAAACTTTAGAATAAAAACCGGAATTATGCTGGCTTGCACCATCAGGGCTACCATAAGAGGCCCCAAATCCAATAAGTTCACCATAAATCTCGGCACCCCTCTTCTCTGCACTCCTCAGTGTCTCTAATACGATAACACCAGACCCCTCACTTAAAACAAAGCCTTTTCTGTCAATATCAAAGGGGCAGCTACCTCGAGTTAAACTATGGCTCGTCGGATGAAATAAGCCTTTATGTTTTAATTCCTGAAAAACTCTTGGAGAGAGCGGCGCTTCAGCCCCACCGGCAACTATCGCGTCAACATCATGTTGCTGTATAGTATTAAACGCATGAATGATACTATAATTTCCAGAACATGCGCCGGATGAAAATCCGATATTAGGACCCTTAAGAGTAAATTCTATAGCAATTTCACCGGATGGTGCATTCGTAAGATTATTTTGCATTAAAAGGGGATGTACTCTTCTTGGGCCGTCTGCATAGAGTATTCTGATTTGCTGCTCGATGATGTTAAGTCCACTAAAAGCACTACCGATAAAGACCCCGATCTTTTCCTTATTGAATCCTTCATCGATTTTTGCATCATGTAATGCAATCTTTGCAGCAACCAAAGCAAAAAGAGTAAATCTGTCTTTTTTATATTTTATTGTTTCGGGAATAAAGGTATCGAGTTCGTTGTCTGATACCTTGCCGGCATATGTTTTTGTGTCTATACCCTCTATCTCAAATTCTTTGATTCCAGATATACCGGAAAGATACCTTTCCCAGTTTTCATTTACACCAATGCCTATTGGGCTAACAATACCCATACCGGTAACTACGATGCGTTTTTTCATACATTAACATTTGTCTTGTAAGAATTTATAATTCCATATTTCAGAATTTTATAATTAATAATACGGCGAGTAGTTCCGAGGAGCTTTGCTGCTTTTGATTTCACCCCTCCGGATTGCTGAATGGCTTGTTCAATGAGCTGTTTTTCAACTCGTGCCACTTCATCTTCTAAGGAGATTTTCCAGTTTTTATCCGATTTCATCTGTTGCAGCTTCCGGGAAGAAATATTAGTGATCTCAATTGGCAGATGTTCAGGGAAAAGAGTAGCCTCGTTGCCGTAGAGTGCAACGGTTCTCTCCAAGACATTCTTCAATTCTCTTACATTTCCCGGCCAGTGATACTTTAATAATGCTTCCATTGCTTCTTTTGAAATGAGTTCCATCTTTGCATGACACTCTTTTCGAAAAACGTCAAAGAAGTGTTTTACTAATTGGGCGATATCCTCTTGTCTCTCACGCAGAGGTGGAAGATAAATGGGCACGACGTTGATACGATAGTACAGATCTTCACGAAATTGTCCATTCCTGATCATTGATTCCAAATCTTTATTTGTCGCAGCAATAATGCGCACATCTGTCTTTATAACAGAATGACTCCCTAAACGAGAGAACTCCTTCTCCTGCAGAATGCGCAGGAGCTTTGCCTGTAGCGGAAGGTTTATCTCACTAATCTCATCGAGAAACATGGTGCCACCTTCGGCTATCTCAAACTTTCCTAACCGACGCTCATATGCGCCGGTAAATGATCCCTTCTCGTGACCAAAAAGTTCCGCCTCGAGCAACTCACTTGCTAGATTTGGACAACTCACAACAATAAAGGGAGCCTCCCGTCTGGTACTATGAGAATGGATTGCACGAGCAACTAATTCCTTGCCAGTTCCACTTTCACCCCGTAAAAGAACGGTGGAATCAACCCGGGAAACCCTGGTGATGATATCAAGTATTTCCGCCATTATGTGGCTACGTCCATGGATTAGTTTGTCTATTGAATGGTATTTGTACTCTGACCGAAGATAACGAACTTCCCGGCTTAGGCTTCTAAACTGCAGCGCCTTTTCTATAGTTATCTTGATTTCCTCGACGCCGAAAGGTTTTACAATATAATCTAATGCACCCAGTTTAACTGCTTCTACAATAGCCTTGACGTCATTTACCGCGGTTAATACAACGACACCAACCTCATGACCGGATGGTTGTAGCTTCCTCAGTAATTCCAAACCATCCAACTCATGCATTTTTAAATCAAGGAGGATAAGATCCACGTGTTCTTTTTCCAGTATCTTTAAGGCTTCTTTCCCACTGAGAGTGCTTAGTACCTTATAACTATCCCTTAAGATAACTCTGAGGGATTCAATGACACTGGACTCATCATCTACTAGCAGTATTGTTTTCATAGAGAATTAGAGATAAAACAGTAAGATAAACGTTTCTTTCCTCTTCGTTAGATATACATTCATCTCGCAAATCATACCTTGAATTTGATTTGATAATCAACCTGAGTGAGTAAGAAGCATATTACCCAACTCAGTTGCAATGCCAGATGTGACCGTTCGGCCTTCTAAATTCTTTAGTTTCTTCTCAAATTCTGTAACGGCATTTAAACTCGATTGCAATTTCCTAATCTCACTTATATCTGAAAATATCATAATTGCACCTAATTCACCGCCGGCATCTAACAAAGAGGTACTTACCGAATAAACCAAGTGAGTAGTGGGGTGTACAACTTCACGCATCTCATATGTTTTCTTGTCTTTTAATGTTCTCAAAAGAATATCAGTAAAGAGAGAACCAATATGTTTTACATCCTTTCCAAGAATATCGTGAGAAGAAATATCTAACATCTTTGCGGCATTTTTGTTAAAGGCATTAATTCTGCCATTGCTGTTTATGGCAATTACACCACAAGGGATATTTTCTAAAATATTTTCATTCAAAATTTTCCGAAGATTTGCCTCCCGGTACAGAAATGCGTTCTCGACCGCCATGCCTATATATCCTGCCAGCATGGATAGCAATTCAATGTCCTCATCAAAGAAGACCTTTCCAGAAATTTTATTCCCCAGGGTAATTACACTGCTGAGACTCCCATAAGCTAAGACGGGGATACATATGTGAGCTTGCAAAAGATTTATTTCTCTCTGAATGTTTATCGCTTCACGTATACTTAATTTATTACTTGCAACTTCTCTTTCTATATCATCTTTAGTTAATATTTGATGATTTTTCGTTAACCAGAGCATAATGCTCTGGTTGTTATTATAGCAAATTTTTTTAGCAACAGTCTCATCGAGACCCAAATAGCGATAAGGCCGGCTTAGCCCTTCTTTTTTGTATACCAGCATAAAAACTACCTTGCCCACACCAAATATTTCGGACATCGCCTCAACAGTCAGATCCGCGAGTTTTCCCAGATCATGCACTCGCGCCAATACTTTTGAAAATTTTTGGAAGACCTCTTTGTATTTAAGGTTTATTTCGCCTGCACCCGGTTGTCTGTTAATTATAGGTTCTGGTAGGCCAATATCTTTATTTACCGGTTGTAAATTTTTTATGTGAGATTGAATAAACCCCAATTCTTTTTTAAGCGATTGCTTTTCCAAAGCCCTCTTTGATGCATGCTGTATTGCTTCGTTAGTCAATGGTTTTTCAAGCAATTCATACGCTCCTATCCTTAAGGCATCTTCGGACAGCATTGGTTGAGCCTCCGGTATTATCAAAACGATCGTTGGGTCAATATTGATTTGCCTGAATTTCTCCAAGAGTTTAGTTGCCCCTTCGTTGTTTAAAATGACGTCTAAAAAAGTTATATCGATATCTTTGTTAAACAATATCTCGAACGCGTCATCAGGGGTCTTCGCATAGTGGATGACATAATCTCCATTTAAAGATTTTTTAAAAAGGTTATTAACAGACTTATCGTCAGAGACTATCAAAATAGAGTGCATAACCATATCCTTTCTAAAAAATCTTTTGATAACAGAAATTATGATTACTTATACGTATTAGTAAACTTTAGAAGCATTGTAATGAGAATCATCTGAACAATTATGATCGCTAGGCAATTAATATACCAACTTTTCATTAAATGTTGTATGGATGTAGTTAGTTATTAATATTAGAATACTTAGGACTATTTTGCTATGGTGTAAAAACCATAAACCAAAGGTATCGAAGGAAATATGTCCATTTTTTCAGCATATTTTGTTGCAATATTGCTCCTTCTTGTGTATAAAATTACAAAAATAACTGATGCAGTTACCCGTATTGAGGGATTGAAAAACAAGGAAGAGATGATCATTTTTGTAAATTTTTAAAAATGCGTTACGTTCAAATTTTCCAATAAATGAACAATTATGAACATAAAATATTATATTTATTCAGAAAACGCTAAGATTATACAAGAATGCGAATTTATTATATAACGGGCATTCTTTTTTTTCTAATTTTATATAATATAGTCATTACCTAAATGGTGTAAAGAAGTTGCAGTTTTTTCTTGAATTTTATCCTGCCAATTTGGCACAAGAAATGTTCTGTAAATACGCCTTCGGGGGATATGATATGGAACAAATGACGAAATCGGCAAACATCCTGGTGATTGATGACGACCTTGGTGTAAGGGAATCGTTAAAAATAATACTAAGGGACAAATATTGTGTTTCCACAACATCAAATATAGATGAAGCCCTTGTTAGCATGAATAACGTAAAGCCGGAGATGATCTTTCTTGACATAAAGATGCCCAAGGTAAACGGTCTGGATTTTCTCAAACAGATGCGTTCTGAGAAATCTACTATCCCCGTCATTATGATTACGGCTCACCCATCAATCGAAACCACAATTACCTCCTTACGAAATGGTGCATTCGATTTTATCGTGAAACCTTTTCAGCCAGACGAAATCCTTAATGTGGCTGAAAAAGCATTACACCGTAGTATCGAACTGTGGGAAAAAGACCAGCTCGTAGATAACCTTAGGAAGGCAGCACAACAGAATTTCCTTTCAACAACAGAAGCACTTTTGCAAGCTATTGATGCGAAAGATGCTTATACCGCCGGCCACTCTAAACGAGTGTCGGAACTTTCAGCCTTTGTTGCCAAAGAATTGGGTAAAAATGAAGCGGAAATCGAAGTCTTGCGATATAGCGCCTACCTTCATGATATAGGAAAAATTGGGGTAGGTGATCTTGTGCTGACAAAACCAAGTTACCTTACTAAAGAAGAATTTCAAATAATAAAACGTCATTCTGAGATAGGTTATAAAATTATTGCACCAATAAAATTTATGGAAAAATGTTTGCCAATCGTGCGTCACCACCACGAATGGTATAATGGCAAAGGTTATCCCGATTGTTTGCAAGGGGCTGAAATTCCATTTGAAGCCAGCGTTCTTTCAATAATAGATGCGTACGATGCCCTTACCACGGACAGGCATTATCATAAAAAATACTCCCATCAGAAAGCATGCGAAATTATTGTGCAGGGAATAAATACTCAATTTGTCCCTACCCTGACAGAAAAAGTACTTGCCATTATCGAACGATATCATAAAGCATGCATACAGCATAAACCGACACAAGATCCGTAACACTCTGACAAATAGTTTTACCCGATTGCTATCCTGTTCGGAGAACAATGTTATGAAACGATCTGCTTCAGGTTGTTTTGTTATTCTCCTCTGCACTCCCATTGTTGAATTTCCTGAAGAGTTCCGGGATATTGAAATGGACGCCGATGACTTTGGCATGCCCACAGACGGCTGCTTTGACCTAATCACTCATAAATTTCATTTGTCGGTTTTAAGAAATATTCCCCTAAAAAAAGTTCTATTTCTACCTCTTTTATATGACATGAAGCAATGTGAGGCGTATCATATTTAATGCGGTATTGGCAGAAAAATTTTTGATATCGATCCTGGAACCCCTAAACCGGTATTTCTTTGCCCGGACACGACCGGTAGTGACTACAGCAATATAAACTAACCCTACGGGTTTTCCCGGCGTTGCACCTGTAGGACCAGCAATTCCTGTGATGCCGACGCCTATATCTGCCAAAGCCTTCTTTTTTATTCCCAAGGCCATCGCTTTTACCACGGGCGAACTCACAGCGCCATGCTTCAGTATAAGCTTTTCAGGAACACCAAGCACGTCTACCTTCGCCTTATTACTATAGGCAACCACACCCTCCAAAAAAAACTGAGAGATACCCGAAATGTTGGTGAGTTTATCCGAAACCAATCCGCCGGTACATGACTCTGCAACTGCAATCGTTTTTTTGTTTTTATTCAGAAGAACAGAAACTGCATATTCAAGCGTATCATCACCTGATCCAAATATTGTGTGACCCAATTTCTTTCGAAGCGCCCGTTCCGTTCTATCTAATATCTTTACAGCTTTTTTCTCTTCCGGAGCTGTCGTGTGGATATTTATCGTTACAATTCCATCGTGTACCAATGTTATTGTCTTTGTTTGTTCTGTGTATCCCAGACAATCTTTAACGGCATCTTCAACGGTTCGCTCTGAAATACCGAAGGTGTGCAAATTTCTTGTGAACGAACAACTTTTCTCCGCCTTGTTTTGCTGCGCATAGATTTCCAAATACTTATTCAACATAGAATGCATTTCTCCAGGCACTCCAGGCAAACAGACAATTTCTTTTTTTTCATGACGAACGGCAAATCCAGTCGCAGTCCCATTATCGTTATAAAGCACAACTGAACCTTCGGGAATAAGACACTGTCTCCTATATTCATTCTTTCGGGTTGTATGCCGGTTCACAAGATATCGTTGGAGACGAAGTTGTGACTCTTTGTCAGGTATCAGAGGAATACTGAAAAAATCCGACACTGCTTCCCGGGTGATGTCATTTGCTGTGGGACCGAGTCCGCCTGTTATAATAATTAGTTTCACCCGATCTCTTGCAATTCTCAGGGCTGATTTTAATAAATTTTCATCATCACCAATGGATGTCTGGAATAGCACATGTATTCCATTTTCGGTTAACATTTTTGAAATATGCTGAGCATTTGAATCAACAATCTGCCCTGCCATAATTTCCGTGCCTATAGTTATAACTTCTGCTGTTCTCATAAAATACCGGATGCTTTATGTAACTATAGTGAACGTCTTAAATAAGTATACAGGTAAATGTCATTGCGAGCAGAGCGAAGCAATCCATACC